>JBHHVD010000098.1:0-10808 GCA_046754105.1 Candidatus Krumholzibacteriia bacterium
CACGCGATGAGTGGATTCGAAGTCGTCGTGTTGCAGGTAGGCGTAGTCGAAGCCCAGCGCCCCTACACGGAAACCCGCACCCGCGGTGGGGTTCATGTTGTGCTCCTCGCCTGCGTCGAAGCCACCCCGTATCATCACCTTTCCCTGGAACTGGAGTTCGGTACCGAAGTGAAGGTCGAGGCTGTAGCGGTCGACCCAGAATTGTGACGCGCGACGGCGATCCTCGAAATAAAAATCTCCGTCGGCGGTAAGGAGCAGCGCTCCGTTCAACGCGGGCGAACTGAGGCTGTACGCCAGTCCCAGCTTTACCGACGGCGCGATGAACTCGTTGGTCCCCGTGCTCCAGCTGATATAGGTACCCGTGATATCCTGGAGCTTCACACCCACGTCGAACCTCTCAAAAAACAGGTTCCGCCGCAGAAACCCAAGGTCCAGCCCGACCCCCGTGGCGGTGAAGCCACCGATCGCGTCGGTATAAATCAGCTTCAGTGTCCCCCCCACCCTTCCGTGCGCCGTCTTCATCGCATAGCTCGTAAAGAGCGCGAAATCATTGTTGCTCTCACGCGGGATGGAGGACGTGTCCAGCCGGTCCCCCGCTTCGGGCTGGAACCCGGGCACGCCGTTGTTGTCGAGTATCGGCAGGTTGTTGGTGACGGCGATGTCGTCGACACCCAGGTGGATTACCGCGACGCCGAAGGACGCCTCCCGCTCCGCCGACATGAACGCCGTCGTCGGGCTCGTGAATGCTGCGAAGTTGTAGTTGACGAGGTTGCCAAAACGTTCCGAATGCATGAAAAGCGCCTGGCGCTTCTCGAAGCCGGATATTCCGGCCGGATTCCAGAACAGCGCCGACGCGTCGGACGCAACGGCGGCAAAGGCGCCCCCCATGCCCAGTGCCCTCGCTCCTCCGCCGGATGCCATGAACTCCCCTGCGAACTTCTTGGCCGCGGCAGCGCCGGGCCACCCGGCGACGGCGATTGATAACAGCACGGCAGCAATGGTCTTTCCAAATCTCTCGAGCATGGATGCCTCTGGGGTTCGGGTGTACCTGTGATCAGCGGGCGCCCACTGCATAGGCATCAGGGGGAATAACGTAATTGCGGACTACGTATGAGAAGTATACCGGACACGCTTGCCGGGTGTCAAACACACTTTGCCGGCGCTCATATCAGGCCGTATTCCTTGATCTTGCGATACAGCGTCCGTTCGGATATACCGAGCATATCCGCAGCCTTGCGCCGGTTCCCAGCGCTGGTCCTCAGCGCCCCCGCGATGGCCGATCGCTCCAGGTGCGCGAGGTTCTGCACGGGGCCGGCCTCCTCGCCGCCGTTCGCGTAGACCTCGCTGAGCGTTTCCAGAGGTCCGCGTCCGCGCCTGAGCATGCCGAGGATCTCTCGCACGTCGTGGTGCAGCGCCAGGATCGACGCATAGATCATCTCCCTCTCCGCCTCGTCCTTCGAGCGGTGCAAGGGCACCGGCAGCAGCGTTGCCTGCGGCGGGCCGCCCTCGGCCAGCCGCGGCGCGACCACTTCCAGCGATATGCGGCCCCGCGGCGCCAGCACCACGGCGGTATCGATCAGATTGCGGAGCTCCCGTATGTTCCCCGGCCACGGATTGTCCACAATCGCCCGCAGCGCGTCCGGATCGATGCCCTTCACGTTCTTGCCGTGCTTCTCGTTGGCCTTGCGTATGAACGCCCCCACCAGCAGGGGAATGTCCTCCTTGCGGTCTCGCAGCGGGGGGAGGTAAAAACTCACGCCCTTGAGACGATAGTAGAGATCCTGGCGAAAGGTGCCTGCGGCGACTCCGTCGCCCAGGTTGCGGTTGGTGGCGGCGATCACGCGGACGTCCGCCTTGAAGCTCTTGACGCCACCGACCCGCAGTACCTCACCCGATTCCAGAACACGCAGCAATCGCACCTGCATGTTCGTGCTCATCTCCCCGACCTCGTCGAGAAAGATGCTTCCGCCGCTGGCCTGCTCGAAGACACCGGCGCGCTGCGCGACCGCGCCGGTGAACGACCCTTTTTCGTGCCCGAACAACTCGCTCTCCAGCACGCCCTCCGCCAGTGACGCACAGTTGATGGCCACATATGGCCCGTCTCTTCGCCGGCTGGCCTGGTGGACCGCGCCGGCGACGACGTCCTTGCCGGTACCGCTTTCGCCTTCGATGAGGATCGGCACCTCGGTCGGCGCCACCTGCAGGATCGCCTCCAGGATCTCTTCCATCACCGGCGAACGCCCCACGATACCGGCACCGGCTTTGAGCGCCGCCAACGCCAGGCGGTGTTCGACCACTGCCTTTAGGAGGCCGGCCTCGAGCGGTCGCTCAAAGTAGCAGTCGACCCCGTCGCGTCGCTCGGTGACGCGGACCTCGTCCGACTTCGGCCCGCCTACCACCATGATTTCGACCGCGGGAAACCGTTTCCGCACTCGCTTGATCAGGGAGACGTAGCTGCCCCCCGTCGCCGCCTCGTCGACGATGAGTACGTGGAGGTCGCTAACCGCTGCGGAGAAGATACGCTCGGGGGTTTCGAAGAGAACGACATCCCAGCGTTTGGCGTCGATCCCGTGCAGAACCTGGCTAATTGTCGGATCGGCCGTTGCGGCCAGTAGTTGTAGCTTTTGCTCCATCAATGACTTTCACCGAAAGTCACGATAGGTACAAACTGACATTTTGTCAACGCCCAATCGAGGTGCTCCGGCACGACTCCGGACGCGGCACGGCGCCCCGTCCGGAGTCGAGTCGTGCTAGGCGTCGGAGTTTTCGAGAGCCGCTGAGCCGCACTCGGGCGCGAGGTCCAACTCGCGGTACAACCTGAGCTTGTTGCGTATGGTTCTGACGCTGATTTCCAGCGTTTTCGCCGCGCGCGTGCGGTTCTGCTCGTTCTGGGCCAGGCGCTGCATGATCATCAGCCGTTCCATGTCCCGTACGGAGCCGTGACGGAATATGTATTCCAGCTCCGACAACCGGCGCTCCACCCCTTCATCCATGCCAAAACGGTTATCGCTCACTGTGTGGCCTCCCTCCAGTTCGGGTTTCTCCAGCACCCCGGCACACGGCAATCGATGTGCCAGCGGCAGGAAAAATCGTCACATGGAGGCAGTTCGACCTTAATACCCTGCGGATATGCCAGTTCGGTGAACGGACCGCCCGAGGCCCGTTGCGCGCGCCGCGACCAAGGAGCCGGTTCCTGACCAATATGTTTTCATTTGTGGCGATCGCGCCCGGCCTGTGGTCGACTATCGGCCCCCCCCCGGGCCGCCTGGTCGACCAGCTTGAGCTTTTCGCGCAGGGTTTGCCGGGAAATCCCGAGGATACCCGCCGCCTTGGACTTGTTGCCCTTGGTTTGCTCGAGGGTCTTGAGAATCTGGATCTGCTCGACCTCGCGCAGGGTCATCGGGAAGAACGAGGACAGCACGTGGGCGGCCCGGTCCGGACCCGCGGTGCCGGGTCCCGATGCGTAGATTTCACCGGGAAGGTGTTCGCGTAGAATAGCCTCCTCCGCGTCGAGGAGCATCGCCCGCTCGACAACGTTCTTCAATTCGCGAACGTTGCCGGGCCAGTCGTAGTTGATGAGAACCTCCATCACGTCCCGCGCCACCGGTTTGACGTGTTTGCCGAGTTCCCGGTTGAAGCGGTCGACGAAATGGTTCACGAGAAACGGGATGTCTTCCTTTCGTTCCCGCAGCGGCGGCACGTGGATCGGGATAACCTTGAGCCGGTAGTAGAGGTCTTTCCGAAAAGTTTTTTCCTCGATCGCGGACTCCAGGTTACGGTTGGTCGCCGCGACGATACGCGTGTTTACGCGCAGATCCTGGACACCGCCGACACGCCTGAAGGTCTTGTTCTCGATCACCCTCAGGAGCCGGGACTGCAGCGTGATCCCCATTTCCCCGATCTCGTCGAGAAAGAGCGTTCCGCCCTCGGCCAGTTCGACGAGACCCTTCTTGCGGTTCTTTGCGTCTGTGAACGCACCCTTCTCATAACCGAACAGTTCGCTCTCGAGCAGCGTTTCCGGGACTGACGCGCAGTTTATTTCCATAAAAGGGCGTGTATCGCTGTAGCTGCACGCGTGAACGGTTCTCGCGACCAGTTCCTTGCCGGCTCCACTCTCGCCGGTGATAAGCACGGTGTTCGCCTTGCTCTTGCCGATCTTGTCCAGCTTGTGGAAAATCGCTTTCATGGGGCCGCTGTGACCGATGAAATTCTTATATACGCTCGCGCCGCCGGTTTTCTCCTTGAGATACGCGATCTCATCTTTGAGGCGGTGGGTTTCCAGGGCGTTGCCGATCGTCACTTTCAATTTCTCCAGCGCGAAGGGTTTCAGTGTAAAATCGTACGCCCCGTTCTTCATCGCCTCCACGGCGGTTTCGACCTCGCCGTACGCCGTCATCATGATGACCGGCACGCTCGGGTCCAATGCTTTCATCTTCTTGAGAATCTCGATACCGTTGTCTCCGGGCAGCTTGAGATCAACCAGGCACAAATCGATCTCGCTGCGCCTGAACTCCTCGAGCCCTCTTTCTCCGTTGTCCGCTTCGAAGATCTCGTGGCCGGCCTCCTTCAAGGCCTCCCCCAGGGACCAGCGGATCGTCTTTTCATCATCGATGATCAGTATCGCTTTCGGCATGCTCTTCCCTTTCTGGTCAGGTCGGCCGACCGCCGGCCGCGTCGTTCTTGGCTTCCATCGGTAAACGAATCGTGAATCGCGTGCCCCTCTTCAGGAAATCGCAACGGATATCGCCGTTGTGATCCTCGATTATCTGCTGAGAGATAGCGAGCCCCAGCCCCGTGCCGTTCGTCTTAGTGGTTACAAACGGCTCGAACAGGTTGCCACGCACTTCCTCCGGCACGCCACACCCGCTGTCGACCACCTCGATGCTCGCGAAGGCCCGGCCCTGCGCCTGCGGGGGTTCCTCGTTGCGCAAAATAATCTTTACCTCGTCTCCGGTTTCGCACGCGTGAATCGAGTTGAGTACGATATTGAGCAATACGGAGGTCAGCTGGTTCGCATCGGCCCGGCACCGGCGGTATTTCAATCCGTCTTCCACCGCCAGCCGGATCCCCTTCCTCCTTGCCTCATCCGACAGAAGGCCTGCCACCCGTTGGGACAAATCCGCCAGCGCGCAGGAGCCCAACTGCGGTGCCGCCGGTTTGGCGAAACTCAGCAAGTTGCGAATAATCTCGTCGAGGCGCCCGATCTCGTCAAGGATTGCTCGAATGTATTTGAGCTCATCTTCCTGGCCTCGCAGTTTGCCACCGAGCACTTCGGCGCTCGTCGCGATGCCGGTCAACGGGTTGCGGATCTCGTGGGCGACGCCCGCCGAGAGCTGCCCCAGGACCCGCAGGCGGTCGTGGCGGCGAAGTTGACCTTCGAGCCGTTTACGCTCGGTTAGATCTTCGAAAATGGCCACGAGTACCGTGCCGTTCAGATTGTCGTCGTGCATCTTCGTGATGTTCATGCGCGCCGAGTATTCACTCTCGCCCTTGCCCTTGTAACGGACTTCGACGACCCTTTCGTCGCCCTCCGACTCGATGACCCGCCGGTAGAAATCGCCGGCATAATTGGGGCTGCTAAACAGCTCGTTGAAATGAAGTGGCCGGCGGGTACCGAGGGCGTCGCACATCCGCGAGGCCCGCTCGTTGAAGAACCGTACGTCGCCCGAAAGATCCGTCGTGACGACGCCGCTGTGAATGTTGTCCAGCACCTTCTGATTGAAACGTCCCAGCTGCCGCAGCTCGCTGATGTACGAGGCGTTGGCCACCTCCCCTGCCAGAACGGTTTGAATGGTGCTCAGAAAATGATAGTCGGTCATGAATGCGACACTGGACCGGTACTCCTTCTCCAAGAACAGAAAACCGTGGCGCCGGTTGCGGTGCCTCAGGGGTATCACCGTGAAGCGCCACGGTACGGACCTCTCCAGGCACGTGTCGAACACGCCCTCTCGATAACTCTCGACGGCGTGGATTTCCGAACTCCGCGGGTTGTCTTGCCAGTTCTCGACCAGTACCTGGCAGGACTGGGAGAGGATCGGAGGGTCCACCTGAAAGCTCGCGCGCACGGCCAGGCGCGTCTCCCCCTCGCTAAGGAGCAGCAGCGCGGCTCCGTCCGCCCCCGTATAGCTGACGAGCGCCATCAAGAAGCGATCGAGGGCATCGCTCCAGTTCTCGTTTTCGGAAATGTCCCTGCCCATCCCGTACAGAATGGTCAATCTCGAAACGTGGTCGCGCAGGGTCTGGTTGAGAACCCGCAGCTGGCGGTTCGCGCCGGTCAGCCCGCGCTCGCGGCCGCGCCGGCCGCGAGCGAGCGCGGCGCGCACGACTGCGGACAGCCGCGCGGCGTCCAGCGTGCCGGGCACGAAGTCGTCGACGTCGTCCCGGATCAAGCGCGCCAGCAACTCCGTCGAAGGCCGGGTGGCGGTCACCATCAGAATGGTATCGGGGTGTTGTCGGCGGATGAGGCGCACGAAATCGGCGGGCTCGCCCGGCAGCGAGTCGGCGTTCACGAGCACCAGGCGGTAATCGTCTTTTTGCAGCCGCGCCAGGGCGTCGGTCGGGCCCGGGCTGACATCGACGCGGATGCCGGGCACCCCGACCGGGCCCGCCGCCTGTGGGTGCGAGTCGACGATCAACACCGGCGGTGCGTCTGTACGGGGGCTCTCGGGCGGCTGGGTCATTACGTCCTATTGGACAAAGGGTTCCGCGTCATCCGTCGCTAGTCGTGCTCCTTCGGCTGGATAGTTTCTTACCACAGGTACCCAAACCCATCAACCAAAAATAACGTCCCGGCCGGCATCCGTGGCGCGCGTACACCGTACGGTTGCGGGCGGGCCCGTCGAGGGAGGGCGGCTTCGCACAACGATTGGGGCTAAAAGGCGAGCTGGTGAAGAATGTAGGAATCGAGATAACCCTTGTCCTTCTCCGAGATGGCGGTGAAGTAACAAGCAATCTCGTATTGCGTTCCGTCCCCGCCCGGTGATTCGGGTTCCACACGGACGACGACACCCTCACAGAAGACTTCGTGACCATCCTCGGGATCGCCGTCGGTGCCTTCCGGCAAAACCAGCGTGATACCCAGCCTGGTCAGCGGGGAGATGTATTGCGGGGTGGAAAAGTAAACGCCGTTGGCGCTGACGTTGATACTCTCGACACGTGCGTAGTCGCTGCCGCTGAGCTTGATCTCCATCGCCAGCTGCGCCGGCGCTCGCACCGCTCGTCTGCGCTCTTTCTTGGTCACGTGACTATCGCACCCCAGCATGTGTTCGAATCGGGCACCTGGCACAAGCTCCGCCGGGTTACGGCGGAGCCTCTTCAAGACATCGAGTCAATCGACTGCGACACCCTGCCGCGAGCGCCGGTTTTCCTATTTCTTCTTCTTGTGGCGGTTCTTCCGAAGCCGCTTCTTGCGCTTGTGCGTCGCGATCTTCTTTCTCTTGCGCTTTCTGCCGCAGGGCATTCTCTAACAACCTCTCTGACTAAACTTGACCGCTACCATGGTTCACTCTCGACTTCAACTCGTTGGACGCCTTGAAGTAAGGCACCAGCTTTGCGGGCACGTACACGCCCGCTCCCGTGCGAGGGTTCCTCGCCTTGCGCGCTCGCCGCTCCTTGACCTTGAAGCTGCCGAAACCTCGAAGCTCCACCTTGTCTCCCTCCGCAAGAGCGCGGCAAATGTTTCCAATGATTTCGTTTACGACGATGCTGGTATCCTTCTTGTTCAAACCCGTTTGCCTTGATATCTCCTCGACCAAGTCAGCTTTCGTCATTACGCGTCACCTCATTCTGGTTATAGCGATACTGCACCGTTCATCAACCCCCACCCAACCAAAGGCCGTCTATCCGCCGCGATGTCCAAGCATGGGGCAGCATTCAGCACGGAATGAGCCAGCCGCTACAAATTAGCATACAAGCGAAGTGGTGTCAAATAATAATTTACGGCATTATATACTGCAGCTGTACCCGCTCGCCTGCGAGAGCCGGAAGGTTCGAGGCCACGCGGCCGAGCAGCGTCTCCGCCAGCGGGCGCTTCCTGCGCTTCCGGATCACCCTTGGTGGAGGTGCGATGCCCCCCATGGCCGCCGCCAGGGCCAGGGCCTCCTCGTATGTCCCGATCCGGTCCACGAGCCCGAGCGCCAGGGCCTCTTCCCCGGAGTAGAGACGCCCCTCCGCCAGCTCCTCCACCTGCGCCATAGGCATTCTCCGACCGTCACTTACGGCGTTGAGAAACTGCACGTATACGTTGTCGAGCAGCGCCCCCATGTAGAGTCGCTCCGCATCCGTCATCTCCCTGTGCGGCGATCCAACATCCTTGTACTTGCCGGCCTTGATGACGGTCACCCCGAGGCCGACCTTGCGGAACAGCTCCTCGGTATGCACGAACGACGCAATTACGCCGATGCTGCCGGTGAGGGTGCCCTCGTACGCAACAATGGTATCGGCGGCACAGGCGACGTAGTACCCACCCGACGTCGCGAGCGGGCCCAGAAAGGCGACGACCGGCTTTCTCTCCCTCGCGCTGACGGTCGCGCGATAAATCGCCTGCGAGGCCGCCACTCCGCCACCCGGCGTGTTGATGTGGATCAGTATCGCCTTTACGCGATCATTATCCCGGTGCGATTCGATCTCCTGGACCTTCCACAGGTCGTAGAGAATCTCTCCCTGCACATCCACCACCGCCACCGCATCCCCGAACCCGACGTCGTCGTCCGCAACGAAGAGGACGGCGATGTAGACGGCCACTGCCA
Organism: Candidatus Krumholzibacteriia bacterium; assembly: GCA_046754105.1. Classification (GTDB taxonomy): domain Bacteria; phylum Krumholzibacteriota; class Krumholzibacteriia; order WVZY01; family WVZY01; genus JAZGDW01. Next base: position 8,748 of record JBHHVD010000098.1, read on the forward strand.
CGAGGGTAAGGAACAAGGCGCCGCCAAAAAACACCAAAAACGCGATATTCCGGTTTCGTGCCATAAGGGGGTGGTGAAGTTGCCGCGATACTTGGGGGTTTTTCCTCGGATGCGAATTCTCTCAACCCGTAGACCTTATCAGACCCCTCACATCCTGTCAACGCGCACGGCGGCGGCGTGTCTTCGGGGACTCAGGCTGGAGGAATCGTCACGCGAGGCTCGACGGCCGCATTGGGGGGCACAAGAAAGCCCCGCCTGACCGTGTGCATGGACTCGTTGAACAGCATTAACCATGAGGAATGGGTCTACGCCATTGCAAGTCACGGGAAAGGCAGGGCGATATCTCTGCCCTGCCTGCATCAAGTAGCATGCCACCCAAGGCGTGGTCCGTGGAGACGAGTCGTGCCTCCACGCCGCCGGTGGTTTCCCGTTCGTGCCGCAAACGGCCTGGCGTGTCATATGTTCCTGCGACATTTCTCCGACAACTCGAAAATCCTCTCGAAGTAGTGACGGTAGACGTCGTCGAATTTTATCTCACGCCGTTCGAGCACCACCTGGGCGGTCAGCAGCGCCTTTTCGAGTTGATACTCAACCAGGGCTCCGCCGCTGCCCCACGAGTAACTGGGAACGAACTTGTCCGCCATCTCGGTACCAAAGATATTGCAGTTGAAACCAACTACGGTGCCCGAGTTGAAGAGCGTTCCGATGCCGGTCTTGCTGTGGTCCCCCATTATCAAGCCGAGAAACTGCCTTCCCGTCTCCCGAATCGTCCCGGCACACCACATCCTCACCGGACTGTAGTTGTTCTTAAGATCGCTGTTGTTCGATCCCGCACCGATGTTGACCCACTCGCCGATATACGAGTGGCCTATGAAACCGTCGTGCTGCTTGTTGGAGTACGCGCCGAAAATGGTCTGGTCCACCTCGCCGCCAATCTTGCACACGTCGCCGACCGACGTGCCCTCGAGAATCTTCGCCCCGGTTTTTATCGTGCTGTTCCTGCCGACGTACACGGGACCCAGCAGTGATGCGTTCGGCATCACCGTGCTACCGTCGTTTACGACGACGGGTCCCGACGATGCGTCGATTACGACGCCGGGCCGTATGACGGCTCCCTCGCCGACGACGATATTCTCCTCCCCCACCATCTGAACGCCGGGGTAAACGATGGACTCTTCCGATTGGCCGCGAAACGGGGATTTCTGAAAGTCATCCTCTATTACAGCGGGGTTCTCCTCGATGATTTGCCACGGGAAGGACAGCAATCTCGCCTCGGGCATATCCGCGCGGGTCACGTTGTGCTCGTCGATAATCTGCAGGAGTTGCTGCGGGAGTTTCTCCGCCAGGCTGTCCTGCCCCAGCGCGTGATCATCCTCGTACGTTCCCTGATCCGCCTCCGGCGACACGACGCCCTTCTTTTTCCCCTTCGCGACCCCCGGTTTCTTTTTCCCGGCTGTGACGTATTGCCGCAGCTCTTCGCACAACTGTTCTATGGTGTCTTCCGAAATGCGGCGGCGGATATACGCGGCGAAATCTTCCGCCGCCTCTCCCGTCAGTTTCGCGGCAATCACATAGCCACCCTTGACCGCGATGCCGTTGTCCGGGATCTTGCCCAGGAGTTCCTTCAATTCATCCGCGTAGCACAGGAGCCGGCCGTTAATAAACAGGCAGTCGTCACCGGGGAGTTCGTTGACCATGAGCCCCTCGTATTTGAGGCCCACGAGGGGCGCGAGGTAGTCCCGGCACAGGACGCCGTTCTTCGCCGCTCCGGCCTCGACCTCGAGCCGTTCGCGGAAATTGCGGCCGCCGATCCGCAGCTCGAATACCGGCTGGCTGAGGGAAAGTGGAAAGAAGTTGGAGAATTTCTTGTCTTCGAATATGCAGGCGAACCGGATCACTTTTCGTGTTCCCCACCGCAAGAAACGATCGCACGGCCGGTCCCGCGGCCGTCGGAAGAATTACGTCCCCGTCAGCCGGGGACTCCACGCGAGGTGCCGAGACTGGGGAATGGTGGAGTTGACGGGGATCGAACCCGTGACCTCTTGTCTGCCAGACAAGTGC
>JBHHVD010000099.1:0-10249 GCA_046754105.1 Candidatus Krumholzibacteriia bacterium
CGCGGCCTGAAGGCCAACAAAAACTTCCTTCCCCTGCTGGAGCTGGACGCCGCCTGGCATCTGTTTCAGGGCCACACTCGCGACTACGCCAAAGCCGTGGCCGAGATCGAAAAGATCAACCCGTCCGACGCCGACTTCTACGAGATGCTGGGTGACGTCGCCGTCACCCGCCGCCTGCTGGACGAAGCCATCGGCTACTACCGCCGCTCCGTCGAGCTGAATCCCCGCCAGTGGTCGGCGCTCGGCTCGCTGGGCATCAACCTGCTCGACCGCGCCGAGGCCGTGCGGCGCATCGTGCGCAGGCCGCCGGACGCGCACAAGTACCAGGCGGGAACGGTGCTGCTCGTGGCGGGGAGCCGGGAGTACAGCGGTGCGGCGCTGCTGGCAGCGGAGGCGGCGCTGAGAAGTGGTTGCGGAATGGTGTACGTGGCGGCGCCGGAGAGCATTCGGCCGGTCATTCAGGGCGGTATTCGCGAGGCGATCGTCGTGCCGCTGCCCGAAACGCCGCAGGGCGCGATTGGCGACGGCGCCCTGCCGGCTCTGCAGGGGCACATCGACAAGAGCGACGTGGTTGCCGTCGGTCCGGGACTCGGTCGGGAGGAAGCGACCGCCTCCTTTATACGGGACCTGGTCTCGACGAGCCCCAAGCCGCTGGTGGTGGACGCGGACGGGATCAGCGCCTTCGCCGGAGAGCCGGAGCGGCTGGCCGGGCTGGGGCCGCCCGTTGTCCTGACGCCTCATAGCGGCGAGCTGCGGCGGCTTCTGGGCTCGGACGTTCCCGGCGACCCGCTGGGAAGAATCGAAATGACCCGAGACACCGCAACAAAACTGGGGCTCACCCTGGTGCACAAGGGCGCGCCGACCCTCGTCGCCTCGGCGGACGGGGATGTGTGGATCAACCACGAGGGGAATTCGGCGCTGGCGACGGCGGGAACGGGGGACGTTCTGACCGGCATGGTGGCCGGTTTGCAGGCCCAGGGGGCGTCGGAACTTTCCGCGGCGGCCGTCGCATGCTACTTGCACGGACGAGCCGGGGAACTCGCCTCGCGGACGGTGGGTCTCAGGGGGGTCATCGCCGGAGATCTCCTCCGCTGGCTGGGCCAGGCCGTGCGCGAGCTGGAAAACCTCTTGCCGGGCCCGCCGGAATAGCCGCCGCAGAGAGGATTGTTGACAGGCCGGGCACATTCGGTTACAACGTATGTTTTAATTCGCCGCGGACGTCGTTTGCGACGGCAACCCCCACGCGCTTCGGCCAGGATTCGAAGGATGGTGCGTCCAGGATGAAGACAAGAACTCCCCGGGAACTGATCGACTACGCCAAGGAACAAAAAGCCCTCATTCTCGATCTGAAGTTTCTCGATTTCCCCGGCACGTGGCAGCATTTCAGCGTGCCCATCAAGGCTCTCGACGAATCCGCTTTCGAGGACGGGTTCGGTTTCGATGGATCGAGCATCCGCGGCTGGCGCAACATCAATGAGAGCGACATGCTGGTAATCCCGGACGCCGGCACGGCATTCATGGATCCGTTTTCCCGCCAGGCGACGCTCAGCATTATATGCGACGTCTTCGATCCGATCACGAGGGAGCGGTACAGTCGCGACCCGCGCGGCGTGGCGTCGCGGGCCGAAAACTACCTGAAAAGCACCGGTATCGCAGACACGGCAAGTTTCGGTCCGGAGGCGGAATTCTTTATTTTCGACGACGTCAGATTCGACCAGAAAGAGAACATGGGTTTTTACTACCTGGACTCGCAGGAGGGCAGCTGGAACTCGGGCCGCGACGAGGAACCCAACCTCGCCTACAAGCCGCGTTACAAGGAGGGCTATTTCCCGGTGCCGCCCACCGATTCCTTCCAGGATCTCCGTTCCGAGATGATGCTCACCCTGATAGACCTCGGGTGCGACGTGGAGACCCAGCACCACGAAGTAGCGACCGCCGGGCAGGCGGAGATCGATCTGCGGTTCGACACGCTGACGCGCATGGGTGACAAGCTCATGATCTACAAGTACGTCGTTCGGAACGTCGCGAGAAAACACGGCAAGACGGTGACCTTCATGCCCAAGCCGGTGTACAACGACAACGGCTCGGGCATGCACGTCCACCAGAGCCTGTGGAAGAACGATAAGCCTCTCTTTGCCGGCAACGCTTATGCAGGTTTGAGCGAGATGGCACTCTATTACATCGGAGGCGTTCTCAAGCATGCCCCGGCGCTCCTCGCCTTTGCGAACCCGACCACGAATTCCTATAAGCGCCTCGTGCCGGGCTTCGAGGCGCCGGTCAATCTCGCGTACTCGCAGCGCAACCGGAGTGCGGCGATTCGTATTCCGATGTATTCGCCGTCGCCGAGCGCGAAGCGAGTCGAGTTCCGGTGCCCGGATCCGACGTGCAACCCGTATCTCGCCTTTGCGGCGATGATGATGGCCGGTCTCGACGGCATCGAGAACAAGATTCACCCGGGGGAGCCGCTCGATAAGAACATCTACGATCTGCCGCCGGAGGAGCTCGCCGCCATCGCCAAGACGCCCGGCTCGCTGGCGGACGCCCTCAAGGCGCTCGAGGACGATCACGATTTTCTCCTGCGCGGCGACGTCTTCGACGAGGACGTCGTACGAACCTGGATCGAATACAAACGCGAGCGTGAACTCTCGGAACTGGCGCTACGCCCGCATCCCTATGAGTTCTTTCTGTATTTTGACGCGTAGCGTACTCCGATAACCGATGACCCCACCACCGGAGAAGCCCCGGGGACCCGGCAGGAAATCGCCTCCCGGCGCCGGCCCGTTTCTCGCCGAAAACCACCGGCCGCTCGGCCGCGAAGAGTTTCTCTCCGTTACCCGCGACTACCTCACGCTGCTGCGCCGGAAAATCATCGACGCCCGCGCTCCCGGCACCCGAGGGAGAGCCCTCGTTTCAGACTACAGCCGCATCGTGGACACCATCGTCGGCGTCGTTTTTCAGCGAGCCGCCGAGGAGAACGGGCTCACGACAAGAAAAACCGACATTGCGATCATCGGTATGGGCGGCTACGGCCGCGAGGAGCTGGCCCCGTACTCGGACGTTGACATCCTCGTGCTGTGCAAGCGAAAAACCGCCGTGGTCAAACAAGTCGCCTCATCGTTCGTGCGCCTCATGTGGGACGTGGGGTTCGAGTTGGGACATGCCGTCGAATCAATCATCGAAAGCGAGAGCACGCTGTCGCGGCACATGGATACGCGAACGGCGCTCTTCGAGAGCCGCTGGGTTTGTGGATCGAGGAAAATCGCCCGGGAGGTCGAGCGGCAGATCAGGAGGCTTCGCCGCAAGGACCGTGAAGCGTTCGTATCGAGAAAAATCAAGGACGCGATCGGGCGGCACAAGAAGTATTCGAATCGCTACCAGCTCATAGAACCAAACGTAAAGCTCAGCCCAGGCGGGCTGAGGGACTTCCAGACCCTCGTTTGGTTGGGAATGGTAATGCGGGGCGAGATCGGCTTGTCGGCATTGGCGCGCAGGGGTCTCCTGCTCCCGGGCGAACAAGAGTCGCTCTCGGACGCGTACGAATTCCTGCTGCGCGTGCGAGTCGAGCTCCACCTGGCCACAGAGTCCAAGCAGGACCAGCTTACGGTCGCCATGCAAAAAAAGATAGCAGCACCACTCGGGTATCGGTCGCGGGGCGGGCATCTCGCCGTCGAGCTTTTCATGCGAGATTATTACAATCACACGCGAACGGTCTTTCAGATCACTGAGGATATTATCGAGGAACTCCACTACGGCAAGAACATAAGCGTTCTCGTGGGCGGTCGGAGATTGCCGAAGGCGGGTGGCAAGCTCGCGTTGCGCGTCGACCGGCGCAGGATCCGGATCGCGCCGCTCTACGTGTTCGCCAGGCAGAAGGAAACGGGTCTCCGTCTCGAGCGCCGGGTGCGGCGACGGTTGGAGACGCTCCTGCAGGAGGACCTTACGGGAAGGAGCGACCGTGCCCGCATGCGAAGATCTTTTCCGGAGCTTCTCGGGGACGGCAAGAACGTCGCGCTGGTCTTGCGCTCCATGCACGAAACGGGGTTTCTCGGCGCCGTTATTCCCGAGTACAACGAGCTGACCAGTCTCAAACGGTACGATTTATACCACCACTATACGGTGGACGAGCACAGCTTCCAGGTCGTGCGCAGCCTCGAGGAGCTTGCGACGACGCGCTCGAAACGGATCGGCGCGTTGTCACGTATCTACTCGGAGATCGCCGACAAGCAGGTGCTGTTTCTGACCGCTCTCCTGCACGACATCGGCAAGATCGAGGGCAGGGGACACGCAAAGAAAGGCGCGGTCCTGTCACGCAAGATACTCGAACGCATGAGGATCAGGCCCGAACAGGTCGAGCAAGCGTCCTTTCTCATCGAGATTCATCTGCTCATGTCGCATTTCAGCCAGCGCCGAGATCCAGGTGATATCGGCATGCTCAAATCGTTCTGCTCGCGGGTAAAGACGCGGGTCAACCTCAAGTACCTGTGCTTGCTGACGTACGCCGATCTCAAAGCCACATCGCCGGTCGTTTGGACCGAGTGGAAACGAAGCCTGTTGTGGGCGCTGTATCTCAAGGCGTACCAGTATATGGCGCGTCAAAAGAAGGAACCGGAGACCGTTTACAAAGCGAGGAAAAAAGAGCTGCTGCGCGCGTTTCCCGCGGGCCGGGAACGGGAGCGCGCACTATCCCACATGGACATGCTGCCCGGCCGCTACCTTCTGACCATGAGCGCGTCGCAGATCAAGCACCACCTATCGCTCGTTGACGCGCTCGAGCGGGAGCGTTTCGTCGTCGATACGAAACGCGGAAAGCGGTCGACACAAGTCACGTTTTGTACGATGGACAAGCCGTTTCGATTGTCGCAGCTCTGCGGCGTGTTGACCCTCAACGACTGCAATATTCTGTTTGCCAACGCGTTCACCCGCAGCGATGGAAAAGTGCTCGACGTGTTTCGCATCGAGGACGTGACCGGTGACGCAGCCATCGATGAAGAGCGGACGCGGCGCATTCACGACCACCTCGATGCCGTGCTCAAGGGCAGGCTCGATCTCCGCGCCGCGCTGGACAGGCACCTGCTTAGATGGAAGCGACGCAGGGACGAGGCGATACCGGTAGGACTCGAGGTGGAGTTCGACAACGACACATCGGCGGAGGTTACGATCGTCGACATTTTTGCGATGGACCGGCCGGGACTGCTGTTCCGTATCACGCGAGCGCTGTCCGAGGAAGGGTTGACGATCCACCGCGCGAGAATATCGACCGAGGCCAACCGCGCGATCGACTCGTTCGACGTTCACGACAAACGGGGCGGCAAGGTCACGGGCGCGCAGGCGCTGCGGAACATCCGCAGCCGGTTGGAAACGGCGCTGGCCTAGCGCTCTCGCGACTCCGCGGTCCGACTCACGTCCTGTCAGCGAATACAACCCCCGAGCCGCCCGCTGTCGGATGCGGCTCGGCGTCGTGCGGGCTCGGGGGCTTGTCTCCGTCCCGTCGCCCGCTTCGCTCAGCTACCGGCCTTGCGGCCGGTGATCTTCGCTCGCTCCTGCGAACGTTCCGTCGACAACCCCCGAGCCCACCCTTGCCATCCGCATCGGGCCACCGGGGATCCCAGCGAACGTGAGTCGGACCGCGGAGTAGAGAGCGCTAGGCGAGCGAATCCACAAGGCGCTGGTAGCACCTGCGAACCGCCGCCTTGTGGGCGCGCATGCGCTCCTCGAACGGGGTTTTGTCACCCATTCCCAAAAGCGCCAGGGTCGTGGTGAGGTACCGAGCCAGTTCGTCTCGCCGGGCGGCGTTCGTCGGCAGGGAGAAGCCTTGCAGCTCGAGCAGATAATCGACACGGGTGTAGAAGGCGAGCGCCTCCTCGAGGCTCGAAAGTGCGCGCCTCGTGAGGTGCCCGTCCGCAGCCAAAAGGCGCAGGCGCTCAACGGTGCCGCTATCCACAGGGACGGGCCGGCCGCGGGCGGCGAGCCCGATGGCGCAGAGATACTCGATATCATAACGCCCGCCCGCTGAACGCTTGGTCTCCAGCAACTCGGCGTCGGCGGCGACGAGACTCTCCAGCTTGCCGCGCGTCTCGATCAGCGCAACCAGGTCCCCGGCGGCGGGTGGGCTCGCAAGCCGGGCGCGCAGGACCGCGCCGAACTCGCGTGCCACGTTGTGGTCGCCGCCCCAGCACGCGCACTTCGCGAATGCCACGGTTTCCCATGGGGAGACGCGGCCGGCGAAGTAGCCCCGGTAATACTCGAGATCCTGAACGAGGGGCGCGTTGGCCCCTTCTCCCCGCAGGCGATAGTCCAGTTTGAGCACACTGCTCTCCGAGAGGTTGCGGTTGATCAGTTGCAGTGCCCGCGTGACCGGTTCGAGTGGAGCGTCACCGACCACGACCAGCAAATCGACGTCGCTGCCCAGCCTGGGCTCACCGACGGCGTACGAGCCCATCGCAAAAAGAGCCGCGCCGGTGCCCCCGGCAAGGGAGTCGAAAGCCGAGGTGATGAGCTGCCGGGCGGACCGCGTCAACGTCGTGGCGATCCGCTCGGGGAAGGTGCCGGCCTGCATGTCACTGAACCACGCGGCCACGACCTTGCGATCGAACGCGGCGGCGACCCTCTTGTGCAACCGTGAACGATCCGTTTCAACATTCCTGCTGAAAAGCAGGTCGACCGGCGCGTCTGCGGAGACGGGAATGTCGAGAATCGCCGACGGGTCCTCCAGCAGCGAATCGAGGATTTCAAAATTCACGCACAACTTTCCCGTCAGGACGGAGGACGTTCCCGCGAGGTTCCTGAGGAGAACCCGCGCCGGGACCGACTCGCGGAGAAAATCATAGAACGAACTGACGTTCTTGCTTGCGTCGGCGAGCCGCGAAAAGTTGGCCAGCGCTCCGTTGGGATCACCCGTGTGCGAAAGTTCCTCGAGTAGCGTGGGCAGGAGCTTCTGGAACGCTGCGCGCGTGTTGCGGCCGACGAGTTCGGGAAATGATCCGTAGGCGAGAGATTGCAGAACCCGGCGCGCCTGCGGCGCGTCGGCGAAGTTGAGCCTGGCCAGCGTCTCGCTTGCCGCGTCATCCTCGGGGGAGAGAAGAAGGAGGGCGGATTCGGGTACGGAGTCGGCCGCGAAGAAACTGTCGCTGAGCAGCCGGACCTCGTTAATGTAACTGGTCAGGGTAGAGAGGAACGACGTGTGCGTGAATCCTGCCAGGGGGCCGTTGGCGATCCGGCGAGCCAGCAGTTGGACCTCGGTCCTGGTGCGGGGGATCGAATGCGTCTTTACCTGGTGCATCATTTGCAGGCGGTGCTCGACCAGTCGAAAAAAGCGGTACGCCCGGGTCAGCGTCCGGTACTCGACCCGTTTGATGAGCTTTCGCTTGTGCGCGATAGCGATGCCGTCCAGCGTGTTGGTGACTCGAAGCTCCGGGTACTTGTTGCCGTAGAGAAGCTGCAGCGTTTGAACGATGAACTCGATGTCACGGATGCCCCCCTCCATCAATTTGATGTTAAAGGATCGGTCCTCCACGGAAATGTTCTCGCGGATCCGATTGCGCATCAGCCCGATGGCCTCCACCGGCGAGTAGGACAGGCTCGGGTTGAACGCGAGTCCGGCGACACCGTTGAGGAATGTATTGCCCACAGCGGCCTCGCCGGCGATGACCCGTGCCTTGAGCAGTGCCTGGAACTCCCACGGCCGGCCGCGGTTCTCGTAGTAGATCCTCATGGACGTGAGGGAGTTCACCAGCGGGCCGGTGGCGCCGTCCGGGCGGAGGCGCAGGTCGACGCGGTAGAAGTAACCTTCCGCGGTGACGTCGGAGATAGCGGAGGTCAACCTTCTTGCAAGCCGGTGGTAGAAGTCGAAGTTTTTCTCGTCGGTGTCAGCACACACGTAGACGAGATCGATGTCCGAGCTGTAATTCAGTTCTCGTCCGCCCAACTTGCCCAGCGCGAGCACCGCGAACCCGGAAGGGGGCTGCGGCTGCGCGGGTGTGGCCGCAGCCAGCCATACCATTTCCAGAACGCCCCGCACGACCGCATCCGCCAGACTGCTCAGGCACGCCGTTGTCTCCTCGACCGTCTGCAGGCCCAACAGGTCCTTGACGCCGATCTTTAGCAGCATGCGCCGCTGAAAACGCCTGGCGGCGTCCAACCTGGCCTCCAGCGATTGAAAATTCTCGGCATCCGCCCGCAACCCCGTCGAATACGTGTCCGTGGTTTCCCGCCGCTCCCAGGTTGCTTTTTCGATCAGCCAGTAGAGGTATCCGGGGTTACGAATTATGATATCGGCCATGTACTGGCTGGAACCGAAAATGGTGCCAAGGATCTCGCGCATCGGCCGGCCGCCGGCCGCCGTGTTCAAAAAGGCGCTGGACGTGCCGGCGATATCCAGGAAGCGCAAGAAATTTATGAGTGCACCCTCGGGGTACGGCGACGCTAGCAGGTCCTGGACGGTGGCCGCGAGCCGTTCGGGAGAAGACGCGCCGAATCGTTTGGACACCTCGTGCAGCACGTCGACGAGCTCGGGTTCCGAGGGAAACCCCATGCTCGCCAGGCGTGCCGCCGTGTCCCCGGCCTCCGGATTCGCGACGATGTCGGCGACGAGTGCCTGCAGCTTGAGTCGGATGGATTGAGGCTTGCCGGCCATAGCGGCAATCATAGCGTATCGCCATTTTTCTTGCCAGCCGTGTCACGCTGGTTTAAACTGAACGCAAAGCAGGCCTGCGGAGGCACTGCGGAACAGGTATCGAAGCGGTATGAAAAAAGTAGAGGCCTACATTAAGCCGTTCAAACTGGACGACGTCAAGGCGGCGTTAATGGAGATCGGTGTGCGCGGGATGAGCGTGTCCGAGATCCGCGGTTTCGGGAGGCAGAAGGGACACACCGAGCTTTACCGGGGGAGCGAATACCAGGTGGATTTTCTTCCCAAGAGCAAAGTGGAAATCGTGGTTGCCGACAATATGGTCGAGCGAGTCATCGAAGTGATCCAGAAAGTCGCCCATACCGGCCAGGTCGGGGACGGGAAGATCTTCGTCCTGGCAATCGAGGATGTGATCCGCATTCGCACCGGCGAAAGCGGAGAGGGCGCGCTGTAGTGTGAACGTTCTGGGCATCGAAACATCCTGTGACGACACGTCCCTGGCGCTGTTTTCCACGCGCCGTGGGATCATCTCAAATCTCACCGCCAACCAGCTGATCCACGACGAGTACGGTGGAGTCGTCCCCGAGATTGCATCGCGGGCGCACATCAGGAGCGTGCTCCCCGTGTACCGCGCGCTGTTGGCGGAGACGGGAGTGGACGCGCGGGACATCGACGGCATCGGCGTCGCCAACGGCCCGGGGCTGATCGGCTCGCTGCTCGTGGGTGCCGCCTTCGCCAAGGCGCTGGCCTACGCCGTCAAGCGCCCGCTGGTCGGCGTACATCACATCGAGGCGCACATACTCTCAAATGAGCTCGAGGGCGAGGTGCTAAGCACGCCGGCGGTGGTCCTCGTCGTGTCAGGCGGGCATACATCGCTCTACCATATCCCGTTCGCGGGGCGGTACGAACTCGTCGGCAACACGCGAGACGACGCCGCCGGGGAATCGTTCGACAAGATCGCCAAGTTGCTCGGGCTGGGGTTCCCGGGTGGGCCGGTCCTCGAAAAGGCGGCGAGAGACGGAGACGGTGAGGCGGTGCGGTTTCCACGCGCGATGATGAAGAAGGGCGACCTGGACTTCAGTTTTTCGGGGCTCAAGACGGCGGTGCGGCTCTACGTGGAGGGTCTGCCTCGAGTCAACGGCAAGGCCGTCTCGGACGTCGCTGCCTCGGCCCAGCGAGCGATCGTGGATGTTCTGGTGGAGAAGACGGTGCGGTGTGCCGCGCGCTACCGGGTTGGGCACGTTTACCTGGCCGGCGGCGTGGCGGCGAACGCCCTGCTCAGAGAAAATCTTGCCGGGGCGTGCGCCGGCCGGGGAATTCAGTATCACGCCCCCCTTCTCCAGTATTGTACGGATAACGGGGCGATGATCGCGTGCGCGGCGTCCGGCCCCCTGGCCCGCGGCCGTGACGACACGATGCGGCTCGATGTGTTCGCGCGCGGACCCGTTTCATCCTGGGCCTAGCGTCAATCTTGACGCATGGAAGCTGGGTCGTTTCTCCGCCTTTCTCGTGGTGCCCTCGAGACCCCGGCGGGACACGTCCGACGGCCGCCCCCTGGCGCACCCGCACGGAACGGGCTCACAACAGCCCGCTCACAACCCCCTGCAATCGATTCCGGGTTCA
>JBHHVD010000100.1:0-10192 GCA_046754105.1 Candidatus Krumholzibacteriia bacterium
GCGGGCTTCCCGATGCCGACACCGTTCCCAGACTCGCCCTGACCGCGACGGCGCTGCCGATCATCATTCACATTCTCAACCGGCGCCGCCAGCGAAGGATCGCGTTCAGCTCGCTCGAATTCATATTCGAAATGAGCAAGCGGCGAATGCGCAAGGTCAACCTCCGCCGCTGGCTAATCCTGCTGCTGAGAACACTGGCCGTACTCCTGGTCGTGCTCGCCTTCGCACGACCGACAATCCGGGGCAGGGCCGCCCTCTTCATACCTGCCGAGGCCGCCAGGAACGTCATCGTATGTATCGACGTCAGCGCCAGCATGGGTGCGGAGCGCGAGACGGGCACCGCCTTTACGGTGGCGCGAACGCTCGCCGGGCAGGTCGTCGACGAGAGCGGCAAGAACGATCTGTTGAACGTGATTTCGTTCTCGTCGAGGGCCGATGCGCTCTTTGACGCGGGCACGCGCAACAAGCAGATCGTCAAGAACGTCATCGCCGGCTTGCAGGTAACCAACGAGACCACGAGCATCGCCCGTGCGGTGAAGGCAGCCGAAGCGCTGGTCGACGCATCGGAAATCGATGGCGGCGAGATCTACGTTATTTCGGATTTTCGCGAGCCGGCCGACTCCGTTCTGGCAGCGGGCGTCGCGGATAACGTCCGGGTCGTATTCCTGCCGGTGTACGAAGAGGCGGTGGACAACGTCAGTATCGACCGCGTTTTCATCCCCCGCAAACTGATTCGTCCCGGCGAGGTGGTGAGGGTCGGCGTCTCACTTACGAACCATTCGCGCGAAAATACCGCCAACTTTCCTGTCGAGCTCTACGTGGGTGACACGCGCAAAGCCGAGAAGCTGGTCACACTCCCTGCGGCTTCGTCCGCGACGGTGGCGTTTCCCGTCTCGATCAACCGCTGGGGCGCTCACAGATGCCGGGTGGCCAAGAACCGGGACCGCCTGCCCGTCGATGACGACCGCTTCTTCCTGCTGGAAGTCTCGCGCAAGATACCGGTCGCCCTCATTCGCGGCCGGAAGTTCTCGGACGACGGCAAGCAGGCGGCGGCGTACTTCTACGTGGAAAAAGCGTTGAACCCGCGCGGTTCGGGCGAGGGCGAGTTCAGCGTATCCGCCGTCGATGAAAAGGATGTAACAGCGGCCAGCCTGTACGGCAAAGGCGTCGTGGTGTGGACGGATCCACAACAGCCCGACCGGCGAAGACTCGATCTGATCAAGCGCTACGTGGAGGGGGGCGGCGCAGCGCTCGTCTTCCTCGGGCACGGGCGCAACGGGTTGTGGCGCGACGGCGATTTCTTGCGCTACGTGGGCGTCGAGAAGGCCACACCCAGGGAACACGGCGGGGGGCAGCGGTTCACGTCGTTCGAACCGGGGCACCCGGTGTTCAGCCTGTTCAACGAGGAGGAACTCGAACTCCTTGCGATGAGCCGTATCCGGAGCTATCTGGCGGTGAGCGGCGTGGCCCCCGACTCGGTTCTCGCCTACCTCGGAAGCGGTGACCCGGGGATCTGGGAGTGCCGCAGGGGCGAGGGGCGAATCGTGGTGGTGGCAGCGACGCCGGACATGCCGAGCGGAGACCTGCCGCTGTCTCCCATGTTCCTGCCGTTGATACATACCTCGGTTTCGTACCTGGCGAGCACGGAGGCCGCGGGGTTCCACCAGGAGAACTACGCGGGCGCCGATTTGGTCTTTGCTTTTCCCGCCGGAGGGTGGAATGTACAGGGCTCCGCGCTGCGCGTGATAAGCGGCACCGGGTTCGAGGACAAACCGCTGTTGTACGAATTGCCGCACGGGGACGTCCGCGCGATGGTGACCCGCCCGCCCGCGGTCGGTTTTTACCGGCTGCTGGCCGATACGACGCAGATTGCCCAGGCGGTAGTCAACGTGGATACGCGCGAATCGAATCTGAATCCCATCGAGTTCGATAAAGACGTTCTCGGAAGCGGCCGGCTCGTCGATACAACGACCGATTTTGCCGAGAATCTGCGCAGAGAAAAGCAGGGCAGGGAAATCTACACCCTCTTTCTTTTCCTCGCCCTCTCGGCGCTTGTCGCAGAGGCGATCCTCGGACGCAAGGCGTAGGGCGCCAGGGCCCCGGAGTCATGTTGGAACCGATACAAAAACCGGATCATAGTACTCCCTCCGCTCTCATCCGCCGCGTACTCGCGCAGCCGCCGGTCAAGCAGATCATCCGGGCCGCCGACCGGGGCGCCCGCCGCATCGACGTCAGGGGTTTGCGGGGATCGTCGCCGGCGCTGGTCCTCGAGGCGCTCCGAACCTCGCTGGGGCGCCCGGTAGTCGTGTGCTGCGCGGACGCCGAAAAAGCACAGGACGCTTGCTCCGACCTCAAAACGGTTTCAACGGCCGGCGTGCGCCTGTTTCCCGAAAAGGACATCTTTCCGCAGCGATTCGAGATCAAGGAGAACCTGACGATCCGCGGCCGCCGCAACGCGTGCCTCGACCTGATTCTGCGGGACGACGTGGATATCGTAGTGACGAGCCTGCCGGGGTTCCTCGAGAAGACGGTCCCGGTCGATGTATTCACACGCAGCACCAGGGACCTGCGCCTGGGCGAGCGCCTGGATCTGGAGGCGCTCCGCGAGTACCTCGTGTCCGTCGGTTACGAGGCGGTGGCCACGGTCGAGGAGCTGGGCCAGTTCGCGGTTCGCGGGGCCATCGTGGACGTATTCGACCCGTCGTGGGCCCATCCGGCCCGCCTGGAGTTTCTCGACGACGAACTGGTCTCGATTCGCACGTTCGACATCGATTCGCAGGCCTCGATCGATTCGGCGGAGAGCGTACGCGTACTGCCGGCGGCGGGTGTGCGTGTGAACGAGCAGACCATGTCGGAGCTCGAGCGCAACCTGCGGGAGGCGTCGCTGGATGCAGCGGTCATCGACGAGATCCGGACCGAGATCGAACATCACCATTTCTCCTACCTGCTCCGGCGCTACGCCCCCGCGATGGGGGTAAGCGCCGGGCTGCTCGATTTCTTTCAAGAAATGCCGCTGCTCTTCTTCTGGGATGAGGAAGGTCTTGGGCGCGCGCTGAACGAGTTGAAAGAAGCCTTCGAAAAAACGAGCAAACTGACCGAGCCGGAGTACCCGTTTCTCGAACTCGATGAGTACATCCACGCCCCCGACTACTATACGTCGTTCGATATGACCCACATCCATCTGTGGATGATGCAGAAAAGCGATGCCTCCCCGCCGCCGGCAAAGGACGATGCCATCACCTTTCGAACGGCGGAGCATCCCACGGTCCTCGGCAAGTTCGACTCGCTCGTCAAGACGATTCGCCGGTTGTACGAGAGCAAAGTGGACATCCAGATCTTTTCCGAGAGCGACACGCAACGCGAGCGTCTCGCCGATATGCTCGAAGAAAGCGAGGAAATGGTCCATCTCCCCGTCGGGTGGATCAGCTCGGGCTTCCTGTGGGAGGGGGCTGGTCTCGCCGTCTTGACCGACCACCAGATCTTTCACCGCGCTCTGCCGAGACCGGCGGACCGGCGGAAAACACACCGCTCCCAGGGCTACCGCCACGAACATCTCCAGGCGGGAGATTTTGTCGTACACGTGGATTACGGGATCGGGCGCTACGTCGGGCTGGAGAAAGTATCCGTGTACGGGGGAGAGACGGAGTGTCTGAGCCTCCGTTACGACGGGGGCGACCGTATCTTCGTTCCGCTAGACCAGATGCCGCTCGTGGAAAAGTACGTCGGCAAGGAGGGCGGGGTGCCGAAGCTCGACCGTTTGGGCAGCGCGAGGTGGCAGCGAACCAAAGCGAGGACGCGCAAAGCGCTCGAGGACGTCGCGCGGGAAATGCTCACCGCCTACGCAGAGCGAGAGATCGCACCCGGAAACGCCTTTGCGGTGGATTCACAGTGGCAAAAGGAAATCGAGGCGTCGTTCCCCTTCGAGGAAACACCGGACCAGCTGCGCACGGCGGCGGAGATCAAGGCCGACATGCAGGTGCCGCGGCCGATGGACCGGCTGATCTGCGGCGACGTGGGCTTTGGCAAGACGGAGGTCGCCCTCCGCGCCGCGTTCAAGGCCGTCGATGGGGGAAAACAGGTGGCCGTACTCGTGCCCACGACCATCCTGGCCATGCAGCACTATCGAACTTTTCGCGAGAGAATGGGGGCGTTTCCCTTACGGGTGGAAATGCTCAGCCGCTTCCAATCGCCGGCGCAGCAAAAAGAGATCCTGGCAGCGTTGCAAGAAGGCGCCGTTGACATCGTCATCGGTACGCACCGTTTGTTGTCGAAGGACATCGCTTTCCACGACATCGGGCTCTTGATCATCGATGAAGAACACCGTTTCGGCGTGCGAAGCAAGGAGAAGCTCAAGCTTCTCAGAAAATCGGTCGACGTTCTCTCGATGACGGCGACACCGATTCCCAGAACGCTCTACATGGCGCTCTCCGGGTTGCGACCCATATCGGTCATCGATACACCGCCTCGCAACCGGCACCCGGTTCGGACCGAGGTCCTGCCGTTCGACGAAGATGTCATCGTCCGTGCGATCTCGACAGAGGTGGCGCGGCGTGGCCAGGTATTCTTCGTCCACAATCGCGTCGGCTCGATCTACTCCATGCAGGCTTTTCTGGAGCGCCTGCTGCCGGATGTGAAGGTAACCGTCGCCCACGGGCAGATGGGCGAGAAGGAGTTGGAGGGCGCCATCCTGTCATTTCTCGACCGCAAGTGCGACGTCTTGCTGTGCACGACCATCATAGAGTCGGGTCTCGATTTTCCGAACGTCAACACGATCATCATCAACCGGGCGGACCGTTTCGGGCTGGCCGAGCTCTACCAGCTGCGCGGGCGCGTGGGTCGCCGGGAGCGACAGGCGTTCGCGTACCTGCTGGTCCCGAGGAATTTCGCCATCACGCGGGACGCGAGCCGGCGGCTGCAGGCCATGGAGGAATTCGAGGAGCTGGGGAGCGGGTACCGGCTCGCCATGCGGGACCTCGAGATCCGAGGCGCCGGAAACGTCCTCGGCGTCGAGCAACACGGGCAGCTGCTCGCGGTGGGTTTCGAGCTGTACTGCCGAATGCTGCGTGACGCCGTGCGGGGCCTCCAGGGGGAGGCCGAGGAAGAGACGCCACCGTGCCGGATCGAGACGCGGCGCGCGTGTTTTCTGCCCGAGAGCTACGTCGAGGACCAGGACGAGCGCATGACGCTCTACCGCAGGCTCGCGCGCTTGACCGATCCGGCGGAGGTGGACCGCCTGCAGGACGAAATCGGTGACCGTTTCGGCCCGATGCCAACGGAAGCCATTAATTTAATTGAAATTACAAGGCTCAAGGTTCATGGGGCGATGCTCGGCGTGCGCCTCATCCAGTTCAAGCCGGAGCGGCTGGTGATCGAGTTTCTGGAGGGAAAATCGCTCGAGCCCCGTCTCTGCGCCCGGTTGGTGGAAACTTTCGAGGGGCGCGTGTTGTTTAAGTCTTCGGGTTCCTTCGGGTTAACCCTGGCGGGCGGCGACCGCGGGCGCCTGTTCGGCGAGGCGGGAAAGCTGTTGAAGATCGCCTGGGAGTATGGTACAAGGGACAATCCGGTGCCCCAAAACCGTCCGGCGGCTTCCTGAGCGGCCCATTTTATACTATAATACGATCTCGCTGCGTGGCCGGTGCCGCCGGAGAAGCGTGTACGGGGCCGGTGCAGCAGTCGCGGCTCGGGGCTCTCGTGGAAAACCTGGGTGCCGGCCCTCCGTGTCATTCTCAATCACACATCCGTAATATCGAAAGTTACAAAGGAGCGGGTTTTTATGTGGTTCCAGCGTGTTGTGTCCGTGCTATGGATCGCGTTGCTTTTGACGGTGTCGTGCAGCAAGAGTCACGACGAGATGATCGTCGCGAAGGTTAAAGACCGTACCATCTCGGTGGCGGATTTCGAGAGAACCTACCTGCGGGTGGATCCCAAGTTTCTGCCCGAGTCAAGCGACCTCGAAGGCCGCAAGGAATTCCTGGATACCATGATCGAAAAAGAAATCATGGCACTGAAGGCGGATGAACTCGGCTACGACAAGGATCAGTACGTGGTCGAGGGCATGAAGGCGTTCAAGAAAGTCGGTTTGCAGGCGGGCTACCTGAAGATAAAGGTGGCCGATAAGCTCGAGCCGACGGAAGCCGAACTGAAGGAGTCCTACAAGAAGTATGGCACCACACTTCAGGTGAAGCAGATTCTCGTGGATACCGAGGAAGAGGCACAAAGGGTTTACGACATTCTGCAGCAGGGACATGATTTCGAGACCGTGTGCAGGGAGTACTCCAAGGGCCCGGACGCCGAGGACGGAGGCAAGATTGTCAACGCCCTCTACGGCACCTTTCCACCGCGCTTTCAGGAGGAGCTGTTCTCGACCAAGGTCGGAGACGTGACCCATCCCATTCTCAGCCAGTACGGGTATTTCGTCATCAAGGTCGTTCGGGAGAACCAGCCGCCCCAGAAACCGTTCGAGGAAGAGCGGGACAACCTTGCAAAGCTCGTCCGGATGCAAAAGCAGCTGAGGCTGACGCAGGACATGTCGGAAAATATTCGAGCGCGGCACGGCTTCGAGTGGTACGAGGAGAACATCAAATCGATGTTCGATTACCTGCCGGCGGACCGGCCGCTGACCAACCCGCCGGATCGCAGCACCGAGGTATACCCCTTGCTGCGGGTCAGCCCTCAGGATCTGGACAAACCGCTCGTGGCCTACAAGGGCAAGTTCATCACGATGAAAGACTTTTCCGATTTGTACGACCGGGCCTCTTTTTTCCAAAGACCACGGAGAGAAAGCCGCCTGGGGGACATCAAGAAGTTCCTCGTCGACATCGTTATGAACGAGCTGATTGCGCTGGAGCTGGAAGAATCGGGTATCGAGAATGAACCCCAGGTCAAACGGATGTTGCAGCGGAAACAAGAGCAGCTCATGGTTGACAAGCTCTACCAGGATCTCGTGGACCAGCAGACCGACGTGGGACGCGCGGAACTCGATCGATACTACAACGACAATCTCGAGCAGTTTCGCCAGAGCGAAGAGCGGCGCTTCGGCGTCATTCTTTGCGGCAGCCGCGCCGATGCACAAACCGCTCACCGCCGGTTGTCGAGGGGTATCCCGTTCGAGCAGGTCGCCTCGCAGTTCAACGTCGAGGAACTCTCCAGCGAAATACAAGCCGAGGATCGTTTCCTCACCAAGGGTGAGCAACCGGAACTCGATGAGCACGGTTTTTCGTTGAAGAACGTCGGCGATTACACGGAGCCGTTCGAGACGTCCCGGGGATGGCTCGTTCTCAAGCTGTACGAGAGACGCCCGGAGCGTATTTTGCCGCTGTCCGAGGCGCAGCACGATATCAGACACTACTTGAAGACGCTTGCGAACGAAGAACGCCTCAAGGAGCTGCTGCTAAAATGGCGCGAGGAAATACCGATCGCGATCAACGAAAAAAACCTGAAGAAGGCGCAGCTCGACCAGCGGCCCGCACGCGGTGTGCGATTCAACTAACCTTGATCCGCCCGGGAGGTCGCCGCCCTGGAGCGGGTGCGGGCGATCGACTGTGACGGAGCAGGGCTGAGAACGTGAAAGCCGGCAATCTCATAGGAAAGATGCGAACAATAGGGGGCCCCGTGCCCCCTATTGTCGTTTGCGTGCTCGCGGTTGCCGTTGCGGCCGGGTGCGAGAGGCGCCCGGTGTCGTCGCAGCGCGAAGGGACGTCCCAGGTCCTCGTACGAGTCGATGGCAAGGCGCTGACCCGGCGAGAGTTCAACTACTATCTACCCGAAGATTATCAGAAGATACTCACCTCCGACGAGCGCAGAGAGTATCTCGATCGTTGGGTCACGACGCAACTGCTTTACAACGAGGTGATCCAGTCGGGCGCCGGGATCGGGCCGGAGGTAAAAGCGCGCCTGAAACAGTACGAAAAGGACCTGGTCGCGGACCTGCTGGTGCAGAAAGTCATCCAGGAGAACGCCGTCGTCAGCGACGCGGAGGTTCTGAGGTACTACGAAGCGCGCGAGCGGCAGTACAAGACCGACTACCGGGTAAGTCACATTCTCGTGAATACGCTCGAGGACGCGCAGAAGGTGAAGAACCAGATTGGAAAGCGCGGATTCACTTACCTGGCACGGAGGTATTCCATCGATAAACACTCTGGCGGTGGCGGCGATCTTGGTTATCTTTCTAAGGGGAACATGATCGCCGAGTTCGAAAACGTCGTCTTCGATATGAAGGTGGGCGATGTCAGTGACATCATCGAGTCGGAATTCGGGTATCACATTATAAAAATTACCGATATCCGCCCCGCGCGCGTGAAGCTCGCCTTCGAAGACGTCCACGAAGAGATCGCCAGCCTGCTCACGCTGGAGAAACGGGAAGCGGTTTACGATAGCCTGGTGGCCGCGCTCTATGCCGCCGCGGAAATCGAGTACATGGACGTTCCGGGCTGGGAAGCGGAGACGACGATCGATACGGTGTCGGCTGCGCCGCGTTAGCCCGATCCAGGGCAGGAGACAGGCCGGCGGGAAGGGCCGAATTGTGGAGATGTCGATGAAAACGAAAGCGTACCGCACCATAATCTTGCTGGCGGCAGTCGCGGCTGCCGGCTGGGTGTCCCACGCCGGCGCCGAGAAAAAGCTGGTCGACAGGGTGGTGGCGGTGGTCGAAGACAATGCCATATTTCAAAGCGACATCGAACAGACGATCAAACAGTTCCTGGTTCAGCGGGGAAAGACAAGCCTGCAGGCGAGTGAGCGCGCCACGCTCGAGCAGCAGGCGCTGGACGAGCTGATAGACGCGAAGCTCGTTCTGGCGAAGGCCCGGCGCCTCGGTATCGAGGTGACGTTCGACGAAGTGGAAAGGGCCGTTGAGAAGGCCATCGAAGAAAACAAACGCACGCTGGGAGGAGACGATGCGTTCCGGCGCCAGCTCGAGGCGGAAAAGCTGAGCATCGATGAGCTCAAGCGCCTCTATCGCGAGCAACTCAGTAACCGCATGCTGGTCGACCGGGTACTTGCCAGGGAGATCAGCCGCGGATCGCTCAAGGTGACGGAAGACGACCTGCTGGCAGCGTACGAAAAGAAAAAGCACGAGTTGCCGATACGGCCGCCGGTCGTGCACCTGCAGACCGTCTACATTGCGCTCGAGTCTTCGGAGAACGCGCGCGCCCAGGCGAAAAAGAAGATCGAGGAACTGCACGCACGGCTCCTGGCCGGAGACGACTTCGCCGAGGTGGCCGAGGAGCAGTCCGAGGATCCAAGCGCGAAACGCGGGGGCAGCCTGGGGACGCTGAAACTAGCGGACCTGAGCGATCGAAAGTTCGCCGCTGCGGCGGCCGCGCTTTCCGTCGGTGAGATCAGCCCGCCGGTCCTGACTTCGTACGGGTACCACCTGATACAAGTGACGGGAGCGGACAGTACGGTCGGTGAAGTATCGCTTCGCCACATTCTCGTCCGAATCAAGCCCGGTGAAGACGACATTCAGGCCGTATTCGCGAGGGCGAAAGAGGTTTACCGGCAGCTCGTCGAGGGAGCGCCCTTCGATTCGATCGCGATGCGGTACAGTGACGATGAACCGACTGCCCCCCTCGGGGGAGACCTGGGATGGCTGCGGGTCAAGGACCTCCCCGAGTTTTTCCAGGAGGTTCTCAAGACCATGAAACCGGGAGACATGAGCCAGGTCCTGCGGGAGCCCACCGGGTTTCGTATTGTCCGCCTGATCGAACGCGAGGAAGGGCGGCCGTTCGAGTTTGCGGAAGTCCGGGAGGAAATTCGCAAGATGGTCGAATCAGAAAAGATGACCACGGCGTACGACACGTATCTCGCCGGTCTGCGCGGCGAGTTCTACGTCGAAACGCGTGAAGACTAGATCGTGCGAATCGATTTGGCACTCAAGTACCTGTGCCTGATGAAGAGCCGCTCCGGGGTCAAGATGCTCTGCGAGCGGAACGCGGTGACCGTGAACGCGAAGCCGGCGAAGGCCTCCTCCACCGTTCATGCCGGCGATCGGGTTTCGATCGCCTACCCCTCCCACACGCTGACCGTAGAGCTACTCGATGTGCCCCGGAAACAGTTGAGCAAGCCGCTCGCGCCCGCGTATTATGAGATCATCGAAGACGGCTAGCGGCGCCGGCGGAACGCCCCCGGCTCGGCCGGCATCGAGCGGCCGTCCTTGGTTTGGGGGCGGGCTCGGGGGGGTGTCTCCGTCCCG
>JBHHVD010000101.1:0-10077 GCA_046754105.1 Candidatus Krumholzibacteriia bacterium
TTTCCTGAGATTAGCGGGAGAGGCCCCCGAATATCGCCCGGATTTCACCGGTCGTGATGAAGCGCAGCCGCAAGGAGACGGCGAAATAGACGATAAAGTACGCGGCCGCGGTCAGGCCGAGCTCGACCACGTTGTCCACCTCAACGTACCGATACAGCAAGTATACGGCAACGCCATGGCCGAAGGCCACTGCGAGCCGCTTGGCGAGCTCCATCCACGGCATCAACTTGAAGAACGGAACCCCGAGCAGCCGGCCGGCCTTTGCCATGTTCAACCCGTTTTGCAAATAAACGACGATGACGGTGGCAATCGGCACACCCAGCCTGCCGAACTGCCGGTACAGGAGGATGCTCAAGACGACGTTGGTCGCGAACGCTGCCGCGTTGACCTTGAGCAGGAACGGGGTCTTCTTGAAGACCATGATCACGCCCCCCGTCTCCACCGTGGATCGAAGGAACAGAAACAGATAGATCATAAAGACGGGAACCGCGCCCGCATACGCCTCGCGGAACAGAATAGTGACAAACGGTCTCGCGGCCACCTCGAAAAAAATGAAAATCGGGAAAAACACCGTCGCCGTCTTCAGGGTGGCCCGCTGCCACAGCCCGAGAATCTCCCCGTACCTGCCCTCGCTTTGCATCTGCGACATGAGGGGGAAGGTCACACTCGTGATCGAGCTCCGGATGATACCCACGAACGGGATCTGGAACGCCCCGATCGAGTAGATGGCAAACGCTTCCCTGCCCAGAAACTTCGTGATGAGGAACTTGTCGGTCTGCGTCAGCAGCAGAAGAACGATGGCCGCCATCCCCAGGGGCAGAGCGTACGAGAGCTGCTCGCGGATGGATCGTATCGAAACCCGTCGCAAGGACGGCCGGTAGACGGCCGACGCGTAGCTCAGAGCGAATACGAATTTCAGCGCCGCAAAAGCCGTCAGTCCCCAGACCAGCAGGCTTACGTTTCTCGTGAAATACGAGATGAGAATGACCGTCACCGCCTGCAGGGTCGACGACACCACCTGGTACACCGACTGCCGTTCCACCTGCTTCTCCGCCACGAAGAGCGACTCCATGTAATGAGCAGTCATCATAAAGAGGGTAAAGAGACACAGGTGCCAGAAGTACTGCTTCACAACACCGCCCAGGCCTTCCCCGAGTACCGCGTAGAGCACGCCGTAGACCGCCCAGGACACGATTCCCCCGGCGACGAGAAACACGATGGTTTGTGTCAGGTAGACCGACTTCTCGCGGCGACCGCTCGCCCGTGGAAAATAGTAGAGCAGGCTGCGATCGAAAGACATGATGAGCAGGGGGGAAATCGTTTCGAACAGGAGCCAGTACTGCCGGTAGACGCCGTAATCGTGCACGCTCAGCGCGCGCACGTTGACCAGCGGCACAAAAAACATCGCCAGGTAAGCGGCGAACCGCCCCAGCGTGAGGATGCCGACTTGATAACTGAGGGTCCGTGCCAAGTACTCGAAATTCCCGGTTGATGCGGTGGAGACCACGCAGGGTGGTTAGAAATGCCCTAAGATACACTAACTAAAGGAGTTTTGCAATCAAAAAAAAGGCCTGCGTGACGTGTCACGCAGGCCTTGTGTGATACCGCGACGAAGGCGATGTAAACGGTGCCCTAGTCGCTGCCGATACGTTTGTCCCACTTGAGAATCGTCTTGTACAGCTCACGGTTGGTTCTGGCGCCTCGGAACGCGTCGAGAAATTCCGGCGTCGAGCACAGCCGTGCGATTCGGGCCAGGATCGAAATGTGAAACTCCGGTTTGCTCTCGTTGCCGATCACGAAGAAAACCGTCTTGACCCGGCCGTCACCGTTACTGCTAAACGGAACCGCACGCTTTAGCGACGCGGCACCGATAATCGGGCGATCGAGATCCGTCATGAACGCGTGCGGGATGGCAACCCCCCCGCCTACGATCGTCGGGGCCTGCTTCTCCCGGTGTTCGAGCCGCTCCAGGACGGCGTCCGCCGCCAGCGACTTGTTGCGCTTGGTCACGAGCTTGGAAAACCTCTGGAACAGCCGTGCCTTGTTCTGAACCATGGCGCCGGCCGAACAGAGCGCCGGATCGAGATACTCCTCCAGCCCCTGCGACATCTTCTTCGGATCCCGCTTTTTCTTGCGCGTCGCGGGCAGTGTCGCCTTGCGCACAAAACCCTTGCCTGCCCTGGCTTTCAGGGCCTCCCGCAGGTCCGCAAAATCCTCCGCGGCCAGGCCGCTATTCATCGCTACCGCCATGAATTCGGCCGCTTCGGGGGTTTCCCGCAGAAACTGGAGCAAATCAGGGTGTACCTGGCGAGCCGTGCCCAGCAAATACGCGTCGGAAACGCCGAGCATATCGGCCACCTGGACGATGCGCTGTTTCGGGATCTTGTGCTGCCTGCCCGCCTCTATCTGGCTCAAAAACGCGGGCGACACTCCCAGCTTTTTCGCCAATTTTCTCAAGCTTATGCCTTTCGCCTGTCTTAAAAGCCGTATCGTCGGCCCAAAGGCGATGCCTTGCATGGGTGCTCCTTTCTGATGTGAAAGTCTGCTCAAATGTACACTGAACGATTATGTATGGAATGTCAAGCCAAAACGCCCGGCGGCCCCGAAAAATCAACGCACCGGCCGCATTTTCTCACAAAAATCTATGCATCCGGGGAAAAATCTATGCATTTTGACGAACGAGGCTCCAATCCGAATCGTTCACCCCTGCAGCGCTACGTGTGCGAAAACCTTGGCATCATCCAGCATGGCGGAGATCCGGCAGTATTCGTCGGGAGCATGTGCGTTCTCGTCCTGCGTCGCCCAGATCGCGCAATTGTAGCCGGCTTCCCGAAAGTACTTGCCCACCGTTCCGCCACCGATGCCCATCGGTTTCGGCTTGCGGTCTCGAAGCGCCTCCACGGCCCGCGCGATCGCCACGGCCACCGGTGCGTCGTGGGGCGTTGGGGGCGCGGCGGATTCCTTCTGGGGATACTCCATGGCAATCGTTACCTGGTACCGTTTTTCGGTTTCCCGTACGAATTCTGTGATGGCCTCGATAACATCGCCCAGCTGGTAGCCCGGGAGCACGCGGCAGTCGAAATAAAACACGTCCTCGCCGGGAATCGTATTCACGTTGGGAACGTTGGCGGCCCGCTTCGTGGGCTCGAAGGTCGATATCGGGGGGTCGAAAAGCCCGTCGCTGTCGCCGAACTTCTCGTAGAGCGTGTCGAGCCGGGTCGCCAGGTAGCATGCGGCCTTGTGGGCGTTTACCCCCTTCTCCGGAGTGGAGGCGTGCGTCTGCTTGCCGCTGGTGTGAAATCGCACCCACAAGATGCTCTTTTCGGCGACCTCCACCATGGTCCCCTGCGAGTCCCCCGCATCGGGGATAATTATGAGATCGTCCTTGCCGAAGAGATCCTTTTCCGTATCGAGAAGATACTGTACGCCGAACTTGCTGCCCGTCTCCTCATCGGCGCACAGGATCAATCCGAACGGCAAACGCGGGGACATGCCGGTCTCGTGAAACGCGCGCGCGGCCAGAAGAGAGGACACCATGCCCTGCTGGTTGTCCTCGGTGCCGCGGCCGATGACCTTGTCCCCATCCACTCGCACGTTCCACGGGTCACCCGTCCACTTGCTCAGGTCCCCCGGCGGGACCACGTCCATGTGGGTCATGATCCATAACCTGGGCGAGGAGACCTTACCCGGGACGACGGCGACCAGGTTGGGCCGGTAGCCGCAGGGCACGCGTTTGTCGGGCGCGTTGTATTGCCGGATATCCGTCACCCCGATATTCTCGAGGTAGCGCTTGAGAAATTTCGCCTTCGCATCTTCGCCCTGCCCCTCGTTTTCGGGACCCAGGGCCGGCAGCTTGCACAATTCGGTCTGCAGCCGCACCGATTCTTTTTCGTAGCCGTCGATGGCGGTCGTGAGACGTTTCAATACGGAATCGTTCATGAATCACTCCAATCGGGAATCAACGGGACGGCACGGTTGCGCGGAGGCCCGAATCATCGTTTCCAGTCGATCAAACCGTTCTTGCGCATGTGCTCCAGGAACACCCCCAAACGGTCGTACACGGGCTCGATGCGTTCCCCAAAATGCTCGTGCAGCGACTCCCCGATCTCGTGAACCGATCGGCGCCCGTCGCACAGACGCCACACGCACGCCCCGACCTCGTCGAGCTGAACGCGAACCGGCTTGGGGTTGAGAAATCGTTTGAGTACACCGCCGACCGGGCCGCCGCCGTAACGCGGCATCAGCACGTCGACGGTCCCGTCCCCACGCTCCTCGAACCGCCACTTCTGCCGCGGGATGAGCTCGTAGAAATTCCTGACGTCCTTTGCCATCTATCTGCGTGACGCCTTCAGGGGCGACCGAATCAACACCACGGCCAGGATGGCAAAAATGGCCAGCCCCAGCCAGGGATTCGGGGTCATCGCGAGGAGGGGTTGCGCCTCGGCCTCCGCGCTCGGGTTGGCCAGCGCCCGTCCCAGCACGACGAACGCGAGGATTACCGCCATGAGCGATTCCCCGGCGATCAGCCCGGACGAGATCAACACGCCCGCGTTCTCCGCCTTGCGCGTGCTGTCTTCATCCGCGTTCCGCTTGCGCAGTGCGCGGTCCATGAAATGGCGGATAACGCCACCCACGAATATCGGCGCCGTGGCGGTGAACGGCAGGTACATCCCGACCGCGATCAGCATCGGCGACGGCGCCCCGATCATGATCAGGGCCACCGCCATGAGCATGCCGACGATTACCAGCGGCCAGGCCATCTCGCCACCGACGATTCCCTTTGCCATGAGCGCCATCAGTCCCGCCTGCGGTGCCGGCAGGAGATCGCTTCCGATCGTATACACCTCGTGCAGCGCGCTGATCGCGAAGGCCAGAAAGAGTGCGGCAAACACGACGCCGATCAGCTCGGCGATCTCCATCTTGCGCGGCGATCCCCCGAGGATGTGTCCCACCTTGAGATCCTGCATCATATCGCCCGCGATCCCCGCGGCGCAGCAGATCACGCCCGAGATGCCCAACACCGCCATGATCCCCTTGGGCCCGGTGATCTTGAGCGCGACCATGATAATCGCCGCGATCAGAAGCGTGCTCAACGTCAGCCCGCTGATGGGGTTGTTCGACGACCCGATCAGGCCGACGAGGTACCCGGCGACGGCAGCGAAGAGGAACCCGAGAATGACCATGACGATCGTGAGCAGCACCGAGCCGATGATCGAACCACTGAAATACGCGTAAAGAACCAGCATCGGGATCGCCAGCAAACCGATACCCGCGAACACCCGCTTGAAGTCGAGGTCGGTATCGAGGCGGCTCAGGACGCCGCCCGTCTTGGCCGCGTTCAGGTCGCGAATCGCCCTGGAGATGCCGTTGATCAGCGAGGTCCTCAGAGCCCACAGCGTAGAGAAAGCCGCCACGATCATGGTACCGACGGCGAGCGGCCGAATCTGGTTCGTCCACACCTCGCTGGTGACCGTCGACCAGTCGTGCGACACCGCGAGCGCTTTCAGCTCCGGATTGAGAAAAACGGCCAGCGGCACCAGCAGCCACCAGCCGAAAACAGCGCCCGCAAAGAGGACGGTCGACACACGCATTCCCACGATAAAGCCGACGCCGGTCAGCGCGGGCGAAGCGGATGGCGACTGCAGGAGAATCCCACCGCTATAGGTAAAACTCTGGCCGACCACGTCGATCTTCGAGGACGTGAACTTGATGAATCTCGAGAGGCTGTCACCGACCAGCGTGACGCCGTAGCTGTTGTGCAGGATTTCCCACAGGCCCGCGAACCCCATGGCCGCGAAGACGTATCCGGCGCCGGTCGCTCCGCCCTGGCCGGCCTTGACGATTTCCGAGGCGGCGACACTCTCGGGAAACGGCAGCGTTGCGTCCTCGACCATCGTGCGTCGCAACACGATGATAAAAAGCACACCCAGCGTACCACCTACCAGCATGATGAGCGTCGAGTCCCGGTAGTGGAGCGAATCCCACACGCCGGAGAGTACGAACGCCGGCAGCGTGAAGATTGCTCCCGCCACCAGCGCTTCACCCACCGACGCGGTGGTGCGCGCAATGTTTTCCTCCAGAATGGTCCCTTTGAGCGGCCGCAGGGCCGCCATGGCCACCACCGCGGCGGGAAAAATGGCCGAGACGGTGATACCGGCCCGCATGCCGAGATAGGCATTCGCGGCGCCGAGCACCAGCGCCATGAGAACACCGAGCACCATGGCTTTTAGCGTAAGCTCCGCCAGGTTCGTTTCTTCGGCAACGTAGGGTTTGAAGGGTGCTTTCTCCATCGCGCCTCCCCTCTTGCATGTACCGCTGTGAAGTTGTGCTCTACGGGCAGGAATCCCACAAGTTGAATTATATTAATGCGTTATTTACCAGTGATTGTTGGCGAAGTCAAGCACAAACGGATGGCGGGGCCCGCTCGGGAGCGGGGCGCGGGTGGCGATGGGTGACCGTGGAGGTGACGGGTTCGGATCGGGGACAAAAAAAGACAGCGCACCGCTCTAGTTATCGCCCACTCTGCCTTTTCAAGCGGCGCACTGCCTATTTTTTGGAAGCCAGAACCCGTTCTATCGGTTGGGTAAGGAGAATCACGGGGAACCGGCTGCGATTTCCCTTTCGTCGCCCGATGCCGTGCAATCCTTACACGAAAATGCTAGGATTTCCAGGCCACTCTGCGTAATCTTCGGAATAGGCTGATTTCACGTCAGTTGTCCGGGCAGAGAATCGTCCCTGCAAGCTCCCGGCGATCGATAACCCGATGGCGAGCGTCATGAACCCGCTGCGAACCTATACCCGCTGGCTCCACACCCGTTGGCCCGGCGGCCACGTCGAACGGCTCCCCCTCGCGAACGACGACGGAACTACCAATGTCCCGGGTGTTTACATCGTCGGCGACCTCCGCGGCGTCCCCCTGCTCAAGTTCTCCGCCGACGGCGGGGCGAGAGCGGTCCGGCACCTCGTTTCCGGGGGAGCTTTCGAGACCGATCGCGGCGCCAGTGCCGGGGCGAACGGAGTCCTCGACCTGGTGATCGTCGGCGCGGGCGTCTCGGGTATGGCGGCCGCCCTGGAGGCGAAGAAGTCAGGCCTCGACTTCCGGATCGTCGAATCCGCCGAGCCCTTCTCGACCGTCGTCAACTTTCCCAAGGGCAAGCCGATCTACGCCTATCCCAAGGATATGACGCCGTGCGGTGATCTGCAGGTAACGGCCGAAATCAAGGAAGCGCTGGTAGACGAGTTGACGGCGCAGACGATCGACCGGGGAATTGCGCCCCTCGCCGCACACGCCGAATACGTGCGCCGGCACCAGAAGCACCTCGAGGTGGTCCTTTCCGGCACGGACAACCTCCGCTGCCGGCGGGTGATCTGCGCGCTGGGACGGAGCGGAAACTTCAACCGGCTCGGCGTGCGGGGCGAGGGGCTCGACAAAGTGTACAACCGTCTCCACGACCCCAAGGATTTCTGCGGCAAGGACATCCTGGTCGTGGGTGGCGGGGACAGCGCTCTGGAAACGGCGATCGCGCTGGCACAGTGCGGGTCCAAGGTAACGATCTCGTACCGCAAGCCGGTGTTCGCGCGGCCGAAACCGGAGAATCTCGAGATGATCGAGCGCCTGCGGCGCGATCCGGGCGCCGAAGTCGCCGTCGAGAACCCGACGAGCGAGCGTGTGACTACGGCGGCGGGTGGGTTCCTGGGGGCGCACCGCCAGGAGGGCCGCGTAACGCTTCTCATGAGCAGCACGGTCCGGGAGATTCGCGAGCGCGAGGTCGAGATCGCCTTCGCCGACGGCCGCAGCGAGTCGGTGCCCAACGAGGTGGTGTTCGCCATGCTCGGCCGGGAGGCGCCGCTAGAGTTTTTTCGCCGGAGCGGGGTTCGCATCGCCGGCGAATGGACGCGCCGGGCCGCGCTGGGATTCGCCGGCTTTCTCCTGTTCTGCGTCGCCCTCTACAACTGGAAGTCCGGCGGTGCGCTCAGCAGCCTCTTCTACGCGAGAAACTGGTTTCCCGTGTCCCTGAGCACGACGTTCGCTTCGGCCGTCGCCAATCCGAAATCATTTCTCGGGACCGTGGCCATATCGGCGTCCGGGCCGTCGTTCTGGTACACGCTCGCCTACTGCGTTCTGGTGGTGCTCTTCGGCATCCGGCGTATCCGGAGGCGGAAGACACCCTATGTCCGGGTGCAGACGCTCGCCCTGATGGCGATCCAGGTACTTCCGCTGTTTCTGCTGCCGGAAATCATCCTGCCGCTCCTGGACAAGCACGGGCTCCTGTGGCGGCCGCTGGCCGACGGCTTGTTTCCGGTTGTCGATTACGGTCACGGTCGTGAATTCTGGCGCGCGTACGGGCTCATCCTGGCCTGGCCGTTGAACGTATATAACGTGTTTACCCACTCGCCGCTGGCCTGGTGGCTGGTCATCGCCTTCGTGCAGACGTTCGTGATTATACCCGCCATGATTTACTTTTGGGGAAAAGGCGCATACTGCGGGTGGATATGCTCGTGTGGAGCGCTGGCGGAGACGCTGGGTGACACCCACCGCCACAAGATGCCGCACGGGCCCCGGTGGAATCGTTTCAACATGTTCGGGCAGGCGGTGCTGCTGGTCGCCGTCCTGATCCTGCTCGTGCGCATTTACGGATGGATCTTCCCCGGAGCGGCGGTCGACGGGCTCCTGCTGGTCGCCAAGAACCAGTACAAGTGGGTCGTCGACGTTTTTCTCGCCGGCGTCGTCGGCTACGGTGCCTACTTCTGGTTCAGCGGCCGCGTGTGGTGCCGCTTCATGTGCCCGCTCGCCGCTCTGATGCACATCTACGCGCGCTTCAGCCGCTTCCGCATCCTGGCGGACAAGAAAAAGTGTATCTCCTGCAACGTTTGCACTTCCGTGTGCCACCAGGGGATTGATATCATGAACTTTGCCAACAAGGGCCTGCCGATGGAAGATCCCGAGTGTGTCCGCTGCTCGGCGTGCGTGCAGAGCTGCCCGACCGGCGTCCTTGCGTTCGGCCGCCTGGACGGGCACGGGCGTGTCACGCACATGGATCGACTGGCCGCCAGCCCGGTGCAGGTCCGCGAGACATAGATTTTTGCCGCCACGATCTGTTTTCGAAGCGTACACCGGGTGTGGACCCCGGCTCAACCTAAGGAGTAAACCGTGCTGCCCAAGTCCATCGAAAAGGCCATGAATCAACAGATGAACCAGGAGTTGCATTCGTCGTACGTCTACCTGTCGATGTCCGCCTACTTCGACCGTCTCAATCTGGACGGCTTCGCGCACTGGATGCGCCTGCAGGCGCAGGAAGAGCTGGGACATTCGATCAAGCTTTTTGACTACGTCCTGGAACGCGAGGGCGGCGTGGACCTTACGGAAGTCGCGGCGCCGGCGGCGGAGTGGAACTCCCCGTTGAGCGCGTGCGAGGAGGCTCTCAAACACGAAAAGGAGAACACCAAGCAGATCAATGCGCTCATGAACCTCGCTTTCGAGGAAAACGACCACGCCACGCGGGTGTTTCTGCAGTGGTTCGTCGAGGAACAGGTCGAAGAAGAGGCGAGCGCGACGCGCCTGGCGGAGAAAGTAAAGCTCATCAAGGAAGACAACGGCGCGATGTTCATTCTGGACCAGGAACTCGGCAAGCGGCAGCTCACCGGCGAGGAATAGGGTCGTCCGGAACTGCCTCTGTGCCGCCCGCCCGACAAGGGCCTCCCGAAATGCGCAGATTCCCCCGCACGCTCGCGTTGCTAGCCGCTGCCATCGCGGTCGGTTTCATCGTCGTCGAGATCCTGGTCAGGCTTTTTCTCCCCCAGCAACTGCACGTTTCCCGGCCGGACGTGTGGTCGCCCGCCGACGTTTTCGGCTACCGCCACCCCGCGCGCGCGGATACGCGAATCAACGAAGGAGGCGGAAAGGTCCATTTCGTCACCGACGACAACGGCTACCGAATCAACACTCTCGCCGAGGGCGCCTGTGAGCCGGAAGCACGCATCCTCATGCTGGGCGACTCGTTCCTCGAGGGGCTCAAGGTGGAGGAAGACCGGACGATTCCCGTGTACGCACGACAGTTTCTCGAAGCGCATCACGGC
>JBHHVD010000102.1:0-10066 GCA_046754105.1 Candidatus Krumholzibacteriia bacterium
CCCTGCCGGCGGCCCGTGCCGGTAGAGCCATCTTCCCGCCCGGAGGACCGGTCCTCCGGGCGGCGGAAATCCGTACCATCCGTGCCCGGGACGTGCCACCGCAGACACAAGACTGGTAGAGAAGGCCGGCGGCCGGGGTGTCCCGCGGGTGCGGCAGCAGACGCGCAAGAGCAAACGGAACGATGCCATGACAGAAGCCTACGATCTCATTGTCATCGGTGGCGGTCACGCCGGGTGCGAAGCGGCGCTGGTGGCCGCGCGCATGAACTTGAAGACCGCCATGGTGACGTTGCAGACGCGACGCATCGGATACATGCCGTGCAACCCCGCGGTCGGCGGCCTGGCCAAGGGGCACCTCGTCAAGGAGCTCGACGCGTTGGGTGGTGAGATGGGCCGCGCAACGGACCGGGCGGGGATTCAGTTTCGTATGCTCAACCGGGCCAAAGGACCGGCGGTCTGGTCGCCGAGGGCCCAAGTGGACAAGGTGCAGTACAGTCGCAAAATGCGACATACCGTTGAAAATCAGATACACCTTGATCTGGTCGAAGCGGAGGTCGCCGCGATACTGATTGAACACAATGAATTTAAAGGAGTTAAGCTGTGTGACGGGTCGAGGCTTCGAGGGCGTTCGTGCGTGTTGACCACGGGCACGTTTCTCAAAGGACGGATGCATATTGGTGAGCGAAAGGTTGGTGGCGGCCGCGAGGGGGAGCCCGAGACCACGGGGTTGTCCGAATCGCTGCGGGCCGCCGGTTTTCGTATTGGGCGGCTCAAGACGGGAACGCCGCCGCGGGTCCTCCGCGAGTCGGTGGACCTGACCCGCTTCGATCCGCAACCCGGGGACACATCGCCCACTCCTTTCTCGTGGCGAACCCGCGCCGTAACCACACGCCAGGAGTTGTGCTATCTTACACATACCAACCCGGCCGTACACGACGTCATCCGGCGCAACATCGACCGGGCGCCGATGTACCGCGGTGATATCAACGCTATTGGGACACGGTATTGCCCGTCGATCGAAGATAAGGTCCTCCGATTTCCCGACAAGATGCGGCACCAGATCTTCGTCGAACCCGAGGGTCGCACGCATCCCGAGCTGTATCTGAACGGGATCTCGACCAGTATGCCGGTGGACGTTCAGCTCGAGATTCTACGGAAGATCCCGGGGCTGCACGAGGCCGTCATGCAACGTCCCGGGTACGCGGTGGAATATGATTTCTTTCCGCCCGAGCAACTCAAACGGACGCTGGAGTCCAAGTACGTCGACCGTTTATATTTCGCGGGCCAGGTCAACGGCACGTCGGGGTACGAGGAGGCGGCTGCCCAGGGGTTTGTGGCCGGGTTGAACTCGGCACTGGCCGTCACCGACCGCGACCCCTTTGTCCTCGGGCGCCACGAGGCGTACATGGGTGTCCTCATCGATGATCTCACCACCAAGGAAATCGACGAGCCGTACCGGATGTTCACGTCGCGAGCGGAATTTCGCTTGCTACTCCGGCAGGACAATGCCGACGAGCGATTGATGAAGTACGGCGTCGAGCTGGGCCTGGTACCGGCGGCAGCCTGGGGCCGGGTCCGGGATCGCGTGCGCCGTGTGGCGGAGGTCGTGGACCACCTGGGGCGAGCCATCTTCCCATCCGCCGGCAACGATGACTTCGAAGCGAAGGGCCTCGAATCCGTGCGGAGACCCGCCACTCTGCTCCAGGTGCTCAAACGCCCGGGGGTTCGTTTCGACGATGTGGTGAAATGGTTTCCGGGCGGCGAGTTACAAGGGGATGTCGGGAGCCACGTGGAATGCGCGGTGAAGTACATCGGGTACATCCGGCGGCAGGAGCGCGACGTCAAAGCGGTTCGCTCGATGGAACGCCGGCCAATCCCGCATGACTTTCCCTACACTCGTATCCATGGACTCAGCACGGAGGCCCGGCAGAAGCTCGATGCGAAGCGGCCCGAGACCGTGGGGCAGGCCTCCCGTATCTCGGGGGTGCGGGCCTCGGACCTTTCCATCCTCGTGGTGCACCTCGAGCGCGTGCGGCCACGACGCTCGGAGGCCCATGACCGGCGACAGGCACGATGACACCGGAGCCGTGCTGGACGACCTTTCCGACCTGGGCCACCGTTTTGACGGGCACTCGCTTCCTGAATTCATAACGGAGCTTCTCATCTGGAACCCGCAACTGGGACTGGTCTCCAAAGGAGACACGGCGGCGGTCGTCGCAAGACTGATTCGCCAAAGCGTTGATTTTTGGGATGTTATAGCAGCGGTCAACCCGGGTGCCCCCATCCGTCGCGTGGCCGATGTCGGCTCCGGGGCGGGTTTCCCGGGCGTCATT
Organism: Candidatus Krumholzibacteriia bacterium; assembly: GCA_046754105.1. Classification (GTDB taxonomy): domain Bacteria; phylum Krumholzibacteriota; class Krumholzibacteriia; order WVZY01; family WVZY01; genus JAZGDW01. Next base: position 2,334 of record JBHHVD010000102.1, read on the forward strand.
TGGAAACTGGTGAACCCGGACCTCGAAATAACGTTGATCGAACGCAAGGAACGCCGCGCCGTCTATCTGGAACGACTGCGGCGAAAGCTGAGCCTGTCCGGGATCGATGTCGTAGACGAGGACGTGCGAGAGATCGTCGCCCGAGGACGGTACCGGGGTGCGTTCGATCTGGTCGCGATGCTGGCCGTAGCGCCTCCCGCGGAGGTCGCGGCCACCGTAGAGACCCTCCTGCCCGAGGGCGGACTCTTCGGTAGCTTCCGGAGCGGACGCAACCGCGCCCTGGAGCAGGTGGTGGGCCGGCACCTGGTACTCGCCGGCAGCCGGGCGACGCCCGCCGGGAAGTTTCTCGTGTACCAGAAGGCCACACCATCCCAATAAGCTCGCTCGCGGGTTTCATGTGAAACGGGGAGCGCACGCTGGTGCCGACCCCGGACCGGTTTCACGTGAAACGCCGGAACGGATTTTTTGGGCCGACCCCGGGCCAAAAAAGCTTGCGTTGTCCGAAGTGGAGCGATTACTGTTCCCTGTGGCGTACCCCACGGCAACGAGAACAAAAAGGGGCTTATCATCAAATATTTAATAGGGTTATCCATTACTTTCGGACTCGTGCTCGCCGGGTGTGGTTCCGAAGATCCGCCGGTCGCGCCGAGTGTCAATCAGGCGCCAACCATCCAGTTTACGTTCGACAAACTCGCCGTGGGGACGGTTGCGCCGGTCAACCTGACCGTCGCCGTCGATGACACCGATGGGGATCCGCTGACGGTTGCATGGACCGTGACGCGATCGGGGAACCCGTCGGGAATCATCGTGGGGGGGCAGGGCACACCGGCGCTTGCCTGGGAGTCCCCCAGTGTCGTCGGCGAGGACGTCATTGTGGCCACGGTCTCCGACGGGAACGGGGGGCAGCGGTCCGTCACGGAAACGCTCAAGGTCGGCACCGTCCAGACCGCCGATGTGTTGTCCTCTCAAACCTGGATCCGGTCGAAGTCGCCGTACATCCTGCGCCCCGGGGGCGCCACGTTTGCCGTCGACCCGGCGGCCGTCCTGACAGTAGCGCAAGGTGTTGAAATTCTTGTAGATAACCCGGGCCTCGATTTTCAGGTCCAGGGCGCACTGGTCACCAACGGCACGAGTGGCGCGCCGGTGGTGCTCGGCATGAACTCACGAAACCCGTCGCCGGGAGACTGGGGCGGAATCAGCGCGGTCCCCAACGGGCCCACGGCACCGCAGGTAACGCTCAACAACACGACCGTCACCCACGCCCAGAACGCGGTGTTCACGACGAGCGCGGCAGATGCGCAGCTCGACGGCTGCTGGATTTCCCAGTGCAGTGCGGTCGCCATTCTCCATGAATCCACCGGCTCGCTGGCGGTGACCAATTCGGCCATTACCAACAACAAAGCCAGCGGCATCAAGGTAGACGGGGGACCGAGCGGCACCGCGCCCGCGTCGGTGACGATCCAGGGGGACAGCATTGCTATCAACGGCGAACTGACGTCGCCGAATACGGAGGCGGGCATCTCGCTGATTTTCGATGACCCGCTCGGCCTCGCTCCCATCACCATCAGCGGCAATACCATCTCCCGTAATTTCGTTCCGGGGATCGCGTTGGGCAGCCCGGCCCTCCCGATGGCGTTGTACCCGGCGATTTTCGACAACAACCTGAGCGGCAACGAGTTCGGGAAGGCATCGCCGCCGAGGCATAACTTATTGCTCCAGCTCGATTTCAACGCGAACGGGGTGTTCGCAACCACGCTGGACGCCCGAAACAACTGGTGGGGACAGCCGTATCCGTCGCCGTCGGATTCCACCTTTATTCGGGACACCATTCGGGACCGGCAAGACAACCCGGGGAGCATCGGCGTTTGGGTCCTGGTCGACCCATGGCTGCAAGGGCTGCCGCAATAACTGTTTGTCATATAACAAGTTAGGCTGGGACCGTTCCCGGGGCCTGACACAAGGAAACCCGTGGGAAAGATCATAGCAATCGCGAACCAGAAAGGCGGCGTGGGCAAGACCACGACGGCGGTGAACCTGTGCGCCAGCCTGGCGGCGGCCGAAAAACGCACGCTGCTCGTCGACATGGACCCACAGGCCAACTCGGTGTCCGGGCTCGGAGTGGACAAGCACGCGGTCGAGCTATCCGTGTACGAGGTGCTGCTCGACGCCAACCTGGTCGAGACCGCGATCGTGGACACCCAGCTCGAGTATCTCTTTTTATTGCCGGCAAATGAACAGCTTACAGGAGCCGAAATAGACCTGGTCGGGTTTGAGCGCAGGGAATTCCGCCTCAAGCAGGCACTCGAGAAGATCCGCGGGCACTTCGACTACATTTTCGTGGATTCTCCGCCGAGCCTCGGGTTGCTCACGCTCAACACGCTGACCGCGGCGGACTCGGTGCTCATTCCGCTGCAGTGCGAGTACTACGCGCTCGAGGGCTTGGGACAACTCCTGGAGACGATTAAACTCGTGCAAACAAACCTCAACCCGACCCTGGATATCGAAGGCGTGTTGTTGACGATGTTCGACCGGCGGCTCAAGCTGGCCAAGCAAGTCGTGGACGAAACCATTTCGTATTTTGGGGACAAGGTCTACGACACCATTATCCCTAGAAACGTCAAACTGAGTGAGTCTCCAAGCTTTGGAAAACCCATCCTTTTGTACGATGTCGAGTGTCAGGGCGCGAAAACCTACCTGAAACTGGCAAGAGAGGTGATTCAGAGTGTCAAAGAAAGTGCTGGGACGGGGTCTCGAAGCACTGATACCCCAATCGGTGAAGAAAGCGGTGGCGGAAGGGCCGGTAACGCACATCCCGGTTGAGGCCATAAGCGCCAACCCGCATCAACCCCGCAAGCGTTTCGACGAGGAAAAACTCAAGTCACTATCGGAGAGCATCCGCAACGACGGCGTGCTGCAGCCGGTGGTCGTGCGTAAGAACGGCGACCGTTACGAGCTGATCATGGGAGAACGGAGGCTGCAGGCGGCACGGCTGGCCGGGGTGCAACACATGCCGGTGGTCGTCAGGCCGACCGAAGAAGTCGATGCCCTCAGGCTTGCGTTGGTAGAGAACTTGCAAAGGGAAAACCTGAATCCAATTGAGGTTGCCGGCGCGTACCGATCGCTCATGGCGACGTTCGGACTGTCGCAAAACGAGCTCGCGCGGCTGGTCGCGAGAGACCGGAGTTCGGTCGCCAACACGCTGCGCCTGCTCAGCCTGCCCGAAGAGATCCGGACGATGGTCGTCGAGGGCGCGCTCAGTGAGGGACACGCGCGCGCGCTCCTCGCGTTGCCGACGAAAGCCGAGCAGCTCGCACTGGCCGAACGCATCCGCAAGAACAATCTCAACGTGCGTCAGGTGGAGAGTGAAACGGGGCAGCGGCGGCAGCGAAAAGGATCGGCGACGGTCAAGAAAGAACAGGCACCACACATCTCGTTTTTGGAAAACGCGATCTCGAGACATCTGTCGACCCGCGTGACACTGGAAGAAAAGCGTGGTGGCAAGGGAAAGCTGACGATAGAGTTCTACAGTCACGAGGATTTCGAGCGACTCGCCGAACTCATGAACATACCGATTCCTAGATGATGAAGAAATATCTCTCGGTCATAGTCGTCCCGCACGATGATTCCAACGTGCGGAACTTCCGCATATCGTACCGGATGCTGATTGCGCTCACCGTGCTGGTGAGCCTGTCGATATTGACGATCGTTTTCTTTGTCGCGACGTACGGCAAGGCGCTGGTCGAGGCGTATCAGGCGGCCGGACTGGCTGCGGAAAACAGACAACTGCACGCACGAAACGCCCAGATCGATTCGCTACGCACGGAACTCGTCCGTTTGCAAACGATGGGGATCCAGGTCAAGAAAATGCTGGGTGTCGGGCTCTCCGAGGAGGACAGCATCCTGGTGGCAAATTTGTCACCGATCGTTTATTCGCCGGCAATCTCGACAACGGGCGATATGTCGGACGCGGCGCGAACCGAGCAGCAGTTGCTTTTGAAGGCGATCCCCTCCCTATGGCCTCTAAAAGGTTACGTGACAAGAGAGTTTTATACGACTGGCGGGGAAAAGAGCTCTCGATACCACGCTGGCATGGATATTGCGGCCCGCCGCAATACACCCGTACAAACTTCGGCGGAAGGCGTGGTGGTTTCCAGCGGCTGGGACGACACGTTTGGTTACCAGGTCACGGTAGACCATGGTTTCGGCATACAGACGCTCTACGGCCACAACTCGCGCAACATCGTAAGAGAAGGTGACCGGGTGGTCAGGGGACAGACGATCGGCTTCGTGGGGAGCACGGGCGAGAGTACCGCTCCACACCTGCATTTCGAAGTGAAAAAGAACGGAGTGCCGGTCGACCCGAGGAACTACTTGCTCAACTAGCCAGGAATGAAAAAAGAACGTTTGACTCCGTTACGTTTTGTGTATAATTCGGCTTCAACGTCTAGCTCGGGATATCTAGTAAGGAGGAACGCGTATGTTTGGCAAAGAAGGTGACAGCATCGGCGGCGAGGGTAACTTGAATTCGATTCTCGGACCTGGTTGCAAGATCAAAGGAAATATCGAAATCAAAGGAACGCTTCGTATCGACGGCGATTTTGAGGGCGAGGTCAAATGCCCCGAGACATTGATCATCGGCAAGACCGGTGTGGTCAAGGCGGACATCGCCGTGAAGAACGCGGTGATCGGTGGCAAGCTGGTCGGCAACATCAAGGCGACCAACAAGATCGAATTGCAGACGGGTTCGCACGTCGAAGGCGATATCTCGACGGCACGTCTCGTCATCGACGAGGGCGTGTTCTTCGAGGGCGCGTGCAAGATGGGTTCGCAGCCCACGGCCGCCGGTCCGTCGGTCTCGAAACCCGTGTCACAGAATGCAGACTGGATCAAGAAAGAGCCGGCCAAACACGCGGTCAAGTAATACAGAACTGGGCAAACCGCATGGGCCACAGGGCTTTCGACCCCGCGAAGGGGTCGGGGGCCCTCTTTCTTTTGTCCGCGGGGGTGACCGGCACGAGTTGTCCACAGGGCCCCGTTTTGGTGTGGACAAAAGACCGCCACCTGTGGAAAACACGTATTCTATTGTGCACGAGAGAGTTACTGCGAAAACAGGTGTTGGCTATGGGCGTTTTTCCACAAATTCATGACCGTGCCGCGCGTAATTGACTGAGCTTCAAATGAATAGGATGCACCGATTCAAGCGTCGGTGCATCCAAAAAGGGGGAACAGTTGATTCTAAACGAGATTGCGAGAGCCAGCCACCGGCCGGCGATCAGACCGCTCAGGTCCCGCCGAATCCGACGATGACCGCCTCACCGTCGACGATCACCGGGACGTCTCGGCCACCCTCGGTGTGTACGAGCATCTCTTCGAGCGCGGCGGGGTCCTTCTTTACGTTCTTGTACTCGACCGTGCGGTCTCTGCTGGCGTAATCCTCACGGGCCGCCGTGGTGTAGGGTCAGGTGTCCTTGCCGAATATCAAAACCTTGTTCGCCATGTGCTCTCCTGTCGTCTGAGTGTCGCGCGATGCGTCGCGGCATTGGCCCGGGTTCTTCGCCCGCCACCCGCATCGGGTTGCGGCCCGAGATCATTCGCATGGCGCTTCGCCCGCTGCGTTCGTTCCCGGCGCCGATCCCGCGGAGCATATCCCGGAATGGATTGCCGTTGCAAGCCCACATTTCCCGTAACATATTGAAGTTAGGGTGGTATAATCGGATATCTCTGCGCGAGCCGCCCACGTTTCGGCACCGCCCCCCGCACACGGAAAGGGAAGGAATGGAAGCGAACTACGAAGACAGCGCGGTTGTGGAGGAAGTTAAACGGTTCAACGAGACCTTCGAACGGCTTCGAGGCGAGGTGGGCAAGGTCATCGTCGGCCAGAAGCAGGTCGTGGAAGAATTGCTCATCGCACTCTTTTCCGGTGGCCATTGCCTGCTGGTCGGGGTGCCGGGGCTGGCGAAAACCCTCCTCATTTCCACAGTGGCCCGCTGCCTCGATCTGCGGTTCTCGCGAATCCAGTTTACGCCCGATCTGATGCCCTCGGATATCACGGGCACCGAGATCCTCGAAGAAGAAGCCGGAACGGGAAAACGGCTCTTCAAGTTCGTCCGTGGCCCCATATTCGCCAACGTCGTCCTGGCCGACGAAGTCAACCGCACGCCACCCAAGACACAGGCGGCGTTATTGCAGGCGATGCAGGAACACGAGGTAACCGCGGGCGGCAAGACCTTCCAGCTCGAGCTTCCGTTTTTCGTGCTCGCCACCCAGAATCCGATCGAGCAAGAGGGGACCTATCCGCTGCCCGAAGCGCAACTGGACCGGTTCATGTTCCACGTCAACGTCGATTATCCAAGCGAAGAAGAGGAACGGGAGGTCGTGGAGTCAACCACGTCCACGATTCCCGGCGAGCCGGAAATCGTGCTGCGCGCGGACGAGATCCTGCGCATCCAGAAGCTTATCAAACGCGTGCCCATTTCGAACCACGTCTTGAATTACGCGATTCGTCTCGTGCGGGCGACGAGAGACGGCTCGGTAGACGGCGTACACGACTACGTCAACTGGGGCGCGGGGCCCCGGGCGGGACAGCACCTGGTGATGGGCAGCAAGGTTCGGGCGATCATGCAGGGCCGGCCGACCCCGGCGTGTGAAGACGTGCGAACCATCGCGCGGCCCGTATTGCGGCACCGGATCGTGACCAACTTCAACGCGGACGCCGACGGAGTGGCCACCGACGAGATCATCGACAGGCTGCTGGAAAAGATCAAGGAATAGCCCACCACACACCGCCCGGGAAGAATCAAAGGTCAAAGGCGTGCGAACCCGTCAAAAACGCGCAATCTCCAGGTTTCTCGACCCGGTTGTGGTGAGCCGGCTGGGAAGCATGGAGCTCAAGGCGAGACTGATCGTCGAGGGCTTCATCTCCGGCATGCACCGCAGCCCCTATCATGGCTTCTCGGTCGAGTTCGCCGAATACCGCCAGTACATGCAGGGCGATAATATTAAGAACCTGGACTGGAAGGTCTTCGGAAAGACGGATCGTTATTACATGAAAGTGTACGAAGAAGAAACCAACCTCAAGGCGACCATTATCCTGGATAAGAGCGGATCGATGGGTTTCTCTTCGCAGGATGGCGGCGTTGACAAACTGACGTACAGCAGCCTGCTGGCGGCGAGTCTTTCTTACCTCCTGATCGGGCAGCAGGACGCAGTCGGCCTGTGTCTTTTCGATGACCGGGTCCGCGAGCTGACGCCGCATCGCTCCGTCCGCAAACACCTCTTCTACCTCCTTGCGGCGCTCGACAAATCGATCCCCGGGGCCCGCACGCGGATCAGCCCGACGCTCCACTCGATCGCCGAACGCGTAAAACGCCGCGGTCTCGTCGTCCTCATTTCCGACCTCATGGACGATCCGGAAGAGGTCCTGATGGGTCTGAAGCACTTCCGGCACCGCAAGCACGAAGTACTTGTTTTCCACATCCTGGACCCGCGCGAGATGGACCTGGATTACCGGGACGAGATTGAGTTCCGGGATATGGAGAGCGACAGACGGGTGCGAGTGGAGCCGGCTTTCATCAAGAAGGAATACACGAACCGCGTCCGCGAGTGGATTCACAAGCTGGAACGGAGCTGCAAGGAACACCAAATAGACTACAACCAGTTGACGACGACCACGCCCTTCGACCAGGCGCTGACCGCGTTTCTCAACAAGCGCGACAGGATGAGCTGATCCGGTG
>JBHHVD010000103.1:0-9301 GCA_046754105.1 Candidatus Krumholzibacteriia bacterium
GTTCGCTCATGACTCCATCCTCTCACAAGTTGGAGCCTCCGGCAATCCCGGGGCGCTTCAGAGCAACCTGTCAAAAGAAGTTGACACATACGTTGTGTGCTGGTTCCTTTGCGAGAATTCGATCTCCGATCCCTGGTGGGTAAAGTACAGACTTCAAAGAAAGCAAACGCAGGGTTCCGGTACATGGAAAACCGCCCGCCCCCGCCCTTGAACCGCTCGTAGAAACTGAGTCCGAATCCACTGCCTCCTTTTCTTTTGCCGGGCCCGTGACGATTGGGGTAGAATGGGCCGATGAAATCGTCCCCGGTGAAAAATGCCGTTTGCGTTTCGGTCCAGGCAGAACGGCTCACACCGCTCACCGCATATCGATCCTTGATACGTGTGTCGGTGCGGTTGGCTACCCTTGTCGCCGCGATGTGGTTGTTGCCCTCGTGCGCCGGGGGTCTGGGCGGGTTCGGCGCCGCGTTCTCCGACAGCATGGAGCCGATCCTGGCGGAGCAACTCGCCGCCTCCGTCGTCCAGCAAATGCCGATGGAAGAGGACAAGGCGGCAAACGCCTACGTGCAGCGGCTGACGACAAAGCTCGCCACCCACTCCGAGCGCCCCGACCTGAAATACCGCGCCTTCATCGTGGACTCGGACGATGTCAACGCGTTCACCGTCGGCGGTGGATACATCTTCCTCCACAAAGGTCTCCTCGCGCGCAGCCGTACCGAATCCGAGTTGGCGGGTGTCATCGCGCACGAGATCGGCCATAACGTCGGTCGTCACCTGACCAAGAAACTCGTCACCACCTTCGGGCTGGCTGTGGTCGTAGCGCTGGCGGAGGGCGACAACCCGTCGCAATCGCGGCAGATCGCCGGCGCGATGCTGGGTGTGGGCGGCGGGCTGCTTTCCCTCAAGTTCTCGCGCGACAACGAGAGCGAGGCGGACCGCTTCGGCGTGGATGAAATGGTGCGGGCCGGGCACGACCCCTCGGGGCTGCCGTCTTTCTTTGGCGTGCTGCGCAACCTCTACGGAGACAGCGGCGGAGTCGAGCAGTATTTCGCAAGCCACCCGCCGCTCACCTCCCGCATCCAGCACACCGAAGAGGTCATCGCGGGGTACGGTCCGAAGGCGCGCGGGCTTGCGAAGGACTCGCCGGCGTTTCGCCGCGTCCGCGGCAGCCTGACGTCGCTTACGCGCCACATGGGTGCGGATACATTCACCGTGGCCGCGGGTGACCGCAAGTCGTTCGCGTTCGATGTGGACGTCAAGGGAGGCCGGAACGTTACGCTGAAAATACAGGTCAAAACCCGGGGCGGAAGCGGGAACGATATCAAGGTGATCGTAACCGGAGAGGCGGGTGCGAAACGCGTCGAGCAGGGAGGGGATCCCGGAGGCGACGCCTACGTCAAGAAGGTCAGCGGCGAGACGATCACCGTTCCCCTGCAGGACAAGCGCAAGTACTTCGTCATTTTCGACAACTCCTTCTCGATGGTCTCGCCGAAGGTCGTCGCCGTCCGGCTCTCCCTGCACTACACGGTGGACTGAGCCCGCGCGCGCCGCGAGAATGCCGGCCCCTACGGCCGGCCGCCGTCGTCGACGCGGAGACCGGGCGGCAGCATGAAAAGCGGCCTGCCCGGCGCGCCGATCAGCGCGCGGACGTACGACCATTCGGGCTCGTCGTCGACATCGCGCGGCACTTCGCGGCTGCCGCGGAAGAGGGTCCGGAACAACACCCCCGGGCGCAGGGCGGAGAGGTCGAAGGCGGGCATCTTGGGATACTCGACGAAGGCGACCGCTTCGCCGGCGTGAATACCGGCCGCCGTGCGGGCCGCGCGCACCGCCGCCTCGAGCCCACCGATGCGGTCGACCAGGCCGGCGCTCCTGGCGTCCCAACCGCTGAAGACCCTACCCGCGGCCACTTCACCCACGTCTTCCGTCGACATGTTGCGGCCGGCGGCCACCTTGCCGACGAAACCGTCGTAGGCATCCTTCATGGTATCGATCACCTTGCGGCGCTCGTCGGGCAGCAGGTTGCGGTCCGGGATCCGCGGCCCGGCCAACAGCAGGCGGATACCCGCCAGGGCGTCGGCGTGCTCGCCCACCCTGACGTGATCCGAGGCGTGGCCGAGCTTCTCGCCGATACCGTCGTTCCATACCCATCCGCCGATGATCCCGATCGAGCCGGTGATGGTCGTCGGCTGCGCGTAGATCTCGGTGCCGTACATCGACAGCCAGTAACCGCCGGATGCGGCGACGTCGCCCTGGCTGACGATAACGGGCTTTTTCTCGGCGCACTTGCGCATGGCCGCCGCGGCGACGTCGGAGGCCAGTCCGCTGCCGCCGGGAGAGTCGATGCGAAAGACGACCGCGGCCACCGAGCGGTCGTCCCGGAGGCCCTGAAAGATCTTCTCGAGCTTGCGGGCGTGGATACCGCTGTCCATGGCGCACACGCCCAGCGCGTAGACGATCGCGATCTTCTTATCCTCGCCCCAGCGGCGGGACGGGATGCGCTCGGCGGCGAGCGACCTGCGGCCGAAGTAGCGTTTCTTCGATCCCTCCAACCCGGCGATCACTTCGGCGACGTCTTCCCAGCGCCCGAGCGTGTCGACGAGACCCAGCTCGAGCGCGTGCCTGGAATCGAGCACGATCTCGTCGTCGACCCACTCGTCGAAGGTATCTTCGGATACCGCGCGCGAGGATGCCACGTCGCGGCGCACCGTCGCGTAGATATCGTCGAGCAGCTCCTGTCTCTGTTCGCGGTCCGCCTCCGACATGTCCCGCCGCGAAAAGGTCTCGGCCGCGCTCTTGTATTCCAGGAACCGCCATTCGTCGAAGCCGAGGCCGATCTTTTCGAGCAGATCACGAAGGTAGGTCCGCGTCATGACGTAGCCGGGGATCTCGATGAGGCCCTCGGGATCCATGACCAGGCGGTCCGCGACGCTGGCCAGGTGATACTGGGTCATGCCCAACTCGTCGGCGAAGATGACGACGTGCTTGCCCTTCGCGCGCACTTCGGCGAGCTTGTCGCGGATCTCCCACGCCTTGCCGTGGCTCATGCGGGCACCGGAGAGGTTGAGCGCGACACCACGGATCGCCGCATCATTCCTGGCGTTTTCGAGATCGCGGAGAATGCGGAACAACGGATGCGTCTCGCTGTCGAAATACCGGAAGCCCCGGTACTTGACCTTGCCCTTGAGATCCATGCGTAGATAGCCGCTGTCGTTCAACACGACGTCATCGAAGACGCTCCGCTCGAAGTACCCCGAGCGGATCTCGTAGGTGGTGTTGGTCGTATTGTTGTTCTTGTCGAAACGGGGGCTTGCCGAGAGCCGGAGTCCGCCGAAACTGAAACCGGCCGAAAATGCGTAACTGTCGTCGTCGAAGAAACGCCCGGTCAGCTGGATCCCCGGTATCGGCTCGAGGATGGTGCCGACACTCCACGGCACATCGGAGGCCGCGACCCCTTTGGGCAGCTCGGCGTCTGCGAAGACGGTAAGCCTCTCGTCGCCGATCGGGCGCACGGCGATATCGAAGAGCCCCACCTGGTTGCTCTTCTCGATGGCGAAGTTGCCCGACACACCGATGGAGAGATGGCGTCCCACGCGCTGCACGACACCCGCCTGGAAGACATTGCTGCGCCCGAGCAGTTCGTCGTCTCCGGTCGACCAGCCGTAGCCCAGCCCCACGGTCGTGTTGCGCGTGCCGTCGACAAACCCGATCCGCATGTCGTTGACACCGGCTTCGCCACCGCCGGGCAGAGGGATCTCGTTGCGGACCATCCCGAAGCCGATCCTGCGCGTGCCGACAAAGAGGCCCCACTCCTTGAGCGTGCGGAAACGGTTGTCGCGATCGCTCCAGCTGAACTGCGCCTCGGGCCCGGGCATCATCCCGTAGACGGCCGGATTGGCGAACCCGCCGATGGCCGCCGCGCGGGCGGTGGGCGAGGTGAGATTGAACTGCAGGTGCGAATAATACGACGGAATGCTCGACTCGACCTGGCCGATGCCCGGCGTGGCGAGGCCCATGAGAGAGAACGTAACGAACACGAGCAACCACGGGCGCGAGACTCTCATTATAGTAGACTCCTTCTTCGTAGCTTGCTTGCCGGCTGCCGGGGTGCCGCCCGGCCGACGCCGAGAGCTTCAGGCAGCGCTTCCACGCGCCGCCGCCGCTCCCTGAGTCCGATCCATATGGACGTTGAAGCGTCCATTCTATATAATCGAGGTCGCGAGTACAAACAGCGAATGGCAACCGGGCCGCACGGCGGGCCCGGGCTCCCGCGCAGCCGCGAACGATGCCTCCCATGCAATCCCACAAACCGCAGCCCGGCAAGGGCAAGAAATTTCTCTTCGCGGCGATTCTCGCCGGCGCCTCGGTCCTCGTGGCGCTCGCCCTCGCCGAGGTGCTGCTGAGATTCGTCCCCGTCCCCGGTATCACGTACCACTCCTACTACTATAATAGAGTGACGGGCGGGCGTTATTACCCGAACACGATCAACATCTACCGCAGCGCCCGTGGTGACTACGTGCGAAGGCGTATCAACTCGTGGGGATTCATGGACGACGAGCGCTCGGGCGCCAAGCCACGCGGCGTGACCCGCATCGGCTTCTTCGGCGATTCCTATACCGAAGCGCAGCAGGTGCCGCTCGACGACACGTTCGTCCGCATCATCCAGCGGCGCCTCAACGACGCTGCCGGCGGCACGGGACCCCGCGTCGAGTGCCTCTCCTTCGGCATCTCCGGCTACAGTATGCTGCAATCGTACCTCGAGTGCCGCACGTGGAGGGAGAGGGCCGACCTCGACTGGGTCGTGTACGTGTTCGTCGAAAACGACCCCGGCGACCAGATCCGCGACGTCAAGCGCAGTGCGGGCATCCCGTACGCGGTCGCGGACGGCGATTCGTTCGATATCGATTTTTCGTTTCGAGACCGGTTCGGTTACAAGGAGAAGCAGCCGCACCGGGCGTTTCAGTACATCAAATCCCATTCCCTCGTCCTCAGCACCTTAGTCGGGCGGCTCAAGCTGCTGGGGAAACACGGGATCAAGATGCGCGCGACACAGGAAGATATGGAAATGGCCGCAACCGGCGACGGACGCCGGCGGCCCACCACGACGACGCCCCCGTCCCTGTGGCCGGATACGCTGCGCGCCCGCACGGCGGCACTGGGCGCTCGCGTGCTCGGCGCGTGGGCGGCAGAGGTAACGGCGGCGGGCAGGCATTTCGCCGTCCTCTATATGCCGCGCGCGCGCGAGCTGGGCAAGCCGTACACGGAACAGGATAGCTGGGCGGAGTGGCTGGCCGCGGTGTGCGCGGAAGAGGGCATCGAGCTGATCGATCCGTCATCGCGCCTGCTCGAAGCGATGGCGAACGGCGAGGAAGTTTTCTACGATCACCTGACGCAAGACGGCCACACCGCCGTGGGGGGTGCGTTCCTTGACTACTTCGAGAGACAGTAGCGCCCCCGGCGGGGGTTCTCCGGGCGGACGGCCCCCCCAGGGCCCGCACGGCGCGATCCGCCGGACGGACTTGAGCGCGCGCAAAAAGGCGCTTTTTTCGCTCGCCGCCCTCGCCGCGGCGTTCATCGCCGCCGCCGTCCTCGCCGAGATAATTCTGCGGGTGGTGCCGTTGCCGGGGGTCGTCTACAACACGTTCTATTACGATGAACTCACCGGCGGGCACTTCTACCCCAATACGACCAACATCTACCGCAACGAGCGCGGCGACGCCGCCCGTCGCCGCGTAAATTCGTGGGGCTACCTCGACCGCGAGCACGACGTCTCGAAGGCACCGGGGGTTACCCGTATCGGTTTTTTTGGAGACTCTTACACCGAGGCCCGGCAGGTTCCCTTCGAGAACACGTTTTACCGCCTGGTCGAACGGGCGTTGAACGACCGCGGTACGGGCACGGCGTACGAGTGCATCTCGCTCGGTTTTTCCGGTAACAGCACACTGCAGTGCTATCTCGAGAGCGGCCGCTGGGCGGACCGGCTCGACCTGGACTGGATCGTGTACGTTTTTTCGGAAAACGACCTCGGCGATCAGATCCGGGAGATACGAGGCTTGCAAAAACTGCCGTTTGCGCGCCTGGACGGCGACAGTTTTGTGGTGGATAACGCGTTTCGACAGCGCTTCCGCTACAAGACCCGCCGCCTGCACCGGACGCTGGAATACCTCAGGGCGCACTCGCTCGTGATCAGCACCGTCGAGACGCGCCTGCGGCTTCTCAAGCGGCGCGGCATCCGCCTGAAGGTAACCGAAGCCGAGCGCTACATGGCGGAGCGGAGCGACAAGAACGCCATCCCCACCTCGGGGGTGGCGCCGTCGATGTGGCCCGATTCGCTCGCCGGCTACGCGCGCGAGCTGGGCGGGCGGGTCATGCGCGCCTGGACCTCGGACGTCCGGCGGTCGGGGAGGAAGTTTGCCGTCGCTTACGTGCCGCGGCCGCGCGAGATGTCCCGGCCGTACGCCGAACAGGACAGCTGGGCCGGCTGGCTGGCTTCGGTGTGCCTCGACGAAGGGCTGGACCTCGTCGATCCCTCACCGGCGTTCCTGGCAGAGCTGGAACGAGGCGGAGAAATCTATTACGATCACATGACGCCCGCCGGACACGCCGCCTTCGCGTCCACGCTGGTCGATTATTTTCTGCGAAAACCCGTACCGGAAACGGAGTGATGCCCCGATGAAGCGCTTTGCACGGATTACCGGGCCGTCCGCGGGACGCCGCCACCTCGCTTGCGGTTTGCTGGCCCTGTCGGTCTCGTTCGTCACGGGATGCGTTCAGCGCACGGAGCCTGTCGTTTTGTCTTTCAACGAGGTCCCCTCGCCCGCCGCGCCGGGGAGCGGTGAGCCCAACCTGTTTGTCGCCGAGGACGACCGGCTCTATATGAGCTGGCTGGAGCGCACCGGCGAGGGCGGGCACGCGCTGAAGTTTTCGGTGCGCGGGGGCGATCGCTGGGCCGCGCCGCGCACGGTTGCCACCGGCAATACCTGGTTCGTCAACTGGGCGGACTTTCCATCCGTCGTCGCGTCGAAGAAGGGCGCGCTGGCCGCACACTGGCTGGCGAAGAGCGGCGGAGACCCTTACGCGTACGACATCCACGTTGCCCGCTCGCGGGACGGCGGTGAGACCTGGAGCCGTGCATTCAAACCGCACACGGACCGCACACGGACCGAGCACGGGTTCGTGTCCATGCTCCCGTGGAGTGACGACCGCGTACTGCTCGTTTGGCTGGACGGCCGCGAGTTCGCCACGGCCGCAGACGGCGGCGCGGGAGAGGCGGCCGGTGGGGACGGCGACGGCGGCGGCTCGGAGAACTCCGGCGGCCCGGAGAACTCCGTCGGCGGCGAACACGAAAGCGATCCCGCCGCAGGGGAACCCGGCCCGAAAAACGAAATGACGCTGCGCGCGGCCGTGATGGACGGCGAGGGGCGTCTCTACGACGAGCGCCGTCTCGACGAGCGCGTGTGCGATTGCTGCCAGACCTCCGGCGTGCGCACGCCCAACGGGGCCGTCTTTGCCTACCGCGACCGCTCGCCGGATGAGGTGCGCGATATTTCGGTGGTGCGCGTGTACAAGGGTGAGTGGCAGGTCCCGCAGCAGGTCTCGGGGGATGGCTGGAAGATCCCCGGCTGCCCGGTCAACGGCCCGCAGCTCGCCGCCTACGGCAAGCGCGTGGTGCTGGCGTGGTTCACGAACGCCGGGGATTCGCCTCGGGTCCGGGTGGCCTTTTCAAAAAATGAAGGAGCGACGTTCGGCGCGCCCGTCGTCGCGGACGACGGGGACCCCATGGGGCGGATCGCCGCCGCCATGCTGACGGACGGCTCGGCGCTGGTGTGCTGGATGGAGTACGTGGACGACGGCGCGCAGATCCGCCTGCGCCGCGTCCGGCCCGACGGTACCCGTGAGCCCTCGATCACGCTCGCCACTTCGAGCCGCGAACGGGCCGCCGGTTTTCCGCAGATGGCGAGGGCGGGCAAGGAAATCCTCCTGGCCTGGACTGTGCCGGGCGAGCCGTCATCGATCAAGACCGCCGCCGCCACCCTGGACCGCTAGTCATCCCCTTGTCGCAGGACCCAGACCAGCGGGTTCCCCCCGGCCGGGCAGGCTCGCTCCCGGCGTACGGTCTTGACAAATGCTTACCCCCTTAGTATAATCCCACTATTATGAGACTCCCGAAGTCCGTTCGAGAGCGTTTTCGGGCCTACGGCCGCGCCGGTGGTCGCGCGCGGGCCTCGCGAATGAGTCCGGAATCACGACAGGTAGTGGCCCGCAAGGCCGCCATCCGGCGCTGGATCCAGGTTCGATTCGGCGCCTCCGGTTTCGAGGCCCTCGGCCTCCCCGGCGGCGCGGCCATCGACGCGGGACTGGCCGCCCTGGCGGCCGGTGAGGAGTCGATCGAGAGCCTGTTGGTGTCGCTGGCAGCTCCACGACTTCGGCGGGAGGGTGTTCCGCTTCCCCAGGTTGTGTTCGCGGATGCGGATATACGCCTGTACCGCCGGCTCGAAAGAACCGGGGGCGATCTGGCTCATGCCCGGTATCTCGCCTGGCTGCGTCAGGCGGCATCGTTCGCAGATGCATGTGCCAATGCCCGAGTGAGGTAGAGAATGCGTGAGGAGATTACGCGGCGGCGACTGGTTTCACTCATGAAGGAATTGGCACGACGAGCACCGCGACGGGGTTCATACCGGGTCTACTTCGTGGGTGGAGGAACAGCGGTGTACCTCGGTTGGCGCCCCTCATCCGTCGATGTGGATCTGTACTCCGACCAGGAGGTCATCTTCCGGAATATCCAGGAGATCAAGGAGCGTCTCGATATCAACATCGAGTTTGCCCGCCCGGAGGATTTCGTTCCGCCGCTCGGGGGAACCGCGGCCCGCCATGTTTTTATCGACACCGTCGGTGTGATCGCCTTCTACCACTACGACCCGTACGCGCAGTGTTTTTCCAAACTCGTTCGCGGCTTTGAGCGGGATGTCGAGGATGCCCGGGGGTTCATAGACAGCGGGTTGGTGGATCCCCAAAAACTGCGGTCCCTGGTGGCGGCAATCCCCGAATCCGCATACGCCAGGTACCCCGCCCTGTCCAGGGGCGGAATCGAAAACGCCGTCGAGGCCTTCCTCGCGGAAGAGTCCCGATGAGTAGAACAACCCCGCTCGACGATCGTACCGGACTTCTTACCCCGGTACGCCCGCGTAACAGACGGCACCGGTGCTTCCAGCGGAGGCTCCAGCCGTTTCCATATCACTTGAGCAGGATCATCTTCTTGGTATCGGTGAACCCCGGCATGCGCAGGCGGTAGAAGTACACGCCC
>JBHHVD010000104.1:0-9275 GCA_046754105.1 Candidatus Krumholzibacteriia bacterium
GCCAATCCCGGCGGCCTTCAACTCCAGTGCTTCGTCGAGCGTTGCGACGCCGAAACGTTCTACCAGAGTCTCGCTCGCCCGTGCGACGCGTACTGCGCCGTGCCCGTAGGCATCGGCCTTCACGGTAAGCAGAACCTGCACGCCCTCCGCCAGCTCGCCGCGAAGGAGCCGCACGTTCCCGCGCAGGGCGTCGAGGTCGATCTCAACCCATGTCGGCATCGGTTTCATCACGGGGGGCTCCCATCACGCCCGGACTATCCCAAAGCGGGTTCTACCGGTCAAACAAAAAAGGCGCGCGATAA
This sequence comes from Candidatus Krumholzibacteriia bacterium, assembly GCA_046754105.1. GTDB lineage: Bacteria > Krumholzibacteriota > Krumholzibacteriia > WVZY01 > WVZY01 > JAZGDW01. The sequence continues at coordinate 303 of JBHHVD010000104.1, forward strand.
ACGCGCGCCTTCGTTGCAAGTGCACCGGGTCGTCCCTAGCCGGTGATCAACTGGTCGCCGTACATGACGTAATCAATCTCCACCGTGCCGGCGATCCTCGACTTGATACGATCGGCGTAGCCCTCGACCTCTATCAGCGTGATGCCACCCCGAAATGTATTACCGTTCTCGACCAGCAGCTTGAAGATCAGGCCCACGCCGTCGCTCATCTGCTCGTCGATCCTCAGCCTGGCATTCTTGCCTTCGAGAAAAAAGTGGTTCTTGCCTTCGGATTTCTCCATCCCGATCGTCACGTCCTCGATCTTGATCTTCTTATCCTTTAGACCGTTCAGCGTGCCGGTCCGGTTGAACTGGATGGCGTCCATGGCCTGGTCCTCGAACAAATCGGTCCCGTACTCCGCCTCGCTGGTAATCAGCGGGTAGGCGATCGCGCCGCGCTGGTTGGTGAAGACGGTATCCGTCTCGGTGTTGATCTGGTCCACCTTGAAGTAGACGTACGGCGAGAACTTCTTGACCACGTTGAGCTCGAAGTAACCGTCCGTCTTGCCCTTGATCTTGTCTTCGAGGCTCCTGGCGGCGATGAACTCGATGATGTTGCCATCACGAATCAAACCGAGGTTGCGGTTGAGCGCGATGATCTCTGGCTGCACGAGCTTGTACTTGAACCCCTTGCTTACGACCGTGCTCCGCGTCACCTCCCGCAGCGTGACGGTCTTGTACGGGTCGACGTTCTCCTCTTCACCGCAGGCGAGCACGAAGGTGGCGAGCACCGCGGCGATCATCATATGGAGGCTAAGCTTTCTGGTCATCACGAGTACGCTCCTGGCGAAAATGCACGACACGAGTTGTGTTCCCATCAGGGATTATCAAGGTGGGGGTAATAAAAGCCGCTAATATCGTGTGAAATGTATCATTGGCGTTTCGCGCCTGTCAACGCAAAAAACCGCCCGGTCGCCGGCGGGCGCTTTCGCGGCGCCGCCGGGCGGATCGACGGGAAGGCTGCCGCCGCCCCCCCGGGGCCGCCTCACCGGCTTCCACCTAGCGTCCGCCCCCCATCATGTCGGCCGGCGGCGGGTGCTTGATTCGGGCCCACCATTTCGGGAACTGGAAGCCGGGGGACTGGTCCTCGGTGTGGCACGTCTTGCACATCAGGTGCGCCGTGCCCTCCGTCTCTAGCTCCGGGTTGCGAGCGTGCTCCCTGCCGTTGCCGTGGCAGGCCTCGCACTGCACGTTGACGAGCCCGGGCGTCTCCTGGATGGAGAGAAAACCCCCGATCTGGTAGAAACCAGTGGTGTGACACGGCGTGCAGTCACGGTCGTACTGGCGTTCCTTATCCTGGAGCGTCGCGAAAGCGTGCCCGTGCTGCGTGTCCTGCCAGTGGTCGTAGATATCCGTGTGACACGGGCGGCACGCCTCGCCGGCCGTGAAACGGTTTTTTATATGTTCGCCGCTCGGTACCGAGCTGGTGACCCGGGCGCGCTCCTGGTTGGCGATTTCCATGTCGTAGGCCTGGAAAAGCTTTACGATCGCCTCGTGATCCTCGTAGTCAACATCCAGCACCTCGAGGCTCGCCACCAGGTCGATGATGCCCTCTTTGCGCTTGACGGTGGCCCGCGCGACGCCGACGTACCGGCCCCGGTTGGCGGACTGGAGGACGAATGCGTTTCCGAACCGCCGCATCCGGCGTATGGGCCGTGCGTCGTGCCCGGCGACCACGAGGTCGACGTCGAGATTGTTCTCGGCCAGCTTGCGGGCGGCGCCCAGAGGCATGTGGGCGAGGACGATGACCAGGTCGACCTTATCGCGAATCGAGCCCACCTCGCGCTCGACGGCCACCTGCGGCGGCCCCACGCGTACCGGGCGGCTCGTCTCCGGAAGCGGCAGCTTTACCCCGGTCCCCAGCACGCCCACCAACCCGATACGCAACCCGGTCGGCAGTCTCAATACCCGGCTGGGAGCAAAAAGGAGCGTGTCGGTCTCGGCGTCGTGGAGATTCGCCGCCACGACGGGGAGCTTTAATGCCGTCACGCGTTCGAGCAGGTAGTCGATTCCGTGGCTCAGTTCGTTCTCACCGAGTACGATCCCGTCGTAACGCATGAAGGCCATCGACTGCATGGTCAGGCTGGCCTTTTCCTGGCTGTAATTAATATCGGTGCCGAAAAAATCGCCGCCCTCGAGCAGAATCAACTGGTTGGAGGTCTTACGCGTGTCGCGCAGAAAGGTCGCCCGTCGGCCCAGTCCGCCGAAATCCTTGGAGGCGCACCCGCAGGAACGGATCTCCCCGTCCATGTCGTTCGAAAAGGCGATGGTCAGGGACTCTTCCTTCTGCGAGCAGCCCCAGGCCAGGGCGCACGCCAGCACGATGCCAGTACTGAGAAGGGTGTTTTTCATGGCTTCTACGGTCCTCGCTTCGAAGAGCCTCCGATACTAGGTTTTTTCACGGGAAATTTCAATACGTGCGGCACGCCGTTCCGTGCTAGTTCTATTACAACTCAGGGGGCCCCGGGTTCCCGATGTAAGTCCCGGCCGGGGCTGCCGTTGGCCCACAAGGCGGCCCGAGTGCCCGCCCGGGCGGGCACCCCGGCGACAAGAATCTATACAACTCGTTATCATAACACCAGGTACGGTTTTCGAGCGGTGGCTAATAGTGCTTGACTTTGGTCAGTCCAATGTGTTTTCTTTAACGCAGCCCCACCTTAGCAAGTTAGCTTCAATGGTTTTGGATGCTAGCCCCCATTTTGCCATAAGGACGGACTCATGAAAAAGAAGCTATCGGTCTATCTCGTCGTCATGTCGATGCTGGTGGTTGCCCCTGGTCTGAGCCTCGCCCGCTGGGTCCCGAAATCGAAAAAGGACAAGACCGGCCTGCCCGAGTTGCAACGGGTGCTCGTGCTCGATGGTTCGAACGTCCACAACGTGGGCGAGTTACAGATGCACGTCGGTAACTGGGGAAACTTCGGTTCGTGGCCCGGCACGGCCAACACGTTTTCCGAGGCCCCCTCGGCACAGTGGCCGGCGGGCAGCGGCGTCGAGTATCTCTTTACCTCCGGCCTGTGGGTGGGAGCGCTGAAGAACGGGGTGCCGGCAGTATCGACCGCGGCGTTTGCGACGGAGTTTCGGCCGACGCAGGAGCCCGAAGACATTATTTACCGCTCGGCGGAGGGCGCCAAGGGCGGCAACCGCCTGCCCTCTCCCGACGCGGATGACGACAAGGACGGGCTCGTGGACGAGGACTGGAAAAACGGTCATGACGACGACCTCGACGGGCTCATCGACGAGGACTTCGCCGCGGTCTCCAAACAGATGTTCAGCTGCTGGTACACCGACGACCAGCCCAACGCGCTCCAGATATTCCCCACGCACAACCCGCTGAACCTTCTCGTCCGTCAGGAGAGTTACCAGTGGGAAGAAGACCGCTTCGATGACTTCGTGGGAATGGAGTTTCGCATTACGAATATCGGCACCGCCGTGCTCGAGGATCTCTACATCGGTTTTTTCGCGGACGGTGACGCGGGTCCCAGGGAACGTGACAACTACTGGGAAGACGACGCCACCGGCCGCATCTTCGTTCCCGTACTTTGCACAGACCTCGGCCCGGTACAAATCGACGTGGCGTACACCTTCGACCCCGACACTGACGAAGGGCAGACGCCGGGTTATTTCGGGCTCATGTTCCTCGGTCATACCACCGACCCAACCGGCGAGACGGCCCCCGAGCGGGTGGGTATCAGTACGTACGCCAACTTCGCGGGCAGCCAGTCGTTCGAGGAGGGCGGCGACCCGACGAACGATTTCGAGCGCTACGAGCTTCTCTCGCAGGAAGTGATCGAGAGGGACGCGCTCGTTCCGCGCGACTACCGTATGCTGGTCAGCGCCGGCCCCTTTGCCGAGCTTTTTCCCGACACCACGCTCATCTTTCAGGTGGCGTTCGTAATCGGCCGTGGACCGTTCGGCGCGATCCAGAACGCGGCGAGTGCGCAGCTGACCTTCAACGGCGCCTGGTTCAACCTCGACGGCAGCAAGAAGACCGGTGTGGCGGGACGAGAAACCGAAGTCCGCGGCCCGGCCCAGGACGTCTCGATCGATACGTGTCTGGCCGAACTGAGCACGCCGATCCCCAACGTGCCAAGAGGCACGTCATTGTGGATCAACAACGACTGTGCGAACGAAACGCTCTTCCGATTTGCGTGCGGTTACACGGACGTCGACAGCGCGCTCTTCCGCACCGGTATCGACGGCAAGGAGACCCAGATCCCCTGGATCGTCGGCACCGCGCCGCCACCGCCGTTCATGCGGATCGACGATCACGGCGAGGGTGGCGTGGTCGTTTACTTCGACAACTTCAGCGAGACGGTGCCCGACGTGAAGACGCAGGTGTTCGACTTCGAGGGATACCGCATCTGGCGAGCCGACAACTGGCAGCGGCCGATCGGCAGCTCGTCCGACAACGGTCCCGAGAACGACCTGTGGAAATTGCTCGCCCAGATCGACGTCACCAATAATTTCGGCGACGACACCGGTGTCGAGGTCCTCCGCTACGACCCCCTGACCCACCTGCTGGGGGCCGTCAAGAAGCGGGATTTGATCAATTTCGTAAAGCAATACCTGACGGAGTTTCCGGGTAGCGAGCCGCCCTGCCCCCAGGGCGTGACGGCGGAGGTGTGCGACACGCTGACCGCCCTGGCCCAATGGGAGCTGGGTGTGGACGGCGGCCGGCAGTACTACCGTTTCGTAGACCGCTCGATGCACCTTGGGCGGCCGTATTTCTACGCCGTAACGGCGATGGACCACGGGGTAGACGAGCGCGGGCGCTTCTTCGAGGGCAAAGTGGGCGATCCGTCGTCCAATTTCGTTTTTGTCGAGCCCAAGACCGCATCGCAACCGGCCTACAGCTACGAGGAAGGCAACATCTACGTCGTCCCCAATCCGGCAACCAAGCAATCGATGGAGGCATGGACGCTCGCCCCAAACAACGACGACCCGACGGGGATCAAGGTCGAGTTCCGCAATCTGCCACGCTCGCGGGGCGTGATCCGCGTCTACACGCTTGCCGGCGATCTGGTAAAGGAACTCGAGTTCGACGGCCGCGGGGGCGTGGGAACGGTAAAATGGGACCTGGTGAGCCGAAGCGCCCAGGACGTAACGAGCGGCGTCTACCTGTACTCGGTCGAGTCCGAAGATGCGAACTTCGACCGGTTCATCGGCAAGTTCGTGGTGATCCGTTAAGCCGCGTGTCCCTGCCACAAAGACGACCCGCAAGGCCCCGGCAATCGTGCCGGGGCCTTTTTGTTGTGAACATGTCTTGCGGGCCGGGCGGAAATCCTCCTAGAATCACAGAGGCTCGACCGAGGCTCTCGGGAAAGAATCCCTCATGAGTGGGTTTTCGTCTTCGAAAAAAAGGCTGATTCTGCTGTCCGGTTTCTTACTGGCCTTCGTGGTCGTATTGAATGTGTCCACGCTCGTCCTCTACAAGCGCTCCAAAGACTACCTGGACAACGAGCTCGGCGAGCGCCTGCGCTCGATCGCGACCACGTTATCCCACGCCGTCGAGAACACGGACAGCCTCCGAGCCGGCAGCCTAGGACCGTCGCTCTACACGATGCTGCACCTCGTCCAGGCGGAGAACCTGCTGTCCAACATCGTGGTCGTGACCTCCGAGGGCAGGACGGTGGTGGACCTGAGCGGGGTCTCCGCCGAAGGCGAGCTGAACCCGTTCATCGATCTGGACTTCAGCGCGGTAACGCTGGCCCGCTCCGGGCTGGCCGCGGCCACCCGGCTGTACGCGTCGGGGGACGTGTACCTGAAGAGCGCGTACGCACCGCTGTTCGCGGCCGACGGCACGGTCGTGGGAATCATCGGCGTGGAAGCGGGTGCCACCTACTTCGACGTGCTGCGGGAGCTCGGCAACGCGATCCTCGTGGTAGACGTGGCGAGCGTCATCATCGTCGTCGTCCTGTCGCTCTTTTTCTACCGCCAGTCGCTCTCCCTCGACCGTGCCCAGGCCGCCGTCATCCAGGGAGAGAACCTCGCCACCATGGGCCGGATGGTGGCCGGCATCGCGCACGAGATCCGCAACCCGCTCAGCATTATCAAGACCTCCGCCGAAGTGCTTGCGAAGAAGCACAGCGGAGACCAGGAAGCGTTCGCTTACATATCGGAAGAGGTCGACAACCTCAACCGTATTCTCAGCGGATACCTCAATTTCGCCCGGGCCGAGCGGCAGGAATCGCGGCCGCACTCGATCCAGAAAATACTGAAGCGATGCGTCATGATGCTGGAGCCGGAGCTCCTGGCAAAGTCCATCGAGGTGGTTGAGGACTATCCCGCGGCGGACACCATCGTCCTGGCGGACGACAAGCAGATCCAGCAGGCCGTACTGAACGTGATGATCAACGCGCACCAGGCACTCGACAGCGGCGGCCGTATCGTCATGGCGCTCACGAGACGGACGCGCTTCGCCCGGGTCACGATCACGGACGATGGCCCCGGCATTCCGCGAAAGAATCTCAAAGAAATCGTCAAGCCCTTCTTCACCACCAAGGAGCACGGCAGCGGGCTTGGAATGAGCATCGTGCGTAACATAGTCCACGAGCACGGGGGACGCCTCGACATCCATAGCGCCGCCGGTTCGGGGACGTCGGTGACGATCGACCTGCCGCTGGCTGCCGATCCACCACGAACCTAGAGGGGAAATCGACGTGGCCGTCATATTCGTTGTCGACGATGAGGAGAAAATCACCAGGCTCTTGCAGAGCCAGCTCGCCGACGCCGGCCACACGGCGCTCGGAATGACGCGGCCGGCCGAGGCGCTGGAGAGAATCGCCGAGCACCCGCCGGATATCGTCATCACCGACTTGCGTATGGACGAGATCGACGGCATCACGCTTCTCAAAAAGGTGAAAGAAACGTCGCCCGCAACCGACGTCGTGGTGATGACGGCGTACGCGACGGTCGAGACCGCGCTCGATACCATGAAACAGGGAGCCTACGATTACATCATCAAGCCGTTCACGACCGACGAGTTGTTGATGCTGATCGAACGCATCGAGCAAAAGCGCCGCCTGGAATCGGAAAACAGCGAGCTGCGTTCCTACCTGGCCGCGGGCATGGAGGACGAGATCGTCGGCGAGGGCGCGGCCATTCTCGCGGTAAAAAAGGCGATCGGCGATCTCGCCGCCTCGGAAGCGCCGGTCCTGATCCGGGGCGAAAGCGGTACCGGCAAGGAGCTCGTGGCGCGCGCCATCCACAAGACTTCGGCGCGCGCGGGGGGACCGTTCATCGCCATCAACTGCGCGGCGATTCCCGACAACCTGCTCGAGAGCGAGCTGTTCGGATACGAGAAGGGCGCCTTCACCGGCGCCGTCGGGCGCAAGCTGGGCCATTTCCAGATGGCGGACGGGGGCACGCTGTTTCTCGATGAAATCGGTGACCTGCCAGCGCTGTTGCAATCCAAACTCCTGCGCGTACTGGAAGACCACCGCATCACGCCGCTGGGATCGTCGAAGGAGACCGAGGTGGATCTGCGGATTCTCTCCGCTACCAACCGACCGCTCGAGGCGGACATCCGCGAAGGGCGTTTTCGAGAGGATCTCTACTACCGCATCAACGTGTTTCCGATCGAGCTGCCGGCGCTCAGGGACCGGCTCGAAGACGTCCGCGACATAGCGCGACATTTTCTCTCCAGGGCGGGCCGCAACCCGGACGATCTCGCCGAGAGCGCCGTGCACAAGCTGCTCTCCTATGACTGGCCCGGTAATATCCGCGAGCTGCGCAACGTCCTGGAACGCGCGCTCATCGTTCGCGCGAGCGGCGAAATCGGAGAGGATGCCATTCTGCTGCTGCAGACTACGGCCGCACCCGCACCCGGGGCGCCGGGCGAGGGCCTGAGCCTGGAAGCGATGGAGAAGCGGCTGGTCGCAAAAGCGCTCAAGATAACCGCGGGCAACAAGAGCGAGGCCGCGCGGCTGCTCGGCATCACGCGCCGCGCGCTCTACGGTCGTCTCGAGCGGTACGGCATGGAATGATGGTGAACACCTGCGTCCACCCGGGTGTACACTGAGGGACGTTCGTAGCGGGCGGGAGTGGAGCCGCAGCCGCGTGCGCGAGCGGCAAGTGAATTGTATGTAACTTAGTATCAACAAGTTACATCATTATCTGCGTTCGGGTGCGCGACTGGTACAGGGATTGCGTGATGGGACGGTGACACGAGGGGAGAGTCTCCTCGCACCCGCGCCCCGCCGCACCAACGTCCGGGTCGCCGACCGCACCGCCACACCACGGCGGGGCGGGCAAAAAAAGGAGAAAGGAGGGAGCAATGACCATCCCGAGACTTTGCATCGTTTCATTCGTCGTGTGCTTCCTGCTGGCGCTCGGTCCCGCCGACACACGGAGTCAAACCGCGGACGATCTGTCCAACCTCGGCGAAGCGATTGCCCGTAACGCAGAACTGCTCATGAACGCGAGGGATCTGGTACGCGAAACCAACAGCGTCAAGGCGCGCGCCTCCCTGGAGGCCGCAGCCCGGCTGCACGAAGAATCCGTCAATTATTTTAGAAAAGGCGCCGGCGGCGGCAACCTGCTTCGTGCGGCCCAACTGGCCAAGCACGCGCGGGAAGCGATCCTGCAAACCATCGCGCTCGCCAAGCGGGAGGCCAAGCTGGAACAAAACGCTTTCAAGGCCATGGAGCGCGCCGGCCAGCGGCTCGAACAGGCGAAACTTCTCCTGGCTGAAAACCGGGACCGTGACGTGCTGCCCGCCCGCAAGCTCGCCGAGGAGGCGCAGGGTCTTCTGAAACGAGCGCGGGATAACATGCGCGAGCACCTGTTCGAAGTGGCGCTGCGACTGGCCACGTCCTCCGAGCACCTCTCGACACGCGCGGTCGCCATGCTGAAGCGGGATTTCTCCGACGTCGAGTCGATCGAGAAAGAGTTGGAAAAGACGGATCGCGTTCTCGAACGCGTCGGCGAGCAAAT
>JBHHVD010000105.1:0-8991 GCA_046754105.1 Candidatus Krumholzibacteriia bacterium
CGGCGGGTTGAGCAGGCACAAGAGCTGCAGCACCAGGCGAGAAACCAGTTCGAACGGGGCAACTACGAGCGCGCGCTGAATCTCTCCCTGAAGGCGCGCAAGGTCCTCGGCGACGCGCTGGCGTCCGTCAGGGGGGCGCTGGACAAAAGCGAAGTGCGCGCGGCACTCGTGGAAACGGACGCACTGCTCGACCGCGTGGCCGGCGCGCTGGGCGACGAAGATGACGCGGCCGAGCTCTACCATCGCGCCCGCGTCAATCAGGAAACTGCCTGGCGCGAGTTCAGCGACGGCCGGCTCCGCGCCGCGCTCGCGCATACGAAGCTGGCCCGGCGTCTGGCACGGAGTGCCCTGCGGCGTGTGACGAAAGATGAATCGTAGCGTCCGGTGCCTGGGTGGAATAACGGCGGCTCTGGTTCTTATGGGGTCGGCCCTGGCCGGTTGTGCGTCGAATCGCACGCCGGGGCCGTCCTCCGAGGTCATGGTCGATTACCGGGTATCCTGTGAGATCGCCCTCGCGAGGCTCGAGCGGCTCATCGGACAGCGATCGCGGCAGGACGGGTTTCCGGAGGCCAGGCTGCTCGAGGCGACGGAGCTCCAGACGCTGGGGCGCGAGTTGTACCTGGAACGCGAGTACGCGCTGGCGTTGGAGATGATCGAGGAAGGCATCAAATTGCTCGAGGAGAAAAGTGATTAGGCGGGGACGCGTTTGTCTCGCCCTTGTCGCCCTCATTTCCCTGTCTCACATGGTGCGCGCCGGCGGCGCCGGTGCCGGCAAGGTATCCGGCTCGGTAACGACCGGCTTCGACAGCTTCACCGAGAAGTACACCATCGTCGAAGAGGATACGCTGGACCGTTTGACCGAGTTCAGAACGCGCCTGCGTCTCGGCTACGCGCACGGCACCTTTCTCCACGACTATTTGCAGCTCCAGGGCGAGAGCGTGATCGGAGAGGAGAGCCTGGAATCGACGGCCAGGCTGAATCTCCTGCGCCGGTGGGGGCCGTCGCGCTTTGCCGTCGATACGGACCTCACCTTCCGTACCTACCGCGACAGTTCGGAGTATTCATTCCCTAACGATTTTCTCCGCTTTAGTCTGAGGGCCTACGCCCGCCGCGAGATCGCCAGCGGGCTGTCGCTGCGCCTGACCGAGCGGCTGGAGCTGCTCGACTTCGACGAGAGAACCGAGTTCGACTACGACTACGTGCGAAACGGCGTCACCGTGAGCGGCGACCTCGACCGTGACCTTACGACCACGTACCACGCGTCGCTCTCGTTCACGAAAAAGTCGATCCCGGACAGCACCGAAATCGCCTACCGCGCGTGGTCGGCAGCCGGTGACTACCGGACCACACTGGACGCCCACCGGCACGTGTACCTCAACATGACCACGGAGCGCCGCCTCTACGCGCACGAACCGACCAAGAGCGACTTCTGGGCGCTTCTCTCCGCGGTGACCCTGCAGCCGTTTGCTAGGGGCGATTTCGGATTCGGGGTGGAGAACGCTCTGGAGAGTTACCTGTACGACCGGGAGAGCGACGCGTTTTTCGACTACGTGGAAAACCGAAGCGCCTTCATCGTCTCGTATTATCGGTCTTTCGACCTGACGTTCGGTCTCGGACCGACGGCGGCCTTCTTCAGCAGCGATTTCTCGCCTGAAGACGAATACACGGAATTCGGCGCAAAGGCGACGGCGAGCTACAACGCCGGCACCCGTATCTGGCTGTCGGCGAGCTACGAGCCGGGGCATCGCAATTATCGGGTGGACGGGTCGGAGGTCATCTTCTCGGATTTCACCTACCAGCGCATCACCCTCTTCGCAACGCTGAAGATCTGGCGCGGCGCCAACCTGGGCGTCTTCCTGAACCACGAACCCGAGAACCACAAAATAGAGGGTGACGACGCAACCGCCACCCTCTTTTCTCTCGATTTGTCGTACGGCTTCTGACGGGCGGCCGGTATCCGCACCCCCTAGGTGCTCAGCAGTTTCTTGAACTCCTGTGTCAGCAGCGGGACGACTTCGAACAAATCCCCGACGAAGCCGTAGTCGGCGTGCTGAAAAATCGGTGCGTTGGCGTCCTTGTTGATCGCCACGATCGTCTTTGAGGTCCGCATACCCACCAGGTGCTGGATCGCCCCCGAGATCCCCACGGCGATGTAGAGCTTGGGGTTGACCACCTTGCCGGTCTGCCCGACCTGGCGGGAGTGAGGAGCGTAGCCCGCATCCACCGCCGCCCTCGACGCTCCGACCGCGGCCCCCAGTACGTCGGCCAGCTCTTCTATGATTTTGAAATTTTCCTCGCTCTTGAGGGCCCGCCCCCCGGAGACGACGATTTCCGCCTCCGTAACGTCCTTGCGCCCACCGGCGGCCTGGGTGATCTCCTTTACCAGCGCACCGATGTCCGCCGCCGTGATCGGCAGGGAGACGTCGGCCACCTCGGCCGCCGCGCCCGTTTCGCCCGCCGCAGGAAAGATGTTGGGGCGCACCGATACGATCTTGACGGTATCGTTGACCGTCGCGACTTCGGCGTACGCCTTGCCCGAGTACACGGGGCGCTTCGCCTTCAAGGACCCGCCGTCGTAGTCGATCTCCGTGCAGTCGGTCATGAGCGACGCACCGAGGCGCGCGGCAAGCCGTGCAGACAGATCCTTGCCCATCGCCGTCGCGCCAAAAACGATGATCGCCGGGTCGGCCTCCTTGCACACCGCCTCGATGCCGGACGTGTAGCCCTGGGTCGAATACTTCTCCAGCACGGGACTCTTGACGGCGAATACCTTGCCGTCCACGTAACGACCCGCCGCAGCGATCGCCTCGTCGACGCCTTGACCGAGGGCGGCGGCGTGGACCACCCCGCCGGTCCCCTTCGCCAGGCTCTTCGCCGCCGACACCATTTCCCTGCTTATGTTCTTGAAGCTTCCATCGCGGATTTCCGCGAATACCAGAATGTCATTGGTCATGTTGCCCCCGGGAACCCCTTCCCCGCTCCTTTCATCGTTTCACCATACCGTGCCGCACGGGCGGCATGCGCCGCCGCCTGCACCGTCCTCCGATCAACGGCGTCACACCGCCTTGGCGTCCTCGCGTAGCGCCCGCACCAGCTCCGCCGCAGCCTCAGCCGGCTCGCCCTCGATCATGCGGCACTCCGGCCTCGCGGCCAGCGGTGCGTACCGCTCGACGGTCGTCGCCGATCCAGCGGCGCCGACTTCTTCGGCCGTCAGACCGACGTCGGCCAGCGCGATTTTCTTTATCTCCTTTTTTTTCGCCTTCATGATCCCCGGCAACGATGCGTATCGCGGCTCGTTGAGCCCCTTCTCGCAGCTGATGACGGCGGGCAGGGTCACGTCGACCACTTCGTCGCCCCCTTCGATCCGCCTTCGAGCCTGCAGCGTCTTCTTGTCGTCGCCCAGCTCGAGCCCCACCACGACCAGCACCTGGGGCATGTCGAGGTACTCGGCGAGCGCGGCGCAGGTTTGCGCGGCGTCGTAATCGATTCCCTGCTTGCCGCCCAGGATCAAATCGAGCCCCATCGGTCCCATGGCCCGGGCCAGTACGTTCGCGTTGGCCAGCGCATCGCCCCCCTCGAAAGCGGGGTCCCACACGTGCGCTGCCTCGTCGGCTCCCATCGCCAGGGCGGTGCGGAGTGTTTCGACCACGCGCTCGGGACCGAGCGAGAACACGGTCACCGTGGTCCCGTCCTGGAGCTTTTCGCGGATTTGCAAGGCTTCCTCCACCGCGAACTCGTCGAACGGGTTCATGACGTACTTGATCCCCTGTGTCTCGATACCCGATTGATCCGAGGTCACCTTGATCCTCGCCTCGGTATCCGGAACGTTCTTTACGAGGACTCCTATCTTCAACGACGTACCTCCTGGTCTCTCACCCTCGCGGATGTCTCGCTTTACCGGCCGGTAACGGCCCGGCCGGCCGCTTCGCGCCGCGCGCGGCAGGGCGCCCCCATGGGCTCCACCCACGCCAACCCCGCCGACCATTGTACAGCGGCTCCTGGCGGCGGGGCCCTAGGTCCTCAGCAGTGATCTCGACACGACGATACGCTGTATCTCGCTGGTACCTTCGTAAATCTCCGTGATGCGGGCGTCGCGGAAATGCCGCTCGACGGGAAAGTCCTTCAGGTAACCGGCGCCCCCGTGGATCTGGATCGCCTCCCGCGTCACCCGGTTGCTGACCTCCGAGGCGAACAGCTTGGCCATCGCCGTTTCCTTCGTATGCGGCTCGCCGCGGTCACGAATCCTTGCCGCGCGGTAGAGCATCAGGCGCGCGGCTTCGATTTCCGTCGCCATGTCGGCGATCTTCCACTGGATCGCCTGGAACTCCCCGATCTGTTTGCCGAATTGCTCGCGGTCTTTCGCATAGGCGACCGATGCGTCGAGGGCCGCCTGCGAAATACCAACCGCTTGCGCCCCGATGCCGATGCGGCCGCCGTCGAGGGTTTCCATGGCGATCTTGAAACCGATCCCCTCGCCGCCGATGAGGTTCCGTGCCGGTATCCTCGCGTCTTCGAATGTAATCTGGACGGTGCTCGAGCCCCGCAACCCCAACTTGTTCTCATTCTTGCCGATGATGAAGCCCTTGGTGTCGCGTTCAATAACGAACGTGCTGATGCCCTTGCTGCGCTGCGTCGGGTCGGTGCGAAGCATCACCACGAACACGTCCGCGTCGGCGCCGCTCGTAACCCAGCTCTTGGAGCCGTTCGCCACGTACTCGTCGCCGTCCTTGACCGCGCGCGCCGCCAGCGAAGCGGCGTCGCTTCCCGAATCCGCTTCGCTCAGCGAGTACGCGCCCAGGATCTCGCCGGTCGCCATTCGCGGCAGGTACCGCTTCTTGAGGTCCTCACCGCCGAACTTGACGATGGGCGAGCTGGCCAGCGAGTTATGTACCGACATCGTCACACCGACCGAGGCGCACGCGCGGTTTATTTCCTCGAGCGCAAGTACCAGGCACAAGTTGCCGAGCGCGCTGCCCCCGTACTCCTCCGGGATCAGCATCCCCATAAACCCCAGTTCCCCGAGCCGCTTGACGACGTCGCGTGGAAAGGTGCCCAGCTTGTCGTTGTCCACCGCGGTCGGCGCCACTTCAGCGTCCGCAAACTCGCGCGCGGTTTGCTGGATCATGCGCTCTTCTTCAGACAGGTCGAAAAATGCCGCCATCGTGTTGCCTTTATTGTTGGAATGACCAGGCGGAGCGGGAACTGCGCGGCCCGGTTCCTGAAGTCTGGACAGCCGCTCGTACGGTCCGAACGTATCACCCCCCGTGACGGGGTGTCAATCCGGAATTGCCCCCCGGCGCGCAAGCAAAGGGCCCGGTCATCGAAACCTTCCGATCACCGGGCCCGGAACCGGTCTTCCGCAGCAGAGGAGATTACTTGAGGAGAACCAGCTTTTTGACCGCCCGAAAGTCACCCGGGGCGGTGAGTTTGTAGAGATAAACGCCGGACGCAACCTGTTCGCCGGCATTGCTGCGGCCGTCCCACACCACCGCGAAACCGCCGCTCCTGGGCGATTGGGTTTCGTTGACCAGCGTCCGCACGAGTTGTCCGGCCGCGTTGTAGATACTGAGTCTCACGTGGCCCGGTTCCCTGATGGAGTAGTTGATGGTCGTGGTCGGGTTGAACGGATTGGGGTGATTTTGTTGTAACTCGTTGAACGCAAACGGAACGTCACCGATGCCGGTGGCCACCGCGTTGACCATGAACCCGCCCGGCAGGACGGCTTCCTGGCCGTCGGGCCCGGTCCATACCACGTCGTACATGCCTTCGCCGATACCGTTGAGGTCGAGATCGCCCGTGGCCTTGACCTTGGCAACCCACGCCACGTTGGTGGCGGGAAAGGTCGACGGTCCGCTGCGCAGGGCGAACGTCCCGTTCTTGTAGAGGAACGTCCCGGCCAGGTCCGTTATGGAGACGACCTGGTTGTTGTCACCGGCATTGGGCGTGATCGACGTGAGGGTCGGTGCGAAACGCCCCGCCTGCATGTCGGCCGTCATGGTGGTCGCGGGACCGCTGATGTTCTGCACCGCCACGTTGGTGGCGAACGTGTTGTAGCTCTTGCTGTTCGGGCTGGTGAGGTTGGTGAACGCCGTGTTGCTGGTGGAACCTGGAAACATATCGCCGCCGTCCCCGCGGTTGCCGCCCAACAGGAGCTGGTTCAGGTTGTCGGCGGTCTCCAGCGTCAACGTCGCGGGACGGAGGTTGGCAACCGATGCCGAGCCGCTCGTGTTGTTACCGACGTTCTCCTCGACGTGCCAGATGTAGAGGCCGTCGCCGTGGTTGTTCTGGTCGAACGCAGCACCGGTCTTGTTGCGGTTGGCAACGAGGAAATATTCCTTGTTCGGATTCGCCGTGAAGTCGTAGCACCAACCGTCTTCGAGCACTTCGAAATCACTGAAATAGCTCTCCCCACCGCCCGTGACCGAGATGTTGTCCAGCTTGAAGGGGCCGCCCGAGCCCGACATGTAGTTGCCGTCCTCGTCCGACCAGGCAACGTCCGAGGTGAACTCGGCGATGAGCTGGTAGCTGCTCGCACCGCTGCCGTTCAGGAACGGCGTCAGGTCGATGTTGACCCCGGCGAGCGAGCCCACCCCGTCGTAGCTGGCCACCGTGCTCGTCGTGCTGTTGACCAGGATCTTGATGCGGCCGAAATCGTACGTGGCCTCGGTATCCCACGAGACGTCGTACTGCAACGTCACCGGGTTCGAACCGTCGTACGTAAACTGCCGGCGAACGGCCTCGTCCCAGTTGTTACCGTAACCGGCCGACCCCACCCAATTGCGCTGGTTGGCGGGAAACGTCGGCAGCCCGCAGTGCAACGACGCGGTGCCGGCCAGCGGCTGGAACGTCTTGCGGTTGAATTTCTCCTCCATGATGTTTAACTGGTACACTTGAGCGTTCACTTCGACGTTCTGGATGTTGTAATTCTGCAGCACCGGTCCGACCTCGGTCGCCGTCAGCCAGCCCAGCTCGACCTTGGACCACGCCGACATGTGCTCGGGGTTGGGCGGGTTTTGCCAGTTGCCCGATCCCATAAGACCGTGCTCGCCGATCCCCTCGCCGCCGCCGTCGGTGTCGTAGAGGTCGGGCAGGCCGAAGGCGTGACCGAACTCGTGGGCGAAGACGCCGATCTCGTTGATGGCGCCACCGCAGCCAGTAACCGACCCCAGGGCCGGTTGCAGGGTGTAGTCCTGGATGCGGATGACTCCGCCGCCGGATCGTGGATCGTTGGTATTGATCGGGGCGGGAATATTCCCCCAACCCTGCACCACCCACCGGTGTGACCACAGGTTGGAAGTGCCGCACTCGCCGCCGGTCTCCGGGTGGACGAACGCTATAAAATCGACGAACCCGTCGTCGTCCCCTGAGTTCGGCAGCCCGTCGGGGCCGTCGTTATCGAACAGGCCGAAATCCGTTGTGGGATCGGCCCAGGCGATCGCCTCGAGGATCAGGGAGCCCGTCCCGGTCCCGCACAAGCCGTTGCAACCGGACTCGTAAAACAGATCGTTGTTAGCAAGCGGCACCCATCCATATACGGTACCGGTCAGGTTGACGGCTCCATACGACATCTCGTCGTACATCGCCGTCATCGATAGCGCCGGCGGCGGATCGAAGAGCTTGGACTGCATGTCGGCTACGGGAAAGGGATTGGCGCCCGTGTTCGTAAACCGGCACATGATCACAGGCACCGAGACCGTACCGGCCATGACCGCTTCCTGCCGGAGCGCGTCCATGCCCGGCGCCAGCGTGGGCCCGCCTGCCTCGGCGGCCTGGAGTTTCCGGCGCGCTTCTTTCACCCGCTCGAGTTTCTGCAACCAGGCGTTACGGAACTGGAACGCCGTGGGGTCATCGGCGATGCGATCGTAGTACGCCTGCGGCATCTTCACGCCGGGCGCCGGGGGCGCGATCTGCGCAGTCGCGGCGACGGGGACGAGCAGCGCGGCAGCGATCAGGAGTTTCGTGGCAGCGAGTTTCATTTAGCGGCCTCCTTCGAGAATGAAGCGGGGTAACGTGGGCAAAAACGGTAATGAAGAGCTGGCATGTTGTCGTTTCATCGTTGCAGCGTCCGCGGTCCAACTCCTCAGGCCCGGCATTCGCTCCGCAGGTGCACGTGAGCGCCGGACACTATGCCGGCGTGGCTCCGGCGTAGCGCGATTCTTGGTCTAATGTTAGCGGATTCAGGCGGTCTTGTCAAACCGGATGTTTGACAGCGCTCAGAGGGCGGAACGTGTACGGAGCGCCTGGTCTCTTTCGTGCAAATAATGCGATATAATGGCGTGCTGTTGAATTCCCCTTGCGCCGCCGGCGATCATGGACTATGCAGGGTTGTGTGCCAACCCCTTCAAAGGAATCACGGACCATGATAAAGGCCAGACCGACGACCAGACGCCAACCGGCGAGGCGACGCCGGGCCACCCGCAGCCGGGTCGTGCAGCATCCCCAGTGCGCGCAGTGCCTTCCGGCCAGATGCTGTCGCTATTTCTCGCTCGAGATCGACACGCCCCGCAGCAAACGGGACTACGACGACCTCTTGTGGATGCTGGCCCACGGGCAGGTTTCCGTATACGTGGACGAGCGGCGCTGGTACCTGATGATTCACACGCAGTGCGAGTTTCTCGATACCGACACCAACCTGTGCAAGATCTACGAGCGCCGGCCGCAGATGTGCCGCGAGCATTCCGTCGACGACTGCGAATGGCACGGGCCGTACGAGTTCGAGGAGCACTTCAAGTCGTACGATGCATTGAAGCGGTGGATGCGGAAGCGGGATATGTAACCTTGAAGGCATGCCTCGCGGAGCGCAGGCCGGCTCGTTTAACGTATGGAGTCTGGAACGCGGCGCGGAGTATGAAAGCCGCCCGGACCGCGGTGTGTTGAGGAGGGTTCAGATACGGCCCGGGTGACTTCATACGAGAGGCGTGTTACTTGAGCAAAAGCATCTTCTTGGTATCGGTGAACCCCGGCATGCGCAGGCGGTAGAAGTACACGCCC
>JBHHVD010000106.1:0-8721 GCA_046754105.1 Candidatus Krumholzibacteriia bacterium
GGCCAGCCGCGCCAAGCAGCTCCACCGCCTGCGATACCATGGACGCCGCCAGGAAGGTGAGCAGGACGCCGGTGACCGAGAAGAGATGTTGCGCCGACATCCGGATCAAACCGACGTAGATACCGGTGCCGACCAGCGAGCCCACGGCGAGCCCAAGGAGTCCTCCTGCGACAACACTGAAGAACGTCTGCCCGGAGAGAATCACGCCGTAGGTCAGGAGCACGATCTCGGAGCCTTCGCGCAGGATCGCGAGGGTTACCACGATCGCCAGAACGTAGAGGGGCCGTTTGCCTTCGGCGACCGCCCTGCCGACGGCCTTCAAACGCTCCGCCAGGTACATGGCGTGGCGCTTCATCCACACCACGGTCCATCCGATGAGAACCGCCGCGAGCAGCAGCACGGTGGCGTTGAATACCTCCTGGCCCATGCCCGAGATGGCCTCGGAAATCGCCCCGGCGCTGAAGGCAACGAGACACGACCCGGCCACACCTCCCACCACTCCGGTGACGATCCATCGGCGGCGCCCCGTGAGCCCGCGCGTGGCGGCGAGCACGACTCCGAGGATGAGCGACATTTCCAGAACTTCACGAAAAACGATGATAGAAATCGACAGCATGTCTGCCTGGCTCCGTTGATAGTGTGTTGGACGGGCTACTTCGCGATAATGACGCCTTGTGCCGTTTTCGGATTGAACTCTCCGAAATACTTGTACGTGCCCGGCTTGAGCGGGCCGATGAAAACGATGATCTTGCGCCCGCCCGCGACAACCTTTTCCCGGTTGAGGTCGTAGCTTTCGAACTCTTCCGGTGTACGGTCGAGGTTCTCGATCCGCAGCTTGATCTTTTTCTTTGCCGGGACTACGAGGGTTGCGGGAATAAACTTGTGGTCCTCGATCTGGATCACGTAGACGTCTTTGAGCACGGGTTTGACGTCTACCGCTTTCGCCGCCGCCGCGCCACTTGGAGGCGCGGTATCTTTCGGCGTAGCAGGCCCATCTTTGTCCGCCGCTGCCGCGCCGGTGACGAAGAAAAACGCGCCCAGCACCAGCACCCGCGCCACGGCGCGCAGGCCACCTTCCGCGCCCGCCCTGACGGTACTTGCACGATCGCTCATAATAGTATCTCCACCTCTCCGAGAGTTAGGAACACCTAATAATAGGTCCAAAAAAAATCCCCTCGATCCGTGCCCGCAATATCGGGAAATATTTCTCCTGATTAGGGCTTCCTAACTATCAGCTCCAAAAAAAATCCGATACCATTTATTTTCACGCCTTTAGAGGCTCCCCGTTACGCGCGATGCGTAGGCAAGTACCCGATGGCAACTGCATCATAGTTAGGAACCTCTAACTTGTCAATCAAAAATAAATTGATTATTGTCAACACCCCGGGTCGCGCCGGCGCCGCCGGGCACCACGCCGCCGCGCGCGGGCACCGGCGTCACCGGACGTACACGATCTTGCGTGTTCGCGTCTCGCCACCAAAGCGGAGAACCCCGAAATACACGCCGCGGGCCAAGCGGCGGCCGTCCGCACGACGGCCGTCCCACAGCGCCGTGTAATCGCCGGCGGGCAGCGTCGCGTCGACCAGGGTCGCGACGCGGCGCCCGCGAACGTCGTAGATAGAGAGGTTGGCCGGCCCGTCGCCGGGCAGCGAGTAACCCAGCCTCGTGGCCACCGCGAACGGATTGGGTGCTCCGGTCGAGAGCCGCGGGTCCGCGCGGGGCACTCTCTCCCCGAGTGCCGTCGCCGTCATGCCCTTGATAATCGTAAAGCCGTCGCGGATGGCGCCGGCGTTGTCGATAAAGACCGCGTCGAGCTGCGCGGCGTCGATATCCAGTACCATCGAGCCCAACGCGCTCAGGGACGTGACCATCACCGGGTGGTTGAGCGCGCCGCCTCCCAGCCGGGACGAGCTCCCCGCCACCGCGTAGACCGTGCCCTCGTGCGCCCCGGGGCCCAGCGTCGTTTTCAGGTAGGCTCCGTCCCCGAACACGTTTCCGTCGCCGGTGTTGATCCGCATCGTGTCGTGCAGCGTCGTCGACACGCCGTAGTGCTCGTCGATGAGGTACGAGCGCTCGTACGAGTGACTGTGGCCCCCGAGCACCAGGTCCACCCCGCCGGCCTCGAGGATCGGCAGCGCGTTCTCGCGCATGTCCCGCATTCGTCCACCGCTGTCTGCTACGTTGTCCGAATCGTGGGAACCCTTCGTGTACGGCGGATGGTGCCAGAAGGCGACGATCCAGTCCTGCGACGTCGCGGCCAGGTCCAGGCCGAGCCACGTGAGCATCGGGCCGATAGCCAGCCGGCTCGAGCCTTGCGAGTCCAGGCAGATGAAATGCACGTTCGCGTAATCGAACGAGTAATACGCCTCGGTGCCCGAAGCGAGCCCGCCCGCCTCTCCGGCCGTGGGCATGGTGAAGATATCGTAGTAGTCGTTGTTGGCGCCGCCGAAAATCACGTCGTGGTTGCCGCGCGTCGGCCACAACACCGTGTTTCGCAGCAGCTGCGGGTACATGTCGAAGACCGCCGCCTGGTACTGGGCGTCGGTCCCGATGCTGTAGGCGTTGTCACCGAGCATCAGCCACACGTCCGTCGCCCGTGACCCGGTGTAATTGAGGTAGGCATCCCGCACGCCGGCGGCACCCGCGCCGGGCAGTCCCGAATCGCCGATAACCCACACGCGGGTTTGCCGCGGAGGTCCCGGCGCCGGTGAAGTGGTAAAAAAATGCGCCAGGTCACCCCCGGCGAGGACCCCCGTCGTAGTTCCCACCGAGTAAAAGTACCTGGTGTCGGGATTGAGCCCGGACACCTGCACGACGTGCTCTGTGGTGAGCGCCGGGTCATCGATCGACGAATCGAGTGCGAGATGGGAGATGCCGTAGCGGACCCGGCTGTCCGTGGCGACGTTGGTGCGCCAGCGGATGACGACACCGCTCGTGGTCCCGACGCCGAGGTACGGCCCCCGCGTCAGGCTCTGCGCCGCGGACGCCGCGGGCCACAAAATCACAACACCCGCGCCGGCGGTCCAGAGGACCGACATGCCGATACCCGCAGCAACGATCCCGGCCGCGATTCGACGCAGGCTACGGCCGGGGATACGGCGCCCTTCAAGAACAGAACGAGGTCTCATTGCGTCCCACCTTTCTTAGGGTGCGGTGCTCTTGAGTTTCGCGCGCAGCGATGTTTCCAACTCTATAATGGACCGCGTGTACCGGACTCGCGCGGGCAGCGCGGCAATGGCATCGAGCGCCTCCGTGTACGCCGCCTGGGCTTCCATCCACCTGCCGGCGGCTTCGAGGATCTCGCCCCGCCGCCCGAGCAGCGTTTCCTTGCGCGCGCATTGCGGATCGATTTCGTCCAGGCGTTCGAGCGCCCGGTCGTACCGTCCCCCGGCGGTCTCCAACTCGACCGCGAACCAGGACAGGGTGACTGCCGGGCCCAGACGGGCGATGCCCTGGTCGAGACCGCGTACGGCACGGTCCAGGGCCTGGTCCGTCATGGGCCGGGCGCGGGCGATAAGCCGGGCCCGTTCCAGGTAGTGTTCGGGCCGCGGCTCCGTCGTGTGCGCGATGGCCCGGTCCATTACCCCGACCGCCTCACCCACCCGGCCCAGCGCCACCAGGGCCTGCGCGCGGATGAAAAGCGCCCGCGCCTCTCCCGGCGCCCGGCCGAGGCAGGCGGCGACTTCGCTCAACGCCGGATCGGGCCGTCCCTCGTCGAGCCATAACTGCGCCAACCCCAGGTGTACCTCGTGCAGCGCCGGGTCGATGCGCGCCGCGCGCTCGAAGTCGGCCCGCGCCTCATCGGCGCTGCCGTGCAAACGGTAGAGCTCGCCTCGTCTTAAGAATAGTACGGCGTTGCCGGGCTCCTTCTCGATGCGCAGGGACAGTGAAGCGATCTGATCGTGGAGCGGTCCGTGGGCCTTCGCGATACCGGATGCCATGGTTACGACGAAGAACCACACGGCGATGCCGGGCAGCATCGTGCGCGCGCGTCTGGCGTACCGTCGTCTCATGCCCCGTACAATACCACAATTATAGACGAACCGACAGCCGTCCCGGGCGTCCCCCGCCCGACCCGGCACAACCTGCCGCGTCCCTTGGAGTGCTTCTTGCAACTACTTCCCACACGACAGATACGACCCGCCCGCTTGCGCAACGATGAGGAAGGTGCTTTTGAGCCGCGTTCAGCTTCTTATTGTCCTGACAGCTACAATCTTGCTTCTTTCCGGGTCGGCACTGGGCGACCGTACCCCTTACCCGTGCAGCGTGTGCGGCGAAACGATCACCGGCGCCCATTTCGAGACCGGCGGGGAGTATTACCACCCGGAACACTTCACCTGCGAGTACTGCGGGCAGCCGATCAAGTCCGCCTACACCGTCTACCGTAAGAGGAATTACCACAGCCACTGCTTCCAGACGAGCGTCGCGCTCCGGTGCAGCGTATGCGACGGCGTTATCGAAGGGGAGTATATTATCGATTACTGGGGCAACGCGACCCACGTCCGCCACCGTGACGAGGTCGTGCGCTGTGATTTCTGCAACCGCTTCATTGTGGGTACCCTGGCCGCGGACATGGTACAGCTTCCCGGCGACCGCCACCTCTGCGGCATCTGCAGCCCGTCGTCGATAACGAACCCGGCCGAAGCACGACGGTTGATGGCGGCGGTGAGCGGCTACATGTCCGAGTTCGGGCTCGCGGTCGACCCTGGCGTGATCGAGCTTCATCTCGTAGACCTGGGCCGGCTGCAGAAGCTCTCGGGCAAACGATCCGGCAGCGTGACCGGCTTCACCGACGCCGAGTCGCGCAAGACCATCTTCGGCCGGACGCAGCACCTGTCCCTGAAGGTGTACCTGCTAAACGGCATGCCGCGCGTCCAAATGGCCAGCACGCTCGCACACGAACTCACGCACGTGTGGCTCTTCGTGCAGGGCCGCCTGCGCCATGACAAGGCCCTTGCCGAGGGCAGCTGCAACTACGTGTCGTACCTCGTGCTGCAGAAAATGGGCGGTGAACAGGGCGAGTACATCACCCACAACATGATGCGCGACCGCGATCGCATCTACGGCGCCGGATTCCGCCGCGTAAAGCGTTACGTCGAGAAATACGGAGTGGCCGAATGGATCCGCCTGCTCAAGAAACGCGATACCATGGTGTCCAGGTTCTAGCGTCTGCCGCCGAAAGCTCCTCGTCTCGTTCGCGCGCGACGCCACGCCGCCACTTCTTGACAAAAATCAAGTAACAATAACCATAACAGGGGTTTATATTTCCAGCAGGGCTCATTCCCCGCCGCTCGCGACCGTGCTCTCGCGGGGAGTGCAGCCGGGCGGGCCGCATCGCGCCCCGTGCCGATCGACGCGGCGGGGCGGCCCGGGTGAGCATCTATGGCCACGAACAAGGAGGAGGCGGGATGACAACGTCAGGAAGGATCATTCCGGCCGCGGCGGCAATCGCCGCGCTGGTTGCCGGAATGCTAGCGTGTGCGCGGCCTGCATTCGCTCAAGAGTCCAAGCGGACTACGACGAAGGCGACCATGCGAGGGATCTTCCAATCACTGACGTCCGCGTACAGTTACAGCATGGACACGCAGGCGTTCGAGGACCCGGCGAATCACGAGCGCATCCTTTCGGCGCTGCGTGCGCTTGCCGACGACGCCAATTCGCTCGAGCAGCACGGTGGCGGACTCGATGCGAGTTTCGGTTATTTGCGCCGTTCGCTTGCCAAGGATGCCAACGACGCCCTGCAGCGGTTCAAGGATGGTCACTACATGGGCGCTCGTTTTATGCTGACCAGGCTCACCGAGAACTGCGTGACCTGTCATTCGAGGATCCCGCGCAGGGAAACGTTCGACGTGGGCGGCGTGTTTCTCGAGAAGGCCAGGATTGAGAACCTGCCGCCGGTCGAGCGCGTGAATATCGAGATCGCGACACGCCAGTTCGAGACGGCCCTCGACACCTACGAAAAGATATTCGCCGCCGCCGATATGACGCCGGCGCGGCTCACCCTCATCGGCGCCTTCGAAGGCTATCTGAAAGTCTGCCTGGGAGTATTGAACGACACGGAACGTCCGGTGCGCGCGTTCACCGCGTTCAATAAGCGGGTCGACATGCCGTCCAATTTGAAGGCGCTCGTTACAGGCTGGTCCGAATCGTTGAAGAAATTGAAGCTCGAACGGGCGAAGGGCAAGGAGCTCGCCGTCGCGAGAAGGCTGATTGGGGATGCAAAGGTGCAGCGCCGGTTTCCGAGCGACCGCCGCGGACTGGTTGATTTTGTCGCGGCCACGACGCTCCTCCATCGCTACCTGAGGTCCGGCCCGTCCGACAAGGCGGACATCGCCGAGAGCTATTACCTGCTCGCCGTCGCAGAGTCGTGCATCTCGCGCTCGTTCTGGATATCGGAGACGGATTTCCTTCTGGAACGCGCGATCCGCGAGGCCCCCAAGTCACCCTACGCCAGAAAGGCGTACGATTTCCTGGAGGAATACACGCTCTCCGGCCACATGGGCAGGTCGCGCGACGTGCCGGCGGACGTACGTGCGAATCTCGCCGCGCTGCGCGGAATGATCGAAGACTGACCGCGGCCACCGTGATGGTTGGGACTAGCCGGGGAAGATTTCGTTCAGCCGGCGCACGGCCAGCTCGAGCCGGTCCGGCGGCTCGCCGGTGAAGCAGATGCGGATGTAGTCGCGGAAGTCTTTTCCGAAATCCTCCCCCGGCGCCACCGACACGCCGGCCGCGAGGCACTCGTCGATCACCTGCCAGTAGTCTCGCCCCCGCAAGTGATCCTCAATGGAGAAAAAGAGGTAGTAGGCACCCTCGGGCACCTGCGGTGAAACCGCGAGGCCGCGGATGAACATGTCGCGCAACTCGCGGCTGTGGTCCACAAACGCCGAACTCCACTGCTTACGGGTCTCGACCGCCGTTACCATCATCTGCTGCGACAGCGTCGACGGCCCGTAGAGTTGATGGACCATGATCTTGTTCAGGTTTGCCAACACGGATTCCGGCGCCACCACATAGCCCAGGCGAAGCCCCGAGAACATATAGACTTTCGAGAACGTAAAAACCGACAGCGTGCGCTCGAACATACCCGGCAGGGCACCGATGGAGAGGTGTTCGTGCCCGTCGTAGACCATCCCGTCGTACGCCTCGTCCGATATGAGCCACAGGTCGTTGGCGCGTACAAAATCGGCCACCTGCTCCAATTGGCGTTTGTCGAGGACCTTGCCGCTGGGATTGTTCGGCGTGTTGAGGTAGAGCGCCACCGTCTTCGCCGTCAAGTGCCCTTCGAGGTGTGCGGCGATGTCCAGGCCCGGGTCGTCGTAGAGCACCGTGTAAAACGGCACCTCTACCGCCTCGCCACCCGCCACACGCACCATTCCGCGAAAAAAAGGCCAGTACGGGCTGGGCAGCAGCACTTCGTCGCCGGGATCGACCAGGGCCTGCATGCCGATCGAAAGCGCGTTGCACGCGCCGGCGGTCATCATGACCCGGCCGGGTGTCGCGTCCAGCGCGTTTTCACTCTGCGCTTTTTCAGCGAGCGCTTCACGGAGCGGGGTGATACCGAACGTATCGCAGTAACGGTTGAAGCCCGGGTGGCGTGAGAGAAACCCCGCGTCGACGGGTAGATCGTACGGCGGTGGTGCGTAGGCGTCTCCGATGTGGAGCCCCACGAGGTTCGAGCCCTGCTCCTGCATGCGGGCGCGGAACTTCTCGAACACCGAACCGGTGATGACCCCCGTTCGTGCCGCGAATCCCGGGAACCTGGGCATATATCCATCCTTTCCGTGCGCTCTGTGTGCGCGAGGCGAGACGGTATTGTACACGACCATCCCAAACCATGCAACTTTTCAACGGCGCCGTGCAGTTACCACGTGCACCGGCCCGTGTTGTCCGTTCCGGTGCAGGGTTAAGAAATCGCGCTACGGCGTTCCCGTTCCCGCACCGGTCACTACGGGATATGACAAGGACGCTCATCGCCGGCCTGGACCGGTCGGCTTTCATTCCGGCACACCGCTTGCTCATGACGACCCCCGACTAAGCAAGAACAACGTTTTCTAAATCTGCCACGACAACCTTTTGTTTGCGCGTAGCGCGCGTATTCACAACCACTAAGCTAAAAGAGGGTGCTTGTCGTGCTTTGTACTCTTACGCATATCCGCTCCGCGGTCGTGGTGCTGGCCGTGGGGTTTCTTTTTGCGCTCTTTCCTTCGACGACCAGCGCCCAAGCGTACGTGCAGTTGCAAGTCCTCTTGCCCGGAGAGGTTCCGGCGCCGGGCACCGGCCAGGGCAAGCTCGGCACGCCACGGCCACAAGTAGCCGGCACGGGCCTGGCTGTTACCGTACGGGCGTGTGACGCCTCGTGGAACACGGTGCCGCTGACCAACGTGGTGTCGATCTCGTCGTCGGATGCAACGGCCAACTTGCCGGGCTCCGCCGCCCTGGTAAACGGGCAGGTGACACTGCCGGCCACTTTGAACGCGGCCGGCTCGTTCACGTTCACGGCCCGGGACGAAAGCGATGCAACCATTCCCGTTGCGACGTCGGCTTTCGTGACGACCCAGGTCCTGCAGGGGTTCACCTTCGATAGAGTCAAGAACCAGACCGCCGGCAAACCTTTTCGCATCAGCGTAGCGGCCGTCGACCCCAACCTGAACGTTGTAGTGGGCTTCGACGGAGCGGTTCAGCTCGACCAGATCACGAGCCTCGGGCCCGGGCGCATGG
>JBHHVD010000107.1:0-8592 GCA_046754105.1 Candidatus Krumholzibacteriia bacterium
TCGATGTGAACCGGCACCCCGTCGATGAGCCGCGCCCGGATGCCGCAGCCCGCGGGGCACAACTGGCAGACCGTGTTCTTGAACGTCTCGATGCCCGGGCCGCGCAGCGCTTCCTCGATCAGCGAATCTGGCGCCGCCCACAGGACGTCGAGGTTTTTCAACGCGACGCCCGCGCCCGCGGCCCCCAGCAGCTTTAGAAAATCTCTTCTCTTGATCTCTCTCATGGTCGTTCCTGTACCGCGTCGGGCCCTAGCGGTGGCAGCGCGTACAGTCGTTATCCACCCCGCTCCCTTCGTGACATTTGATACACCGGGCCATCTTCACCGTGACCAGCTGCTTGTGCAGCGGTTCCGACATCTCACCCACGTTGCCGTGGCACGTCGTGCACTCGACCTGACCCAGAACCGTGTGCCGGCGGTGCGAAAAATACACGTGCGACGGTACCCGATAGACTTTGTTCCATGGAATCTTGCGGCCCTCGTTGACGTAGGCGAGCAACTTCGCTTCCTCGGGGCTGTCCGTCGCGGGCTCGTCGAAATGGCAATCCGCGCACACCTCGATATTGGGGATCGTCGCCCTGGCGTGTGACTGCACGTAGCGATGGCAATCCACGCATTCCATGTCGTTCTCCTGCACGTGCAGCTTGTGGCTGTACTGGATCGGTTGTTTCGTGGATGCCCCGCCGGAAGGCGTGCAGGAGCAGACAAGCGACAGCAGTGCGACGGTGCCCGCACAGGAAACTGCACGCAGGCGCCCGCATCGTGCGAGGGCACTCATGTTGACAGGCCAAAAGGATGTCGGCATCTTACTGAGTTCTTTCCATCGCCGTCGTGGCGGATCATTCATCCCCATCCGGGGTGGTTGTCGTCTTGTGAAGATACGCGTACAGGTCGGCCATGTCCCGCGCGTTGAGCTTCGGCCACTTTCGGTGCTTTTCTACGTGCTCGTCCCGCATCCCCGGTGCGTGGTTCCACATGGCCGCGATCATCGCCAGGGGGGAATCCATGCCGTCGAGCGACGAGAGGTCGGCGGCCACGTCGCCTCCCTGTCCCTGCAGCGAGTGGCACCGAAGGCATCCCTTCTCCAGGACCAGCCGGTAGCCCCGGTCGGCGTTGCCCGGCTCGTCCTGGAGTTTTAGCGAGTACAGGTACGCAATCAGGTCCGCCATCTCGCCCTTTTCAAACTCGGGCACGACGATGTTCTTCCTCTGCATCGCCTCCCACATCTTGGGGCCGTGGTTCCACATCCGGCCCGCGATCTGGACGGCGGAGTAATCGAACTCTACGTCTGCGAAATCGGGCCCGCCGGCACCGCCGCGGCCGCGGATCGAATGGCAGCGAACGCATCCCTTCTCGCTGAAACACACCTTCCCCCTCACCGGGTCTCCCATGAAGGTTTCCTCCGGCACCCGGGTCGTCGACGTGTACGCTCGCATGGCCGCCAGCATGTGCTCGATATCATGGCCCTTGAAGACGGGGCGCTTGATGCCGTGTTCGCGAAACGTCTCCAGCATGTCGGGGCCGTGGTTCCACATGGATTCCACGAGCCGGATCGACGACATGTAGCCGCTCGTCTCGTCGAACTCGGGGCCGATATCTCCCCCTTTTCCCCTGAACTTGTGGCACTTCGAGCAGCGCTTCCTGAGGAGCTGCTGGCCCTTGTACTCGTTGCCGGGCTCGCCCCGGTAGCGTATGAAGGAAAGGTAGGCGATGAGATGTCCCATCTCGGTCGCCGTAATCCTCTTGAACTCCACGTTCTCCTTTTGCATCCGTTCGTGCATTCTCGGAAAGTGGTTCCACATCCTTGCCGCCAGATGCAAATGCGTGCCGTAGGCCTTGCGTCTGCCGAGGTCCGGGCCGCCCTTGCCGTCCCTGCCGAAAACGGAATGACACTGTATGCAGCCTTTGTCCCTAAAGACGCTGCGTCCCTTGCGGTACAGCTCGGCGCCCGATTCCGACTGCGCGGCAGCGGCGAACGGCGATGCAACCACCAGCGCGGCGGTCGCGCACAACGCCAACCGCCACGTGCCCCGTCCGGGTGTGACGAACATCGAAACCTCCCCATTCTTGCGTTGGGAAAGAGTCACCAGTATTCGTAAGGGAATTACCATGCGCCAGCGCGGACGCCGCAAGCGGCGTGGCCGGAAGGATTCGTTACTCTCAAAACAGCCCCTTAACCTTGTAATCGCAGGCACTCCTCGGTCGAGCGGCAGTGAGACCCGGTGTGCGGTGGGCGTCTGGTTCGTTGGGTCTTAGTGTGTCATGATTTTCTTGTACTCTAATCCAAACGCAACCGCGTATCAATTTGATCTATGTCAAGTTTTGGCACGACGGGGCGCCCACGTATGGAGCGCCCCGCCGGTCACGCGCCGCGTGCTAATTCCCGATCGCACCCGCCACGAACAGACACGCGTTTGCAATAAGTTGCATGGCGCCGGTATACGGTGGCACGTTCGTAAACTGCCCCGGAAAAAAGAGGGCCATGCCGGCTACCGTTCCGCTCGCGTTGAGGGCCACGCGATTGTTGCCGTTCATGTCGGTGGCCAGCAATACACTCCCCGGATGCATCGCCGGGTTCGGATCGGTGGCAACCCACCAGTAGGTCAGATTGAACACGTCCGTACCGTTGAAGATCGGATGGACGGGGACGGCAATGGAATTCGGATCGATCTGCCCGGACGGATTCGCCGCCGGCCCGCCGGCGATAAACGGGCAGTATCCAGGTGTCATCATGCGGCCCCGCAACTCCCATGGGCCGATCGACGACAGCGCGGCTATACAGATCACGGCACGTCCGCCCGCGTCCACATAATCGGCCAGCGCATCCCCCAGCGAGTCGGGGTAGGTAAGACCCTGGTTCGAATACATGATCACCGCGTCGAACGTACCAAGTGCGGCGACCGGCGGTACCGAATCGGCGACGCTGACATAATCCACAACGGTCCCCATCGGGAAGATCCCGGACGAGACACACCGCCTGGCCAGATCCTCCAGTGTCGCCGGGTCGTCCGAGCCTGCGATGAGCACCTGGATCGGCTGCGGCGTCCCCGGGAGTCCACCCGGCCCAACCGGTCCGACCGCGCCCGGAGCGCCGTCCTCTCCACCACACCCAAACATCAGCGGCACGAACAAGAGTCCACCGATCATGGCTATCAAAGATCGTTTCACGCCAAACTCCTTTCACCTGGCCGACAGCAACGCTCAAACGCACGCTTTCGCGCCATACTATCAGGCCCGTAGTCGGTTCGAACACTTGATTAATGTCAACGGTTTAAATGCGGGGCGGCAAGCCCGGGCGGACCGCTAGGGATGGGTCGCCTTCAACTGTTCCATGCGGGCGAAGGCCTCAGAGAACTGCACCTCCGCCTTTTCCATAAACGTGTTCACCTCGTCGATGTAGCCGTCGGCCGACGCCGACCACACGCGGTTTATGTAGCGCTCGCCCGCGGCGAAATGGCTCATTACGTCTGCGTAATGCTGCAGGCCGTACTTGTGGCCGATCGCCTCGCGCGCGTCGGCGAAGTCATCGAGGTCTTCGACGAGCAGCTCGTCGATCCGGTGCCGCATGTCGTAGGTGTTGATACTCGATTTCTCCAGGTTGAGCTGCGCGATTTTCTTGACCACCGAATGCAGGCTCTCGTGGATGGAACTGATGTTCGCCGCGACCTCTTCGACCGCCTGCTGCTTTTGCCGGATCGCCATGCGAACCAGGATGATGCCGGCCACTCCGACCAGGATGAGCGGGACAAACCAGGCCCACTGGATTTCGGTGGTCTGGCGCACGGCGGCCAGCGAGCTGGCCAGAAACGACAACGCGATCAATACGTATCCAGACTTTCTCATGAACGCTCCTTTCCCCGTTTGCTAACCGGCCATTATCGCACGCACGACGTACACGACCGCCGCGCCGACACCCACCAGCGCTTCTCCCACGATCAGGCCCGCCGCAATCGGTACGCCGACGTCGTGGCTCCAGCGGTGACCCTTCTTCGCGTCGGTCGCCACGCGGACGACGCTGCCGATGGTGTAGGTGAGCACGATGTTGAACGGCAGGTAGAATCCGAGCCCGACCAGGA
Organism: Candidatus Krumholzibacteriia bacterium; assembly: GCA_046754105.1. Classification (GTDB taxonomy): domain Bacteria; phylum Krumholzibacteriota; class Krumholzibacteriia; order WVZY01; family WVZY01; genus JAZGDW01. Next base: position 4,076 of record JBHHVD010000107.1, read on the forward strand.
CACCGAGGCCGCCGATGCCGCTGGCACTGAGCAGCGCCCCAATCGCCGCACCGCCGATGTATTTTTGAATCGGTACGTTGCCGCCGAGGATGCCGCTCACCATGCTGGCCAGCGCCTGGCCCTGCGGCGCGGACAGCTCTTCGCTGCCCAGCGTATAGGCCTTATGCAGGACGAAGATCAGCACCATGACCACGATCGGACCCAGCCACGTCCCCATGAACTGAGCCATCTGCTGCCGCCGGGGCGTCGCACCCACCAGGTAACCGGTCTTGAGGTCCATCATGAGATCGGTAGCCTGCGACATGGCGACGCACATCGCCGCCCCTACCATGATGGAAGCGATGATGGCGCCGCGGTCGCCGATACCGCTCACGACGAAGATCAATACGGTGATCCCGATGAGCGTCATGCCGCTCAGGGGCGACCAGTTGGTGCGCCCGATACACTCGGACAGGATCACCCCCGCCACCCAGATCCACAGCGTGCCGAGGATCGCCATGATCCCTCCGCGCACGAGGCCGACTTCGACGGTCGAACGGACGGCGATAATAAAGAGCAGCACGAACGCCCCCGCGATGGCCATAAAGAGCAGCTTGATCGGCATCTCATCCTGCGCGATGCCGCCCTTGAGCCTGGCCGCCGTCTGCATGCTGCGGATCGCGCTGACTACGAGCGGGAAGGCGAGAAAGATCCCCATGATCGCGCCGCCGATCAGCATGCCGATTCCCACCGGCCGGAACAGGGCGCCGCGCAGGTACTCGGGAACGGACTGGTCGCCCAGCTCCGCGGCCGCCGGGATCAGCCCCATGCCGTTCAGGATCGGCGCGAGAACCCAGTAACACACGTAACCGCCGACGACGAAGTACACGCCGCCCCGCCCCGCCAGGTAACCGGTACCGACGGTCAGGAGCGAGATAAACCAGAACCCGTTCATGTACACGGGCAGATGGATCCACTCGCCGAGCGGTATGTTACCGACACCGGAGATTTGTACGTACAGCTGCAGCCCGGCGCTCACCAGCGCCGCGAGCAGGAGCCGCTGCGCCTTTTTCATCCCGGCACCGGGGGATTTCAGGATCGTCGCCACCGCGATGCCGCCGGGAAACGCCAGCCGGTTGTAATCGATCATCTGCTTGCGTAGCGGAATAATGAAGGCGACACCGAGGATGCCGCCGGCAATGGTGCCGAGCACCATGAAGTACGGGTTGAAATTGGTAAGCCCGAGGCCGGTGAACCCGTAGCTGGGGTCCGAATCGAGGATGAAAATGGCCGGCACCGAGAACATCATCCCCGCCGATGCCCCGTTGACCGCGCTGGCGACCGTCTGGTTGATGTTGTTCTCGATAATGCTGGTCCGGCGCATCAGGCCGCGCAGGATACCGAAGCCGAGGATGGCGGCCAGCTCCGAGCCCTCGATGGAAAAACCGAGGATGAGCGAGGCGTACCCGATACTGATGGCGATCAGCACGCCGAGGAAATACCCGACCATGAGCCCGGGTACGGTCAGCTCCGGATAGGGCCCCGTGCGGATCACCCTGTCGAATTGAGCGCTCTCGTCAGCCAAAGCGGGCTCCTCTCTGGAATGTCTCTGCGGGGTTTCGGAGCGCCGCAGCGTTCGCGACGAGGCGGCACTCGGCTAAGACAAGGCGCGGCGCCCGGTAAGGCGCCCGCGGACGGCGTGCGGATTCCGACAATCGGAATGGCATAATTGCCAATCACGTTAGCGGATGCGCCCGGCCGGCCACAAGTCCAAAATTGCGGCGGCAAGTGCGGTGTGCGATCCCGCCGTGCGGCCGCGGCGCGGCCCCGGGGCGCGTTCTGCGGCGCGCCAAAGCGGGTCTTTCCTTTTCGGGCCGAAACGGTTAGAATGCCCGGCATGAAACCGACGCCGCGCGTATTATCCGGCATCCAGCCCACCGGCAAACTCCACCTCGGCAACTACCTCGGCGCCCTCAAGAACTGGGTGGCCATGCAGGATGAGTTTCCGGGGGAATGCTATTACTGTATCGTCGACCTGCACGCGATCACCGCACCCTACAAGCCCGCTCAGTTCAAGCAGAGGGTATTCGATACGGCGCTCGATTTTCTCGCGGCCGGCCTCGACCCGGAACGGTCGGCCATATTCATTCAGTCGCAGGTGACCGGTCACGTGCGTCTCCAGTGGATCCTGAGCACGTTGACCCCGCTGGGGCTGCTCGAGCGCATGACGCAATTCAAGGACAAGAAGCAGCGCCAGTCGGAAAACATCAACGCCGGCCTGCTGACCTACCCGGTGCTGATGGCGGCGGACATCCTGGTGTACAAGGCCACGCTGGTGCCGGTCGGCGACGACCAGCTCCAGCATATCGAATTGACCCGCGAAGTGGCCCGCAAGTTCAACCACACCTTCGGTGCGACCTTTCCCGAGCCGGAGGCTCGCCTGACCGCCGGAGCGCGCATCATGTCGCTTTCCGACCCGGCGAGCAAGATGAGCAAGAGCGACAGCGAGCGCAGTTTTATTACCCTCGACGAGGAGCCGGCCGGGATCGCCAGACGCCTCAAGAAAGCGGTCACCGACGCCGGTACCAGCGGTGACGTCGGCCCCGGCGGTAAGAACCTGCTCACCATTCTCGGGGTCGTCGATCCCGAGGGGCACGCGGAGTTCAAACGGCACGCCGAGGCGGGCACCATCCGTTACTCGGATTTGAAATCACACCTGGCGGAAAAGCTCGCCGAGTACCTCGCCCCGTTCCGCGATCGCCGCGCAGCCCTCGCTTCACAACCGAAAGAGGTCTGGGACGTGCTGGAGGCGGGCCGCGAGCAGGCGGAAAAGATCACATCGCAAACACTCACGGACGTCACCGAGAGAATGGGTTTCGTCAGGTAGGCGCTCCCCCTAGGCCAGATTGAGTTCCCGTTTGGCCTTCTTGAGAAATCCTTCCACGTCTTCGATCCGCCGGCGCAGCGTCGGGGGCTCTTCACGTCTTCTCACGCTGGACATCGCCTGCTGCAGCGCGGCGTCTGCCGCGGTCAACATCTTGAGTCCTCCTTGATACTGGCCGGGCTTGAGTTCCATCTTCAGACGTCCCTTGGGTTGGAGCGGTTGGGGTGGGCGACGGGACTCGAACCCGCGACAACTGGCACCACAAGCCAGGGCTCTACCAACTGAGCTACGCCCACCGTCGAGGGGCACTATAGCGCGTATCGCGTGTTTAGTAAAGCGGCACTACATTGACATCCGTAGCGGAATCGCGTACCATCGCTGCCTTGCAAGCGCATAAGCTATTGATGAGCTTTCCACTGGGAGGAACGAGATGCCCACCTCAGCCGGTTTCCTAATGGGTGGCTTGCGAAAGGCCCTTTTGTCGTGCCTCGCATGCAGCCTGCTGGCGTACGCCGCGGGTTGCAGCGACGACGAAGCCCCCACCGCGCCCCCACAGTCCATGGACCTGCGGGTCCGCTTCAATCTCCAGACCCTGGGACCGATCCCCTATCCGGCGGATAACCCGCCGATGCAGGAGCGAATCGCCCTGGGCAGAATGCTTTTCTTCGACCCGATCCTCGGAGGCGAAAGGGACGTCGCCTGCGGGACGTGCCACCATCCGACCTTCGCCTTCGCGGACCGCCGGCAGTTTGGGGCGGGGACCAGCGGCGTCGGATTGGGCCCGAACCGCTTTGTCTCCGTTTCGCGGATTACGAACCAACCGATCGACCTCGAGCCAAGGAACACGCCAACCGTCTTCAACACGGCGTTCAACGAAGACGAGACACGGGCTCCGACACCCCTGGGGTTCCAGTTTCTCGACGGCCGTGTGAGGGGCCTCGAAGTGCAGGCGACAAAGCCCATCACGTCGCGGGTGGAAATGGCCGGCGACGCGTACCTGGCCGACGCGGCCCTGGACTCCGTAACGGCGAGGGTGCGAGCCATTCCGGAATACATTTCGCTCTTTCGGCAGGCGTTTCCCGTGGAGGCGGCTGAGGTCGACCTCGGGACCCGTCCGAGCATCGTAGACTCATCGACGTACGCCCGGGCGATAGGGGCGTACGAGCGGGAGCTCGTAACCCGCAACTCTCCCTACGACCGCTACGTGAACGGGGACGACGACGCCTTGAGCGCCGTACAGAAGAAAGGCCTCGAACTGTTCTTTACGAAGGCCAAGTGCGCGTCTTGTCATAACGGCGCGATGTTTTCCGATTTTCGGTTCATCGTCCAGGGCGTACCCCAGGAAGGCACCGGCAAAGCGGTCATTCCGGGTGACGACACCGGACGCGAGGAACACACGCTCAACTCGGCCGACCGCTACGCGTTTCGGACGCTTACACTGCGCAACGTCGAGTTGACCCCGCCGTACATGCACGACGGGGTCTTCGAAACACTCGAAGAGGTCGTCCGCTTCTATAACGACGGGTGCCGGCCGCGACATCCGCAGGTGACGGACGCCCTGCTGGAGCCCGTTCTCGTCGACTCGCTGAATCTTACCGACAACGAAATCACCGCTGTCGTCGAGTTCATGAAGGCCCTGACGGATCCGGGCATC
>JBHHVD010000108.1:0-8189 GCA_046754105.1 Candidatus Krumholzibacteriia bacterium
GCGGGTCCTGTCAGCGAACAGCCCGCCCGTGCTCGAAGGCTGCGCGCGGGCGGGCGCCCGTTCGCTGCCACCCGCGATGGCCCCAACACGCCCCGGGCGAGAGGATTCCCGGGAGTCTCTGCCAGTTACCGCTTCGTCCGAGCTGATGACCCGCATTCAAGTGGTTGGGCAAGGACGCAACCGGACTCGGTACGATGGTGAGGATGGCGTGTGAAACGCCTCAGGAGAATCAGTTGAAGAAAGTAATCTTGGCAATGTAGGTCGTCAAGCTCAATGAGACACTCTGCTGAACCGCCCCGGGATTGCCGGAGACGTGGTTACGTGACTCCGGTCCTCATGACTGAAGTTTCCTGACTGTGATAGTACACCTCCTCGTACTCCGCCTGGTGGATACTGCTGTTCGGATCGAGCTCCGCAAATCGGATGGTCGAGTGGAGCGTGGGCCGGAACTCCTTCGGCCCGTACCCCAACAGACTACCCCGGCGGGTGCCGGGTGACACCTTTCGCCGAACCGAGCCGTGCCGCCGCCGCCTCGTCCGCCCAGCACATGAGCCGGCCGTTGGTCGGGCGCACCGCGGCCGCGGGGCACAGGGCCTTCGTGGCGTGCTTCACGAACGCGGCTTCCATCGCCTCCGCCTTCTCATCACCGGACGCCAGAAAGCACGTGTTCGCCGCCGCATTGATCACGGGCAGCGTCAGGGTGAGCCGCTGGCGCGGCTCCACCGGCGCCTCGGTGGCGACCACCCACCGCTTCTTCTCGTCGAGGGCGGGTGAGCCGGGAAAGAGCGATGCGGTGTGGCCGTCGGAACCCATACCGAGAAGCACCACGTCGAGCCGCGGCCACTTGCTCTGTGTCTGCGACTTGAGAAACGTCTCGTACTCGTCCGCCGCGTCTTCGGGATTCTTGCGATGGGTCGGCAGGGGGTGGACGTTGGCGACGGGGACACCGAGGTGCTTGAGCAGCGCCTCCTCCGCCGTGCGGTAATTGCTGTGTTCGTCCCCCTGGGGCACGTACCGTTCGTCGCTCCAGAAGAACTTCACCCGCTGCCAGGGCACCGCCTCGCCGCACTCGCCGGAGAGGATCTCGTAGAGACGCCGCGGCGTGTTGCCACCGGAGAGCGCGATCGAGAACCAACCGCCGCCGGAGAGCACCTGCCGCGCGCAGTCTGCGACCCACCCGGCGGCCGCGCGGCTCATCGCCTCGGCGTCCGGGTAGACGTGTATCTCGGGTGTTAGAGGTTTCGCCAACGTCGTCCTTCACGATTCAAAAGCGCATCTGCGTCCTCCGGACCCCACGACCCGGCCGTGTAGTTGGATATCGGCAGCTGCTTGTCGAGCAGCGGTGTGAAGAGCTGCCACGAACTTTCGACCTCATCGGAGCGCACGAACAATGTCTGGTCCCCGGTCATGATATCCAGCAGGAGTGTTTCGTACGCATCGGGCAGCGGTTCGAACGCCTCTTCGTACCGAAAGTCGAGTTTTTGTGTCTGTAGCGAAATGGGCTCTCCCGGCGCCTTGACCTCGAAGCCCAGATCGAACCCCTCGTTGGGCTGTAGCGTGATGACCAGGACATTGGAACGCACCGTGAGCGACTGGAACGGATGAAAGAGCGCGACCGGCGGTGATCGAAACGTAATGATAATCTGTGTCGCCCGGCGCGGCAGCCGTTTGCCCGTCCTCAGGTAAAAGGGTACGCCCTGCCAACGCCAGTTGGCCACCTCTAGTTTCAACGCCGCGTAGGTCTCGGTGCGCGAGTTCCCGGCCACGCCGTCTGCGTCCTTGTAGGCGCCCACGGGCTTGCCGTCGATCTCCCCCTTGCCGTACTGCCCCATGACCACGTTCTCCAGGTCGATCGGCGCGATCGAGCGCAGCACCTTCGCCTTTTCGTAGCGAATGGCGTCGGCCTCGAACGCGGCCGGCACCTCCATCGCGGTCAGGGCGAGAAGCTGCGCGAGGTGGTTTTGCACCATGTCGCGAAGCGCACCCGCCTGCTCGTAGTAACCGGCCCGGCCTTCGATGCCGATCTCTTCGCCCACCGTGATCTGGATGTTATCGATGCGGTCGCGGTTCCACAACGACTCGAAGATCGAATTGGCGAAACGAAACACGAGCAGGTTCTGGACCGTTTCCTTGCCGAGGTAATGATCGATGCGGTAGACCTGCTTTTCGTCGAACCACTGGTGCAGGAGGTCGTTGAGCGCGCGCGCCGACTCGAGGTCGTGCCCGAACGGTTTTTCGACGACGATACGCGTCCAGCCGCCGCTCGTATTCAGTCCCGCGGTCCCCAGTTGGCATATGGTCGACGGGAACGCCTGGGGCGGCAGGGCGAGGTAGAACGCGCGGTTCTTTCCGAGGCCGTGCCGCGATTCGATGTCCGAGATGCGCGAGCGCAGCGCCGCGAAGTCGCCGGCACTCTCGCCGCCGATGGAATGGTAGTAGAGGCACCCGTCGCACCAGTGGCCCGAGTCCGTGCTGCCGTCGATGCCGGCCTTCTCGAGCGCTTCCCGCGCCCAGGCGCGGTAGGTCTCGTCGTCGATCCCCCCCCTGCGCGCCACGCCGAGGATGACGCAGCGCTCGTCGATGAATCCCTGGCGGCTCAAGTGGTACAACGCGGGGAGCAGCTTGCGCGCCATGAGATCGCCGCGGCCGCCCATGACCACGAATATGAAGGGATCGACGGTGGGCACTTCTTAGTCCTCTTTCTTGATCGCGTGTCCGCCGAACTGTTGGCGCATCACGGCCAGCATCTTGTCGCTGAACGAATCCGTATCGCGCGAGCGCAGGCGTTGCAGGAGTGAGAGCGTGATCACCGGTGCGGGCACGTCCTCGTCGATGGCCTCGAAGACCGTCCAGCGCCCCTCGCCGGAATCCGATACCCACGGCGCGATGCCCTCCAACGTCGGGTTTTCTTCGAGCGCGCGTGCGATGAGATCGAGCAACCACGAGCGAACCACACTGCCGTGACGCCAGATCTCGCTAATCTGGTGCAGGTCGAGTCCGAAATCGTCCTTCTTTTTCAAGAGCGCCATGCCCTCGGCGAACGCCTGCATCATACCGTACTCGATGCCGTTGTGGATCATCTTGACGAAATGTCCGGCGCCCGTCGGACCCACGTGTCCCCACCCCTTGTCGGCATCCGGCGCGAGGGTTTCGAAGAGCGGCCTGAGACGCGCTACGGCTTTCTTGTCCCCGCCGACCATGAGGCTGTACCCTTCGGCGAGCCCCCACACGCCACCGCTCGTCCCCACGTCGACGTAGGCCACACCCCGTTCGGCCAGGAGCGCGCCGCGCCGCATCGTCTCCTTATAGAGGGAATTCCCGCCGTCTATTATAGTGTCGCCCCGGGCGAGGTGCGGCAAGAGGGCATCGATCGTCTGGTCCACCGGGTCGCCCGACGGCACCATCATCCACAATACCCGCGGGGGTGCGAGCGCCGCGAGCAGCCCCGCGAGCGAATCGTACCCGTCGCCTCCGCGTTTCTTCAGCGCCGTCACCGCGTCGGCCGAAAAATCGAACCCCGCCACGGCGTGCCCGCCCCGGATGAGACGTTCCGACATGTTGCCGCCCATCCGGCCCAGACCAATCATTCCAACGTTCATGCCTTTCCTCCTCGCGCCGCGATCCCCCAAAAAAGGGGGCCGGCCGCGCTGTGTTGCAAGCTCAACCGCCGGCGTTCAACAGGCCATCGAGGCGCCCCACACCCTCGCCGCCCACACTCAGCCGCAGGACCCGGCGGCCGCGCTCGCTTAGCGCTTGTGCATCCCCCATCGCCTGCGCGCGGATCAAGTCGCCGAAGCTGTAGTCGGTTTCGGGGACCTCGGTGCCGGCCGCCACGTCGTCGACGATTTGCAGGAACAACCCCGTGTTCGCCCCGCCCTTGTGCAACTGACCGGTCGAGTGCAGGAAGCGCGGGCCGTAGCCCAGCGTGGTTGCCAGGCGGGTGCGGTCGCGGATGGCCGTTCGCAGGCCGCGCAGTGCGGCCGTGGTGGCGTCATCCGGCGGCAGGTACCCCTGGATGGCTACGTAATCACCGGGCCGCCCCCCGTCGAGCCAGCGCCCGAGCGCCGCACCGCCGGCCCCGCCGATATGAATGGTTTCGATTCCGTCGTCCCATTCCGTGCCGCCGCGCCCCGCCCCATCCGCCATCTTGCGCCGGGCCAGCTCCTTGGCCAGCTGCACGTCCGGCTGGTTGAAGGGATGGATGCCGAGTACCGATCCAACGGCCGCCGTCGCAATTTCCCACCGAAAGAATTCCTGCCCGATCAGCGTCGGCTCTTCGATCTGGATGCGTGCGACCGGATGCCCGGCGCACTCCAGGCGGCCGAGCACCTCCTCGCATTCTCCGGACTCGCCATGGGTCGAGAGGTAGACGAAGAAACGGTCGTCGCCGTAGGCATCCACATCCCCCAGCGCCTCGTCCACCACCGGCACAACCCCCTTGCCGTCCTTGCCCGTGCTCTCGGCGATGAGCTGCTCGATCCATGCGGGCAACGCGCGCAGCGAGGGTGAAGTGGTGATCGTTAGTTTGTCACGCCCGGCGAGTGCCAGTTCGCCGATGGCCGCGCCCAGTGCCAGGGCCGGGTTTTCCGGCGCCGGCACGCCGGCGCCGGTGTTTTCCATCATGGCCCAGGCGCCGTCGAGGATGCGGTGCACGTCGAGACCGGTGACCGCCGCGGGAACGAGCCCGAAGACGCTCAGTGCCGAATAGCGCCCGCCGACTTCCGGCGGTGCCGGGAAGACCTGGCGAAAGCCCCGCTCGGCGGCGAGTGTTTCCAGCGGTGTGCCGGGATCCGTCACCGCGACGAAGTGACGGCCGGGCTCGCCGCCCGTCTGCCCGATCCGGTGCCAGAAGTATTTGAAAAAGGAGAGTGTCTCGGTGGTCGTGCCCGACTTGCTGGAGATGATGAACAACGTGTGCGCCGGATCGATGCGCTCCTCGACCGCGGCGACCGCCGCCGGATGCGTGCTGTCGAGCACGATCAACTCCGGGCGGCCCTTCTTGTGGCCGAAGGTCTCGTGGTAGACCTCGGGTGCGAGGCTCGAGCCTCCCATGCCGCACAATACGGCGTGTGTGAAACCGTCCTTGCGTACCGCGTCCGCGAACGTGCGCAGCGCACCGATCTGCTCGTGCATATCCCGCGGCAGACCCAGCCATCCCATGCGGTCGCTCAGCTCGGGCACCGGCGAGGCGGACCACAGCGACGGATCTTTGTTCCACAGGCGAGCAGGATACTCGTCACGCTGCCAGCCGGCGAGGCGGGCGTCCACCGCCGCCTCAGCGGCGCCGAGGTTTAAGTACTGGTGTTCGGCCCGGCTGGAGAGAATCGTGCTCCTTTTTTTTTTGAGAGCTTCGAGAAGCTCTTCAAAAGACCTGGCAAAGGAGGCGACCCCGTCCACTTGCAGTTTCTCGGTGACGGCGTCGAGATCGATGCCGAGCCCGGCGAGCTTCGCTATTTGCGCCTCGGCCTCCTCGACGTTCCGCGCCAGGGTCGGCGCGACCTTGCCGTGATCCCGAAACGCGTTCAGTGTCGCGGGCGGCAACGTATTGACGGTGTGCGGGCCGATCAGTTCCTCGACGTAGAGCACGTCGCGATACGCGGGGTTCTTGGTCGAGGTGCTCGCCCACAGCGGCCGCTGCACGCGGGCGCCTTTTTGCTTGAGCGCCTTGAATGCATCCCCGCCGAAGATTTCTTCGAAACGCTTGTAGGCGAGCTTGGCGTTGGCGACGGCGATCTTGCCGAGGAGCGCCTTTGCCCCCGGCGAGCCGTTGGCCTCCAGCGCCTTGTCCACGACGCCGTCGACCCGGCTGACGAAAAAAGACGCGACGGAGGCGACTCGTTCCGGGGTCTTGCACCGTTCGAGCCCCCGGATATAAGCCGTCGCGATGTCCTCGTAATGTTTCAGCGAAAACATCAACGTGCAGTTGATGTTGATGCCGTCGGCGATCAGCGCTTCGAAGGCCGGCACACCGGCCGGCGTCGCGGGCACCTTGATCATCAGGTTGGGACGGTCTACCGCCTGCCACAGCCGTTTGGCTTCGGCGATGGTTTTGTCCGTGTCGTTGGCCAGCCGCGGCGATACCTCGAGACTTACGTAGCCGTCGTCGCCCCGCGACGCATCGTACAGCGGGCGCATGATGTCGGTGGCCATCTGGATGTCCTCGATCGCCAGGGCCTCGTACATCAACTTGATGTCGAGGTGCGGGTCGCCGTCGAGGATCTTCCGCAGGCTCTCGTCGTAGTCGACGCTGCCGGCGATGGCCTTTTCGAAAATCGTCGGGTTGCTCGTCATCCCGCGCAGCCCGTCCTCTTCGATCAAACGGTTCAATTCGCCGCCCGTCATCAAGGTGCGCCGGATATAGTCGAGCCAGATGGATTGGGATTGTTCGGCCAGTTCTCGCAACGGGTTCATGAATGCTCCTTCAACGCATATATCGGCGCGCCGGCGTCCGTTGGGCACGTGCGCGCGGGGACGGTTTCGCTTGCTCAGCCTGCCGCCAGCCCGGCGGCTTCCTTGACCACACGGTCCACGGTAAATCCGAGTTTTTCCAGTGCGACCCCGCCCGGCGCGGAGGCGCCGAACCGGTCGATGGCGATTATAGCACCATTGTCGCCGGTATAGTCGCGCCACCCGAGCGGACTCCCCGCCTCGACGGCGACCTTGGGGATCCCGGCCGGCAGGAGAGCGCCCCGGTAGTCGGCGGGCTGCTGGTCGAAGAGCTCCCACGAGGGCATGGACACGGCGCGTGCCTGTATGCCGCGCGCCTCCAGGACCGCCCGCGCTTCCAGGATGAGCGCTACCTCCGAGCCGCTGGCGATGAGGATCACGTCGGGCACTCCCGACGCCTCTACCAGCGTGTAGGCGCCGCGCGGCACGCCCTCCGCCACCGGGTAGTGCTCGGGATCGAGGGTCGGCAGCCCCTGGCGGCTGAGCGCCAGTGCGACCGGTCCGCGTTGCTCCACGGCCACCTTCCAGGCGGCCGCGGTCTCGTTCGCGTCAGCGGGCCGGATGACGACCAGGTTGGGAATGGCGCGCAGGCTCGCCACGTGCTCCACCGGCTGGTGGGTGGGACCGTCCTCGCCAAGCGCGACGCTGTCGTGCGTGAAGACAAAAATCGACGGAATGTCCATGAGCGCCGAGAGCCGGATGGCGGGCCGCATGTAGTCGGAGAAGACCAGAAAGGTCCCACCGTAGGGCTGGACGCCGCCGTGCAGCGCCATGCCGTTGACCACACCGCCCATCGCGTGCTCGCGCACTCCGAAATGAACGTTGCGTCCCCCGGGCCGCTCGCGCGAGAAGGCGTCGAGCCCGGCAAGGTAGGTCTTGTTCGACGGCGCGAGGTCGGCCGAGCCGCCGATCAACGTCGGCAGGCTCTTGGCGAGCGCGTTCAACACGCGGCCCGACGCCGCGCGCGTGGCCATCTTCTCACCGGCCGCGAACACGGGCAGGCTCTCGTCCCAGCCGTCAGGCAGCTTGCCGCGGATCAGCCGTTCGAGCCGCGAGGCGCCCTCGGGGTGGGTCTTGCGGTATTTCGCAAAGCGCGCTTCCCAGACGTCTTCCGCTTCTTCGCCGCGCCCGAGCGCGCGGCCGAAATGCTCGCGCGCCTCATCGGGCACGTGAAACGCCGGTTCCTGCGGCCACCCGAGCGTGTCCTTCGTGGCCGCCATCGCCTCGGCGCCGAGTGCCTCGCCGTGCACGGAAGCGGTGTCTTGCTTCGGGCTGCCGAAACCGATATGCGTGCGCACGCAGATAATGGATGGACGCGCTGTTTCCTTTTTCGCGCGGTCGATCGCCGCTTCGATGGCGTCGAGGTCATTTCCGTCCGGCACCGCCTGCACGTGCCAGCCGTACGCCTCGAAACGCCCTCCCACCCGTTCGCTGAACGCGAGGCCGGTATCACCGTCGATCGTGATGTGATTGTCGTCGTAGAGGTAGACGAGCTTGCCGAGCCCGAGGTGCGCGGCGAGCGAGGCGGCTTCCGAGGCGATGCCTTCCATCAGGTCGCCGTCGGACACGATGGCGTAGGTGTAGTGATCGACCAGCGGCTCCTCGCCGCCCTCGTTGAACGTCGCCGCCAGGAACGCCTCGGCGATCGCCATTCCCACACCCATCGCGAAACCCTGTCCCAGAGGACCGGTGGTCGCTTCGACGCCGGGGGTGAGCCCGTACTCCGGGTGGCCGGGCGTCTT
>JBHHVD010000109.1:0-8121 GCA_046754105.1 Candidatus Krumholzibacteriia bacterium
AGGCCCCGGGCCCACGACGCGTGGGACCCTGTGAAGAACGGTTCGAGCAGAAGTATGTTCATGCGGTCCGGGTCACCCGTCGCCGCCGGCCCCCGGCGCACCGCTGATCCGGGGCCGTGTCGCGCGTTCGAGAACGAATCGCGGAATCTCCCGCACGATCGGGCGTACCGGCCACGGGACTAGCCGGCGAGCGCCGCGTCGAGGTCGGCGATGAGCTCGTCCGCCGCCTCGATGCCCACTGACATCCGCACGAGCGTGCCCGTAATGCCGGCCTGCTCGAGCTCTTCGGCGGAAAGCCCCGCATGCGAGGTTACCGCCGGACGGGTGAGCAGCGATTCCACGCCGCCGAGACTGGGGGCGATCAACGGGATGCGTACCGCGTGCATGACCCGGTCGGCAAAGGAGAGGTCGCCCTTGAGTTCGAAACTCAGCATGCCCCCGAAGCCGTCGAAGAGGCCGGCGGCCATCTCGTGCTGCGGGTGGCGTGACAGGCCGGGATAATTGACCTTCTCGACCGCTGCGTGTGATTCGAGAAAGCGGGCGATCTCCAGCGCGTTCTCGTTTTGGCGGCGCACGCGCAGCGCCAGCGTCTTCAATCCCCGGTGGAGCAGGAAACACGCGTGCGGGTCGAGGGTGCCTCCGAAGTGGTCCGTCTTGTGCTTGGTCTTCTGGACCAGATCTGCCCTGCCGATCGCGGCGCCGGCGACGATATCCGAGTGACCGTTCATGTACTTCGTACAGCTGTGCAGCGAAAGATCGAATCCGACCTCCGCCGGACGGAAGTTGACCGGGCTCGCGAAGGTGTTGTCGATCATCGTCACCAGTTTGTGTGCGCGTGCAAAGTCGACGACGGCTTTCAGGTCGCCCACGCCCATCAAGGGGTTGGAAATACTCTCCACGTAAAACGCCCGGGTGTTCGGGCGCAGCTTCGTCTCCCACGAACCGGGGTCGGTCGGGTCCACGCGATCGTATTCGATCCCGAGCGCGGGGAAATCCTTGACGACCAGGTCGTGCGTGCCGCCGTAGACGCAGTCCTGGACGAGCAGGTGATCGCCCGCCGAGAGCACGGCCAGCAGCGCGCTCGATATGGCCGCCATGCCGCTGGCCGTCACCAGCGCATCCTCCGCGTTTTCCAGCGCGGCGAGCTTGTGGGCGAGCACGGTGTGGTTCGGCGTATTGTTGAGACGGATGTAGCGGATGTCGTGGTAGCCTTCGCCCCCGAACGTCTCGTACGTCGAGGACTGGAAGATCGGCAGGCTCACCGCGCCCTCCATGCGGGGTACGGGCTCGCCCGCGTGGACGAGCTTGGTGTCGATTTTCCCATATTCTCTGCTCATGTGATTTCTCCTTGGCCCCCGGGAACCGGATGGACAGTAGTCTGCGTAATGGCGATGGTGGCGTTGTTTTCTTTGCGTGGCGATGTGAGTTCATCGTAGCACAGGAGTGGGGGCGTGCGCCATCCCATCGTGATTGCCGCCGGAGGGGTGGCGGCATGCGGACTGGTTTGCGTTGTGCCCTATTCGTCCCCGCGTTCGCTTCTCTTCATGCGTTGTCTTCGCTTCCACTTGTACGGTGCCTCGAACGCCGGCCTGGGCGACGTCCTCGCGGCGTCGACGATGCGCTGCGCCAGGTCTGGAAAACCGTTGTCGCCGTAATAGGTCACCGTTTCATAAGCGAGACCCATGCGGATGAGGCGGACGGCGAGGAGTTCTCCGTCCACGAAGACGTGCGCGAGCTTGCGGTGATAGCGGTCGCGACCGGCCGAGACGTATTCGATTTGGACGGCGCGCGTCATCAAGACGCGCGTCGACTCGGCGGCGGCGGTACCGTAGGGCTGCCCTTCCTGGATGCCGAGCCCGGGGTGGGCGATCTCCGGTGTATCGATGCCGAGAACCCGTATCGGTTTTCCCCGTATGAAAAAAGTATCGCCGTCATCGAAGCGCACGTCGGCGAGCGAAACGAGTCTGGCGCCGCGGTACGACGCCTGGTAGGACGCGCGCGGCGAGCACGCGGCGAGCGCGAGCGCCGCCGTTATCGACAACACACACCTGTACGGATTCACGCGCATCGTCATGACGTCCCCCAAGTGGAAAACCCGGGCGTGGCGTCGATCGCCCGCCGGACCCCGGGGCCGGGAGACCGAGGGTATCACACGGCCGGTGCGGAAATCACCCGCGTTGATCGTCCTTTGCGCGGGGGCAAAATGGGTGAAAACCCCAACCCGGGCGGGCGCGGCGGGCGCGTTCAAAAGTGGACACGTTGTGCACATTCGGGTGTCGACCGGGTGGCCAAAACCCGGTGCCTGCCCGGTCTCTAACCTATTGTGAAATAGATAATTTATTGTGGCCCCCGTGGCGGCCGGGACGTAGGGCTTGACAAAGCCTTTTGAATTCAATTAATTAAAGTACCCCACGTGAATAACCCCAGTCCTTATTCAGCCTTTACCCCATAGCTCGCAAGCAGTTTGGTTGTTTTGGCATAGGAATTGTTAGCCAATCAGTAGGAGACGAGCATGCGCAGTGGTTCACACATCTATGCGGGGTTGATCCTCATTACCGCGGCGGGTGTTGCGGCCGCTCTTGGAGCGGGCTCGACAGCCCGGGCGCTGGCAGGCGACGATGCATTGCCAACCGTCGGCGGCGAACCGGCGTTCGCCACCAGGGCAGACGCGATGGTTTCAACCGTCGAAGGTTTTCTGCAGGCAAAGGACTACCCGGCGGCGGAAAAAGCGGCGCTGGAACTCACCGTTCGCAATCCCGAATTCGTGAGGGGCTGGATGATGCTCGGTTATTGCCGGTCACGCATCTCCAAGTTCGCCGAATCGAACGAGGCGTACGAAAAGGCGCTCGCTCTCGGCGCCGACAAGAACAGCATCCAGACCCGGCAGGCGTACAATCATATCCGGCTCGGCGAGTACGACGAGGCGAAGTCCCTCTACCGTGAGATGCTCGACGCAAACGAGAACGACACCGACGCGCTCAAACAGCTCGGATATCTCGAGGGCAAGCTCGGTAACTACGACGATGCCGTCTACTATTACAGGAAAGTGCTCAACGGCGACCCGGAGAACCGCGAAATCATCGAGTCGCTGGCGAAGATCGAGGCCAAGCGCGGCGGGGGAAACGAGGTGCGCGTTTTGCTCGAGAAGACGCTGGAACTCGACCCCGATAATGCCGAGGCCCTCGGCAAGCTCGGTCTGATCCTGATCCGCGAGAAGGAATTCTCGTCGGCCGCCGACCGGCTGCTGAAACTGGTGACCCTCGAGCCCGCCAATGCCAAGGCCCGGCGCAACCTCGGTGTGGCCTATTACCAACTGGGTCAAAAAAAGAAAGCCCGTTCGGAGTTCGAGCGCGTGAAGAAGCTCGGCGGCGGCATGAAAGGCTTGTACGGGCCGCTGGCGGATTGCTACGTGAGCGCGGGGATGAACACCCGGGCGCTGGAAATGATCAAGGAGGGGCTGGGGGCGGACGCGCAGAAGGCGTGGCTGTACTCGATGTGGGGCAAGCTCCTTGAGAAGTCGAAGCGGTACGATGCGGCAATCGCGAAGTTCGCAAAAGCGGTGGATCTCAAAGAAGCCCCGTGGAGCACGTACGCGCGCAAGCAGATCGCCCGCCAGGCGAAGCTGAAGCAACGGGCGGAGATTATTTCGCAGCAGGGAATGCAGTAACGACGATAGAGCCTGGACGCATGCGGCAACCGCCCTCTCGAGTGGATCGAGGGGGCGGTTTTTTTGTGCGGGCTTGTGGGGGGCGCCGGTTGGGTTGTTTCCCTCGCCGTGCTCCGCGTCGCTCGGCTACCCCGCTGCGCGGGGTGATCCTCGCTCGCTCTCGCAACGGCTCACCCAACAACCAACAGGCGCCCCTGGCTCAGGGCGCGCCTGCGGGAATGGGATGCGCTGTTGCATCGCCTCCCGCCCGGTGCTCCAGTTCTGAGCCCCTTTCGCTCGTGTTCGTTCCCCGTTAACTTACGTAATCGGATGGGTTATATTCGTAGACGGTCCTACCGCGCGAACCTGGGGGATCCGCGCGGGACCGGTTAGACTCCGCACAGGATGGTAGCGAGGTGAGACGAGTGCGAGTTAGAAGCTTCATTGCGACGGCGTCATTGCTTGTCGTCGGCTGTGGCAGTGACGGGCCCAGCGGCCCTGGGAATCGTAGTCCTGTTTTGGTCAGCCAAAGTGACACCACGGCGACGGTCGGAGATACCCTCGAGCTTTGGGCAATCGGGAATCGATCCTGATGGAGAGGACCCGAGTTACGGAGTGAGGGCAGAGTTAACGTTCGGCAGGAGGATGAGAAATGGTGTTATTGGTTCGCAATAAGGTGCAGGACTTCGACCGGTGGAAAAGGGTCTTCGACGCGCAAGGGGATGCCGGCCGCGCGTCGGGACTGAATCTTGTCGAGATGTGGAGATCGGTCGACGATGGGAACGATGTGTTTTTTCTCTTGGACGTCGAGGATCGTGCCAGGGCGCTGGCATTCATGAGCGCGCCCGAGGCGGCGGCGGTAGGGGAAGAAGCGGGAGTCATCGAAGGAGAATACCACTTTCTGGATGCGTGTTGATCGGCCGGCGGTTGCGCCGGGCGCTCGTACATCGTAACTTGTTTGCACACTCTGCGCATCGGCGGATTCGACAACACGCGGCAAGGATGTCGTCGATTCCCGCGCTAACCCCATCGCCATCGTGAAGAGACAAGGTGACGGCGGGCCGGAATGCCGGCCGGCGACTACTGCAGTAGGCAAGGGCGCATCAAGCGTCGGATTGGAGGCATTGCCATGGGTCGACCCGTAGTGCACTGGGAGCTGTGGTCGGAGAATCCGGAGAGAGTCTCGGATTTCTACAAGGAGGTCTTCGAGTGGGATATCAAGCATATCCCCGAGATGGACTACCGGCTGGTGGAGACCGGCGGCTCGGGAGGGATCAACGGCGGCATCATGAAACCGAAAGAGGGACCGTGGCCCGGCAACCTGGCTTTTTACGTCGACGTCGATGACCTCGACGCCTACGGAAAAAAAATCGAGAAGGCCGGCGGTAAGATCGTCGTGGACAAGATGGAGGTCCCCGGAGTGGGCCAGCTCTCGCTCTTCGAGGACCCGGACGGTCGCGTCCTGGGTATGTGTAAGCAGCAGGCGTAGGTCTCCCGCCCCCCCCCCACCACGTCCCGACCGCCCTCTCGAGTGGATCGAGTGGGCGGTCTTTCTTGTAGGCGTTGCGGAGTGGCGAACATACATTCCGCCGCGCCACCGCCTTGACGAAGAGCTTCCGAATGCCTATATTGGAGATACCCACTACCATAACCGCCCACGGCGAGAAGAGCCATGCAACATCCCTCGACGCCTTGCGTCTTGCTCTTTCTGTTCGCAACCTTCACGCTCGCGGCGCACCCCGCGCCGAGCGCCGCCGTCGTCTATCACAAAAAGCCACCGGGAGAAACGCCCGCCGACGAGCGGCGAGTGACGGCGCCCGTTTCCCAACTGGAGCTTTTCTATAAGGACAAAGGCCGCCTGAGCCTGTCGGTGGATGGCGAGGGGACCGTCTTGCCGCTGGGCACGGTCGAGGTCGAGAAGCCCATGGGGGGCACGGTCAGGAAGGCCTTTCTCATGGCGGCGTCGGCCGGTTTCAGCGAGCACCGGCCTCGTGCGAACGAGGTGTCGATCGGTGAAGCGCCGGTGGAATGGGACCTTTCAGTGCCCAACGCGGTCGGGTCGTGGAACGGCATCGCCGACGTTACGAGCCTTGTACGGTCGCGAATCGATGGTGCCGCCGCCGGGCGCGTCGTGTTCGAAATTCACGAACACCCGAGTGATCTTATCGACGGCGTGATCCTGGCCGTCGTGTTCGACGACCCGGGCGCCGATGAGAATAACGAGATCGCGCTGTTTTTCGGGGCGCAAAAAGTCCGGGGAGGGTCGTTTGCGGTGGAGCTCTCGGAATCGGCCGGGGCGGGAAGCGGCACTCGATTCACGTTAGGAGTCGGCATTTCCCACAGCTATCAGTCGAGTAGAGAAGGGAGGCAGTTCAGCTGGATCGACGTCAACGGGCGCCGGCTCACCACGGCGGCGGGCGGCCCCGACGATGGATCGCCGCTGCCGGGAGCACTTTTGACCGTCGGGGGCGTGGGCGATGGTGCCTCGAACCCCGCCGACGCGCGCGGACCGGTGGCGAATCTCGCGACCGACGACGAGTACTACGATCTGGGCCCGCTTCTCGAGCCGGGTGAGACCAGGATCACCGTCGCGACCGGAAATCCGTCCGGAGATGAAAACCTGTTCTTCGCGAGCTTTCTTGCCAGCAGCGATCCGCGGCGGGGAGGAGAGACAGCGGTGGTACCGGGGGGAATTCCCTTGGCCGGCGAACGGGAAGCGGACGTGGAGGAGAACGGCCCGCCGGGCCGCCACCCCGACAACCTAGTGCTCACTGCGACCTCTTCGTCGAGCCGGATCGGATCGCAGTCCGAAATCACCGCCACCGTGCTCGGCGCGGGTGAGCCGATGGAGGACGTCCACGTCGAGCTCAAGATCGTTTCGGGTCCCCACGCCGGCGTCGTCTCGGGTACACACACGGATGCGTTCGGCCGGGCGTCTTTCTCGTTTCGCGGCCAGAGAGCGGGCAGGGACTTGCTGGTGGCTGTGGTGGCCGACAGTACGGGCGCGGTGGCCGGATCAAACGTTCTCTTTCACGAGTGGCTGGAAGCCGCTTCCAGGGCGCTTATCGACATCGCCCCCGCCGTGTGCCCCAATGTCGTAAATCCCGACCTGCAGGACCTCCTCACGATCGCGCTGGTCGGGACGGACGGCTTCGACGTGGCGAGGGTGGACGCGGCCTCTCTGGTTCTGGACGACACGCCGCCGGTCCAGGTTCAATACCGTGACGTCAGCCGTCCGGGCGAGGGCGGCGACTGTCCGTGCTCGGATGCCGGAGGCGACGGCATTCAGGATATGGTCCTGCGGTTCCGTATCGAGCACCTCGACGATTTGAAGGAAGCCGTGGCGCAGACCACCCACCGCCTGACGCTTTCCGGACGGTTCGAGACCGGCGAGCGGTTCGAAGCGGAGAATTGCGTCACCCTTTCCAGGTCTCAGGGCCGGTCGATCGAGCTTCCACAAACCGTTTTGACACCGCTGACCGAGACGATCGACGAGGACGGAAATCCCTGATCTGGCTCGACTTTCGTCTTTGAAGCCCACAGCGACATTCGAGACGATTCCAGGGATTGGACACAGCCGCCGACCACGAACCCCCGCCTGAATCCCCTACTCGTAGTACTCGTTCCCCAGGTGCGTGATCAGCTCTTCGCCCATCAGGTGTCGTAGCTGGTTCTTGAGCTTCATGAGCTGGATGAACAGGTCGTGCTCGGGGTAGAGTCCCGGCGCGGTGATGGGGCTCTTGAAGAAGAACGACATCCATTCCTGAATCCCCGAGAGCTGCGCGCGCTTTGCGAAATCCATGAACAGGGCCAGGTCGAGGCAGATCGGCGCGGCCAGAATGCTGTCGCGGCACAAGAAGTCGATCTTGATCTGCATGGGATAACCCAGCCAGCCGAAGATGTCGATGTTGTCCCAACCCTCCTTGTTGTCGCCCCGCGGCGGGTAATAGTTGATGCGCACCTTGTGGTAGAAGTTTCCGTACAGTTCCGGGTAGAGCTTCGGCTGCAGCACCGTATCGAGCACGGAGAGCTTGCTGACCTCCTTGGTCTTGAACGATTCCGGGTCGTCGAGCACCTCGCCGTCGCGGTTGCCCAGGATATTGGTCGAGAACCAGCCGTTCAAGCCGAGCAGCCGTGCCTTGAGGCCCGGCGCGATAATTGTCTTCATCAGCGTCTGCCCGGTCTTGAAGTCCTTGCCGCAGATGGGGGCCCGCATCTCCCGGGCGAGCTCGTCGAGGGCGGGGATGTCGGTCGTGAGGTTGGGCGCGCCGTTCGCAAAGGGGATCCCCATCGACAGCGCGGCGTACGCGTACACCATGCTCGGAGCGATGCCCGCGTCGTTGTTCTTGAGGCCCTCCTCGAAGGCCTTGATGCTGTCGTGCACGGGTTTCGGCTCTGTGTAGATCTCGGTGCTCCCACACCAGACCATTACCAGGCGATCGATACCCTTCTCGCTCTTGAAGCGCTCGATGTCC
>JBHHVD010000110.1:0-7468 GCA_046754105.1 Candidatus Krumholzibacteriia bacterium
GCTGGAGCCCACGAGCGGGCTTGAACCGCTGACCTTTTGCTTACCATGCAAATGCTCTACCGACTGAGCTACGTGGGCACGTATTCCTGGTTCAAAAAAAACTGGAGCGGGAAACGGGACTCGAACCCGCGACCCTCAGCTTGGAAGGCTGATGCTCTAGCCAACTGAGCTATTCCCGCCCATTTGGATACAATGGTGGGGAGGGGAGGATTCGAACCTCCGAAGGCATCGCCGACAGATTTACAGTCTGTTCCCTTTGGCCACTCGGGTACCTCCCCAAACGCCCGGCCACAAACGATCTTCGAACAAACGCCAAAAAGACACACAAACCCCTCGGCTTCCCAAAGCCTCGGGGACACGTATCCCTCAAACCTACATTGTGGTGTTTTGAACTGATGAAGAGAGATTTACGAAAACGGCCCGCTCTTTTTCATCGACGCCAAATCGTGGAGCTGGCGAGAGGACTTGAACCCCCAACCACCTCATTACAAATGAGATGCTCTACCAGTTGAGCTACGCCAGCTCACAGGGAACGCGTCCTCTAGGCCAGAACCAGAACTCGCGACATTATAGCCAGAGTCCTTCTTTTGTCAAGGGCAAAAATAACAGAAACATAGCGCGAAAGTCAACGTGGATTTATCCAGAATTGGACGTTTTTTCTGTGGATAACTCGGTTGCCTGCGGCGCCGCAACGCGCACGCGCGCCGCTCCACCAAGAGACAAAGCATAACCAATTGAAACATATAATCTTATCTGCAATTCGCTACGGACCGGCGCTCCGCGTCCGGATTTAGCTCTTGGCGCTAGCCGCCGGGACGGTCTATGCTACGAATCGTGGCGGGGCAGGCGGCTCGAAGGGCGCTATGTACATAACCAGATTTTTGACAATGAGTTACGCCACAAGAGGTGGATGTTGAAACACCCCGAAAACGCCCACATCGACAGCTCGCTCGCGAGCGCGGTCCAGCTGATCCTCGCGGAAAAGCGAACCTCGCTCGCGCTCATGCGCACGGGGATCGCCGTCTTCGCCTTGCCCGTTTCGGTGTTGAGCATCCTCGTGGCAACCTCGAAACTCTATCATTTTTCGAATGTTGCCCATTTTCTCATACCACTGCTCTCGCTGTGTCTGGGATTGGTACTCCTCGGGATATACCTCATCGTGCGGGCGGTCCTTCGCATCCGGCGCTGCGACAATTCCGTCACCACGCTCAAGAGGTCGCATCCGCAGCTTTCCGATGTAATGCGTTGAGGTTCCGGCGCGAGGCGAACCCGCCGCCGCGGCCCGGAGGAGGCCCCCTCCCCCGGTCGGCGGGCCACAGTGTCCTACCCTTCGGTTCCCGTCTTGGCGGGGGGAATCTTCTCCTTCAACAGCTCGCCGATACCGGCGATGCTGCCCAGGATACCGGTGGTCTCGAGCGGCAGGAAGATCTTGGTGGCCTTGCCGTCGGCGATGGCGGCCAGCGCTTCCAGGTACTTGACCGCGATGAGATCGTTGGTCGGGTCCCCCTGGTGGATCGCCCCAAAAACGGTCTCGATCGCCTGCCCCTCCCCCTGGGCCACGGTGAGTTTCTCGTACTTGTCGGCATCGGCTACCCGCTTGATGGCTTCCGCCTGACCCTCGGCCTTGAGAATGGCGGCCTGCTTGGTGCCTTCAGCCGACAGGATGGCGGCCTGCTTGGTGCCCTCGGCTTCGAGGATGGTTGCGCGGCGGTCGCGCTCGGCCTTCATCTGGCGGTGCATGGCGCTGGTCACGTCGGCCGGCGGCTCGATGCGCTGCAGCTCGACACGGGTCACCTTGGTGCCCCACTTGTCCGTGGCATCGTCGAGGATCTCCCGCAGTCGCGTGTTGATCAACTCGCGAGAGGTTAGCGACTCGTCCAGCGCCAGGTCGCCCACCAGGTTACGCAGGTTGGTCTGCGCGAGCTTGGTCGCCGCCACGTAGTAGTTGGCCACGTTGTAGGTGACCTTCACCGGATCCGTCACTTCGTAGTAAACCACCGCGTCCACTTCCACGGCGACGTTGTCCTTGGTGATCACCTGCTGCGGGGGCACGTCAACGACCAGTTCGCGCATGTCCACCTTGATCAGCTTTTCCATGAACGGGATGATCAACGTCAGACCGCTGTCGACGGTGCGCTGGTACTTGCCCAGCCGTTCCACGAGGCCTTTCTCCCACGGCCGTATGATCTTGAGCCCCGTCGCGGCGACAACAAACACCACAAGCGCGACGACGGACAATACAACAACATTTGCTGCTTCCATCTCTACTCGCCCCCTTCCATTGACGTAACGATTAGATGGGTACCACTGATTCCGGTCACCCGGACCATTTTTCCGACTTCGATTGGGGCGTCTGTTTCGCTGTCCGCCCTCCATTCCTCCTTGCCCAGACGTACCCGGCCGGTGTTCTTGTCGTTGTCGATTGCTTCGAGGACAATGCCCTTCTGACCCACGAGGCGATCCGCACCGATACCCGGTGGCTGCTCTTTGCTGAATCGCTCGGCGAACCTCCGCGACGCCAGGAACAGCGCGAAGGACACGACGACGAACGCGGTCAGTTGTGGCACCAGGCCGAATTCCCACTTCGCCAACAGGCCCGCGACACCGGCGCCCACGCCGAACCAGAGCAGAAAAAACGCTGCAGTGAATATCTCACCGACGACGAAGAGTGCGGCGAGGACCATCCAGATCCACCAGTACTCCGTAGGCATAACGGCTCTCCAGGTTACAATCGTTTACACTAACCCGTACAGAATACACGGCAAGGGGGGAAATTATTCGATGGGAGATGACTCTTCTTGCGGATGCTATTCCCCGCGGCCCGTTGTCATTTCCGGCGGACCCGCTGTCCGTCGGGCCGGTCCTCGATGATGTATCCCATGGAGTTGACCTGGTCTCGCAACGCGTCCGCTTTTTGGAAATCCCGTTCCTCTCGCGCCTGGCGGCGGGCGTCCAGGAGGATCGTCACTTCAGCCGGCACCTCCTCTGCCGCGGTTGGAAAGCCCGCGGGGAAGAGCGCCAGGATCGAATCGAAGGTTACGATGGCCGCCTTGAGCTGCTCGAGAGCTTCGCGGTCCCTGGTGACGGTGGCACCAGCGTCGTCTACGAGTTTGTAATAGGTTCTCACCAGGTCGAACATGGCGCCTATGGCGCCCGCGCTGTTGAAGTCGTCGTCCATCGCCGCGAGGAAGCGCCCCCGCGACTTCGCGACCGCCTCTTTCAGGGAGTCCCCGGCCGGGCCGGACACCCCGGGTGAATCCCCCAGCGCATCGAGGTTTTCACCGATGGACAGACATGCCAGCCGCAGTCGTTCATGACCACGCCCGGCCTCCTCGAGACGTTCGCGCGAGTATTCGTTCTGGCTGCGAAAGTGTGTGGACAACAAGTAGAAACGAACGACTTCGCCGGGGAACTCCCGCAGCACGTCCTCCATCGCGAAGAAGTGTCCTGTAGATTTGGACATTTTCTCGCCGCTGAGGTTGAGCAGGCCGTTGTGCAGCCAGAAATTGACGAAGGGACTGCCGGTGGCAGCCTCCGATTGCGCGAGTTCGTTCTCATGATGAGGGAAAATCAAATCTTCACCGCCGCCGTGAAAATCCAGCGTCTTGCCCAGGTACTTCATCGACATGGCGGAGCACTCGATGTGCCACCCCGGCCGGCCGCGGCCCCATGGGCTGTCCCACCCGGGCTCCTCAGGCCCGGCTCCCTTCCACAACGCAAAGTCGAGCGGGTCTTCCTTTGCCTCCCCGACCGCGATACGCGCCCCGCTCATCAGGTCGTCGACCTTGCGCTTTGAGAGCTTACCGTAGTTGTCGAAATCCCTGACCCGGTAGTACACGTCGCCACCGGCCGCGTAGGCGTAGCTCTTCTCTACCAGCTTGCCGATGAGCTCTATTATGTCACCGATGTGTTCGGTCGCACGTGGATACAAGGAGGCGGGCCTGATGTTGAGATCGCTGGCGGCGGCGAAATAGGCCTCGATGTTTCTCTCGGCGACCTTTTGATAACCGAGACCCTCTTCGTTCGCCTTGTCGATTATCTTATCGTCGATGTCGGTAAAATTCTGTACGTATGTGACTTCGTAACCCTTGTACTCCAGATAGCGTCGTATCATGTCGCCGGACACGAACGCCAGCATATGCCCCATGTGTGGTTTGTCCTGAACGGTCATGCCGCAAAAGTAAATACCCACCTTCTTGCCGGTGACCGGCTTGAATTCGAGCTTCTTCGCGCGAAGCGTATCGTAGACCTTCAGTGTCATGCGGCATCTCCGCCGGAAACGTCCGGAATTTCCATTATTATAACGGACTCGGCGCGGTTGCCAAACGTAAGATGGCACCGATCAACTCGGGAAACTCGATTCCCGCCGCCCTCGCCGCTTTGGGCACGAGGCTGTTTGCCGTGAGCCCCGGCAGCGTGTTGGCCTCCAGGAAGAAATGTTCGCCCCGGTCGTTCACGCGAAAATCAACCCGCGCGTAGCCGCGACAACCGAACGCCCGGTACGCAGCGATGGCCGATTGCCCGACCGCGCGCGCCACGGCCCCGTCGAGCGGCGCCGGCACGAGGTACTCGCACGAGCCGGGTTGATACTTGTTTTCGTAGTCGAAGAACCCTTCCCTGGGGCGAATCTCGAGCAGCGGCAGGCTGTTATAGTCGAGGATCGCCGCGGTGATCTCGCGGCCGGGCACGTACGACTCGACGAGGAACGCTCCGCCGAGCACCTTGGCCTTGTCGATGGCTCCCTCGAGCGCGTCCCGGTCCTCGGCGATCGTCACGCCCACGCTTGAACCCTCACAGTTGGGCTTGACCACTACGGGAAACGAGATATGTTCGGATATTTGTTGATCGGCGACCACCGACTCGTGGGTCGTCGAATCGACGAGGATGTGCTTGGCCACCGGCACGCCCGCTCCGGCTGCCAATCGCTTGGAAAGATCCTTGTTCATCGCCACTGCGCACGCGCACGCACCGCTGCCCGTGTAGCGAACTCCCAGGAAGTCCAGCACGGCCTGAATCGTCCCATCTTCTCCTGCTCCCCCGTGCAGCCCATTGAACACGACGTCACAACTCAGGTTGTTATGCTGCCCCAGGACGTCGATGAATCTCCGTCGGGCCGTGAAGCGCTCGTCATCGAAACGCGGGGGCTCCTGCGTGATACTCGCATCCGCGAAGAACACGCGTGGGTCTTCGGTCGGTTTTATCTCGGAGCGAAGCGGGTCGGCGACGTACACGCGGTGACCCATCCCTCGTAACGCCTCGAACACGGCTTTGCCGGTATCAATCGATACATCGCGCTCGCATGAATCGCCGCCGATGACGAGGAGCACGCACATTTTCTTGGTAACGGCCATAATGTCTTTCGAACGCGCGCCGGCCGCGGCCGGTGCGAGGAACTTTTTATGAAACCGATTCGCCGGCACTCTGCGCCCGCTCGATGAGATCGAGCAACACGCCGCGACCTTTCACCGCAGCCACTCCCGCCAGGTCGGGGCCATGAACCGCCCCGGTAATTGCCGCACGAACGGGGAAAAAGAGCTGCTTGCCTTTTATTCCCGTAGACCGGCCAACGGATTTCATCATGTCCTTGAAGACCGGCGCGGTCAGATCATCCCCGATCTTTTCCAACTCTTCCGCGAGCGAGGCAAGAACGGGCCGGGCATCCGCCGTCTTCAACTCTGCCAGCGCTTCGGCGTCGATCTCTAGCGGCGACCGAAACGGCGCGCACACCGCATCCAGATCGGCCAGATTCTCGATGGCATCCTGCAGGAGTCGCAAGATTTCCCGACGCCCATTCTCGTCGTAAAGGACGCGAATGTCATCCGTAAAGTATCGATCCGCGTAGGGGAAAAGCTCGTCCACGGGCTTGCGCCGGATGTGTTGTCCGTTCATCCACGATAGTTTCTTGCGGTCGTAGACGGCGGCCGATTTGCCGACCCTGTCCAGGGAGAAGCTCTCTACCAGTTCGTCCATGGAGAGCACCTCCTTGCCCTGGGGATGGGACCAGCCCAACAGGGCCAGGTAATTGACCACTGCACCCGGCAGGTACCCCTGCGCCTCGAGATCGGCGACCGAGCTGGTACCGTGCCTTTTGCTCAGTTTGGACCGGTCTTCCGCCAGAATCAGCGGCAGGTGTCCGAAGCGGGGAACGTTCGCCCCCAGGGCGTGGTAAATGAGTATCTGGCGGAGCGTGTTGGGCAGGTGTTCCTCGCCGCGCAGGACGTGTGTGATGTTCATCGCGTGATCGTCCACCACCGCGGCGAAGTTGTACGTCGGGCGGCCGTTCGACCGCAGCAAGACGAAATCGCCGACCATGCCCGAGGCGAGATTCACGTCGCCGCGAATCAAATCGTCGAAACGAATCACCTCGTCCGGCACCCGGAAACGAACCGCTTCCGGCAGGCCCTGGGCGCGCCGCTCCGCGATCTCTCCCGGACCCAGGGAGCGGCAGGTGCCGTCGTACTGGGGCGGTCTGCCCTGCGCCCGTGCCTCTTCCTTCCGGGTCCGGAGGATATCGTCCGTGCAAAAACACGGGTACGCCACGCCCTTCTCTACAAACGCCTGCGCATGCGAACGATACACGGACTCTCTCTCCGACTGCCGGTACGGCCCCACCGCGCCACCGCGGTCGGGGCCCTCATCCCAATCGAGACCGAGCCATCGCAGGCTGTCGATCAACGATACCTCGCTCTCCTTGGTGCTGCGCGCGACATCGGTGTCCTCGATGCGCAGGACGAACGTCCCCTCTGTGTGCCGCGCGAAGAGCCAGTTGAAAATCGCCGTACGGACGCCGCCGACGTGAAGAAACCCAGTCGGGCTCGGGGCGAATCGCACACGCACCGCTTTCCTGTCAGACAAACTAGTCCTCTCTTGTCAGCAGCGCGATCGCCTGGCAGGCGATCACTTCCCCGCGGCCCACGGCGCCGTGACCTTCGCACGTTGTGGCCTTGACACCGACGCGGTCGGGATCGATTTGCAGATGCCCCGCTATGCTTGCAGCCATGGTCTTTTTCTTATCCCCCAGCCGAACCGCGTCACTCATCACGACACAATCCACGTTGACGACGAGGTATCCCTCGTTGCGAACCTTGTCCCGGACGATTTCCACGAACTCACCACCGGGGAAATCCCGGTAGGCGGGATCGCTGTCCGGGAAGTGATCGCCGAGATCACCGAGTGACGCTGCACCGAGCAGCGCGTCGCAGACGGCGTGACAGACGACATCCGCATCGGAGTGGCCCAGTAAACCCAACCGCTCCCCCTCGAAATGCACACCGCCGAGCATGAGCCTGCGCCCTTCTTCGAGCGTGTGCACGTCCCAGCCTATTCCAGTCCGATACATCTACGAGTCTCCATTGGTTCCGGTCGGGGCGGCGCGCGGGCGCCGGGCCTGCCGTCCCGATGCGGGTCCTGCCGGCGAACAGCCCACCCGTGCTCGAAGCCTGCGCGCGGGCGGGCGCCCGTTCGCTGC
>JBHHVD010000111.1:0-7259 GCA_046754105.1 Candidatus Krumholzibacteriia bacterium
CGGCGCTCCTGGCGCTGGCCGCGGGGTTGCGCGAGGTAACGGCGGAGCGGCGGGCCGCCCTCTACATCAACGACCGGATCGACGTCGCACTTGCCGTTGGCGCCGACGGCGCGCACTGCCCCGAGGCCGGGTTTCCACCGCGGGACGCGCGAAGACTGCTGGGACCGGACAGGGCCGTGGGTGCGAGCACGCATTCCGTCGAAGGGGCGCGGCAGGCGTTTGAAGGAGACAGCGACTTTGTCACCTTCGGACCGGTGTTCACAACACCGTCGAAATCCGCCTGGGGAGCGCCGCAGGGTCTCGATGCCCTCGGGCGGGTTTGCGAGGCCGTCGGCCGGCCCGTCTACGCCGTGGGTGGCGTGACACCCGACCGCGCGGCGGCCTGCCTGCAAAGGGGAGCCGCTGGGGTGGCCGTCGTTTCGGCGATCATGGCGGCGCGCGATATCGAACGTGTTGTGAACGCGTTTGAATCGGCTCTGGGGAGGTTATGAAAAAGAAGGTCGGGCATCTGCACGTCATTACCGACGAGACGGTCCAGGAACGGTTCACCCACGCGCAGCTCGCCGAGCTTGCGATCGCCGGCGGGGCCGATTTGATCCAGTTCCGCGACAAGGCTCGCGGTGCACGCGAGCTGCTGGCGGCGGCCGGCGAGGTAGGACGGGTTTGCCGGGCCGCCGGGGTTCCGCTCGTCGTCAACGATCGCGCCGACATCGCGCTTGCGGTCGGTGCCGACGGAGTCCATTTGGGTAGCACCGATCTGCCCATCGCAGCCGCGCGCCGGCTGTTGGGGCCACACGCCATCATAGGCGGCACCGCCGCGGACCTCCAGGGGGCGAGGCAGGCCCAGCGGGACGGCGCCGACTACGTAGGATTCGGGCACGTCTACCCAACGCATTCCAAAGAGAAGCCCGGGGCGGCCATCGGCACGGGCCCGCTGCGCGAGGTGTGCCGCGAACTCGGCATCCCCGTCGTCGCCATCGGTGGTATCGACGGACGAAACGCCGGGGCCGTCCTGGACGGCGGCGTGTGGGGCATCGCGGTTATTTCCGCGGTGTGCGAGGCGGACGACCCGGAACGCGCGGCCGCGGGTCTTGCCAAGCTCGTTCGCGCCCGATATCGATAGCGACGGCGCGGCCCCGGATAACCTCTTCCGCGCCGAACACGAGGAAGCTGACGAAAGAGAGAAATCATGCAGCAGGCACTTACCATCGCCGGGTCCGATTCGGGTGGCGGCGCCGGCATCCAGGCTGACTTGAAGACGTTTCACGCCAACGGGATCTTCGGCACCTCGGTCGTGACGGCGGTCACGGCGCAAAACACGGTGGCGGTAACGGAGTCATTCGATCTCCCCGTGGCGATCGTTACGGCTCAGCTTCATGCCGTGTTTGACGACTTCGACATCGCCGCGGCGAAGACGGGCATGCTCTCCTCGCCGGTCATCGTCGACGCGGTCAGCGAGGTGCTGCGAGAGAGGGGCGGGCGGGCGCTGGACCAGCTGGTGGTCGATCCGGTGATGATTTCCAAGGGTGGCAGCAGGCTGCTCGAGGAAGACGCGGTGGAGTCGCTCAAAAGGAATCTACTGCCGCTGGCGCTCGTCGCGACCCCGAACATCCACGAAGCTCAGCTGCTTTCCGGCAGGACGATCGAGTCGCGGCGGCAGATGGAGGCGGCGGCTTGCATCATTCGCGAATACGGCTGCCGCAACGTGTTGATCAAGGGCGGTCACGCGGGCTTTGACCCGGCTACGGACATGCTGTTCGACGGCGACGGGTTCCATTTCTACCGTCACCGCTTCGTCGACACCACGAATCTTCACGGTACCGGATGCACGTTCTCGGCGGCGATCACCGCGCGTCTCGCACTGGGGGAGCCACTGCTGGAAGCGGTCGAGCACGCCAAGCAGTACATATCGTGCGCCATCGAACATTCGCTACCCATCGGGCGCGGGCACGGTCCGACCCATCACTTCTATTTCCTGGATGCGGGAGATTGCCTCGAACGGTGATGCGGCGGTCGCGGGTTGTTGCTAGCGGGCGCCCGTTCTCTGCCACCCTCATTGGGCCGGTCAGCAGCCCGTCCCGGTTTCGGCGTACGCCTCGTAGACACCATCGAGAAACGTCCACATCGCCCGTGCCGACGATTCCGCCGCCTCCAGCACCTCGCGCCGCGACGCATCATCTCTCGCCCTGCCCCGCAGGATCTCTCGTTCCTGCCTGCGGTGGACGATGTCCGCCTCTTCGTGCACCGAGAAGTAGGAAACCGTCTTCTCGTCCTCGATGCGGTAGAAGTCCTTCAAGCCCTCGCGCTTCGATCGCGCGACCTCGGGCACTTGTGATTCGAACGCGTAGAGGGCCGCCACTCCACGCAAATAGTTGTCGCTCGTCGTGAGTGATCTCAACGTGTCGATGGATTCCTCCGTCCGGGGCAGGAGCGGCGCCGACTCGATCTCGTCCCGCGCCACGCCGAGGCCCTCGGCAAATCGGCGCCACAACTCGGGGTGGTTCTCTTCGCCGTGCTCTTCGTCCATCAGGTTTTCCAGGAGCAGCCGGCGCACCTCGATATCCTCGCAACGCGAGTGCACGGCGCTGAGATACACGGGAAAATTCCTGACGTGCCCGTAATATTGTTTGGAGTATTCCGCAAGTGACTCCCTGGACAAACGCCCCTCACTCCATGCCCGGTAATACGGATGTTTCAACAACCAGTACCTTGCAATAACGTCGTCGAGTTTTTTGATGAAGATTTCTGAAGCGTCCGCTTTGGGTCCTTCTACCACACGACTCATTGACTTACCTCCCGTTGCGCCGTACGTGCGATCGGTTCCGTCCTCGAGCGTCATTCTGTTGACAAAAGTCAATAGACTCTACCCCAACCGGGAATCGATTGCAATGTCTTCTCGCAGGCGGGTGCCCTCGAATGGCGGGCACGCCCGTTCGTATCGGCCCGACCTTGAAACCTGTTGACCTCTCGGCAAACCGTGCGCTAGTCTAGGCGGGTATTGAACCACCTGAGCTTTCGTACCTTCGGCCCGTCGTTCTCTCGGCTCGACTCGAAACGGAGTGGATCGCATGGCGGTAGACACGATCCCGGGTTTGTTTCTTCACTCTGTCAAGACCCACGACACGCCATCGGCTTTTCGTTACAAGAAGGGTGGACGTTACGTTTCGGTGCCCCACGCAGAGGTATTCGAGGCGGTGGACAAAGCGTCCCGGGGCCTTGCCGCCCTCGGCCTGGCCAAGGGAGATCGCATAGCGCTGCTCTCGGAGAACCGACTCGAATGGGCGATCGCCGACCAGGCAATCCTCGCGTGCGGCTGCATCAACGTCCCGATCTACGCCACTCTGCCCGCGAACCAGGCCGAGTATATCCTTCGCGACTCGGAGGCGCGCGCCGTGTTCGTTTCCGGCGCGGGCCAGCGCCAGAAA
This sequence comes from Candidatus Krumholzibacteriia bacterium, assembly GCA_046754105.1. Lineage (GTDB taxonomy): Bacteria > Krumholzibacteriota > Krumholzibacteriia > WVZY01 > WVZY01 > JAZGDW01. The sequence goes on from JBHHVD010000111.1 coordinate 3,426, forward strand.
ATCGAATCCGTCCTTTCGAAACTTCCTGGATTACAACAAGTTATAACCTTCGAGCCCGATGCGGGCGCGTCGTCGAACGCGATCACGCTCGACGACCTCATCGCCAGGGGCGGCGGCGTCACCGACCTCCCCGCGTACGAGGAGCGGATCGCCACCATCGGCAAGTACGACTGGGCGAGCATCATCTACACCTCGGGCACGACCGGCGAACCGAAGGGCGCCATTCTCAACCATTGGAATTTCGTCTCCAACGTGTTGAGCTGCGGGGCGAGCCTGGATATCGGTCCCTCTGACAGCTGCCTGTCTTTCTTGCCGCTGAGCCACGTCTTCGAACGAACCGCGGGCTACTACACGATGCTCTACCGCGGAGTGAGCATCGCGTACGCGGAGAGCATCGACACCGTACCGCAGAACCTGCTCGAGGTGTCGCCGACGGTCATGGTCAGCGTGCCGCGCCTATACGAGAAGATGTACGCGCGCATCCTGGACACGGTCACCGCGGGATCGGCCATCAAGAAGAACCTGTTTTTCTGGGCGGTCGGTATCGGCAAGGTCTACGTCAGGGAGCTTCTCGAGAAGCGTATCAAGGGATCGACCCGGTTCAAGTACGGGGTTGCATACAAGCTCGTTTTCAAGAAACTGAAGGCCAAGACCGGCGGCAAGCTGCGTTTCTTCGTCTCCGGCGGCGCCCCGTTGGCGCGGGACATCGCCGAGTTTTTCTATGCGGCGGGGCTGCCGATCCTGGAAGGGTACGGGCTGACCGAAACATCGCCGGTCATCACGGTGAACACCTTCGAACACTTCAAGTTCGGGACCGTCGGAAGGCCCATCGACGGCGTCGATGTGAAGATTGCAGAGGACGGGGAGATACTCGCCCGGGGTCCCAATATTATGCTCGGTTACTACAAGAAGCCGGACCTGACCGACGAGGTCCTCGACGGCGGGTGGTTTCACACCGGCGATATCGGGTATCTCGACGACAAGGGATTCCTGACCATCACCGACCGCAAGAAAGACATCATCGTCACCGCCGGCGGCAAGAACGTCGCGCCGCAACCGATCGAGAACCTCTTCAAGACGAACAAGTACATCACGCAGGCGGTGATCATCGGCAACCGCCGCAAGTTTATTTCCGCGCTCATCGTGCCAAACTTCGAACACCTGACTACTTTCGCGCGGGCCGCGGGTGTCGTGTTCAACAGCGAGGCGGATCTCGTGCGCGATCCGAAAGTGCTAGAAAAGATGCAGGGCGAAATCGACGCGCTGAGCACACATCTCGCCGGGTTCGAGCGCGTGAAGAAATTCCTGCTGATCGAAAAAGACTTTACGATAGAAGCCAACGAACTGACACCGACACTCAAGGTTAAGCGCAAGACGATCGAAAGCAAGTACAAGGAACAAATCGACACGATGTACGCTTCTTGAGCGTATGGACGAGCGCCTGGTGGCGAAAACAATAGGGGGAGTTATGCGTACTGTTTTTCACAAGTTCCTGGCCCTGGTACTGGTGGCCGTTCTTCCAACAACGGCCGGCGCTGCGGGTTTTCTCATATTCGAAGCCGGCGGGCGCGCTCTGGGGATGGGCGGGGTCATGACCGCCCAGGCCGACGACCCGTCGACGATTTTCTTCAACCCCGCAGGGATAGTAAAGCTGGAGAGGACGAACATCTACGCCGGGACATCGTTGATCTTCGCCGGTTCGGAATTCGCCGGCGTGGACCCCGACCCCGGATTCGGAGAAACCGGGTCAACCGGCACCATGGTTTTTCCGCCGAGCAATCTATACGTCACGCACCAGCTCAAGCCGAATGTAGGGATCGGGATCGGTGTATTCAACCCGTTCGGTTTGGGACAGGAATGGGAGAGCCCGGCTACGTTCAGCGGACGTCACATCTCGGATGACGTCGACCTCAAGAGCTTTTATATCAACCCGACCGTCGCCTGGAGCCCGAGCGACCGCTTGTCGTTGGGCGCCGGACTCCAGTTGGTGTACGCAACCGTCGAGCTGCACCGCTTCCTCCAGCGGTGGGATCCGAACGGAAGCGGGTTCGTCAACGTGGGCACATTAACCCTGGACGGCAACAACAGCCTCGACTTCGGCTTCAACCTGGGAGCGTTGTTCAAAGTCAACGATGACTGGACCGTCGGCGCCTCTTTCCGCAGCCAGGTCGACACCGAGTTCGACGGAGACGCCGATTTCGATCAGATACTCACAGGCGATCCGGCATTCGATGCCGCCGTCGCGGCGCAGTTTCCCGTCGACCAGGCCGCGGGCACCCAGATCGAGTTTCCATGGCTGGTCTCGACCGGCCTCGCCTACGGCGGCGTGGAACGGTGGACTTTCGAAGTGGACGTCAATATCGTCGGCTGGGAAACGTTCGACGCGCTTCCGTTCAACTTCAGCGCCGACCCGAGCCTCAACGTCGTACGGCCGCAGGATTGGGAGACCAAAGTCAGCGTTCGAAGCGGCGCCGAGTACGAGGCCACAGAGAAGGTCGCGCTGCGTTTCGGTTATTATTTCGACCCGACGCCGCAGCCCAAGAACGTGATGAGCCCCCTCCTGCCCGACACGGACCGGAACGGGATCTCGGCCGGCCTCGGGTACAAGACAGCCCCGTGGACCTTCGATTTCTTTGCCCTGTTTCTCATTACCGGAGACAGGAGCACGGACGGGCAAAGCCTCGACGGCTTCAACGGCACCTATGAAACATTCGCCAATCTCTTCGGCATAAACGTCGGCTACCAGTTCTGAACAGGGGGACTCCCATGAAAACGATCTTTATGCGGTGGTTGCTTGTACTCATTCTCATTGTTAGCGTCGGCGGATGCGCCGACATAGACCCGAAATCCCCCGGCGCGGTCAGCACGGGATCGGCGGATTTCACGAACTACGTAGCCGTCGGTAACAGTCTGACAGCGGGCGTGCAATCCGGCGGTCTCGTAGACAAGTTTCAGAACGTCAGCTATCCGGCGCTCATAGCGGAAGCCGCGCGCATCGCCGCGTTCGAAATGCCGCTCGTCTCCGAGCCCGGCTCTCCGCCGCTCCTCGAGCTGCAGCAAATCCTGCCCACGCCCGTCATTGCCCCGCTGCCCGGACCCCAGGGGACGCCGACCAACCTGGCGTTTCCGGGGATCTACAACAACCTGGGCATCCCCAGGGCGAAACTTCACGACCTGCGGGTGACGCGGCCGGATCCGCTCGACGCCTACGGCCTGGTGCTGCGGGACACGCTCTTCGGCCCGACCGCCATCGACCAGGCGGTCAATGCGGTGGCTTCCTTCCTGACCGCATGGATGGGGGCAAACGACATTCTCGGGTCCGCCACCTCGGGCACCGATCTTCTGTTGACGGATGCGGCCTTCTTCGAGGGCGAGTACCGCACCGCCATCGACGCGCTAAACGCGGCCAGCGGTGCGATGGTCGCCGCGAACCTCCCCGATATCACGGCGATCCCGTTCTTTACCACGATCCCCTGGTTCGTGGTCGACCCGGTCACCCGTCTGCCCGTTCTCGATCCGGGGAGCAACGTCATCCCGCTCATCGGTCCGGGTCCGGCCCCGCTTTCACCGGGGACCCTGGTGACGCTCCTGGCCTCCGATTCGCTTGCGATCGGGGTTGGAATCCCGGCGGCGTTGCCGGGTGGTACCGATCGACCGTTACCCGACTTTATGATATTGAATCCGACCGAGCTGGCCAACATCCAGGATCGTATGACCAGTTTCAACACGATCATCGACAGCATCTGCACGAATCGTGGTGTGCCCGTCGTGGATTTCTTCACGTTTTTCAACGGCATCCAGGCGAACGGCGTGATGCTGCACGGGGACAAGTTC
>JBHHVD010000112.1:0-6807 GCA_046754105.1 Candidatus Krumholzibacteriia bacterium
CGCCCGCCCGCGCGCAGCCTTCGAGCACGGGTGGGCTGTTCGCTGACAGGACCCGTGATGACCGCGGGTGATCCTCGCTCGTTCCCGCGACGGGTCTGTCAACAACCAAACAACGCACGGCCACCTGGTTTCCGGGGCAGCCGGCCGTGCGCCGCCGACCGGATCAGATACTCGGCTGGCACACCTTGAGGAAGCTGCAGCGCCGGCACACGCTGGCCTGCTCGACTTTGCGAAAACGCTCCTCATCGGCGACGTTCTCCGCTGCGTTTTCCAGCAGTGCCAGCATGTCCTTGATGCTGCCGCGGACATAGGTGAGGATCTCGTTCAACCCGGGTTGGGTGATGGTCTGCTCGTGCAGCTTGGCGCGGTAGAGGTCGAATCGCCGTGTGACGACGTGGCGCAGGGGTACCGAGAATCGCTGCTGGGCGTAGAATGCGTAGCAGGCCATCTGCAGGGAGAGCCCGGTCGTGGCTTCCCGCCTGCCCGTCTTCCAGTCCCATATGACGATGTTGTTCCCCTCGCGGCTCGCGCAGTCGAGCTTGATCCGCATCTGCGTGCCGTCGAAATCACACGATGAGAGCTGCTCCACTTCCAGGTAATCGGCGGGATCGAGCGACCGCAGGTGCTTGAATTCCTCCGAGGCATAGAAGTTCTTCAGGCAATGGTCGACGGTTTCCGCCGCCGCCCGCCACTCGCCGTCGCTCACCTCGACCTCGTACTCGTGCTCGAAGAGCCCGTAGTACTCCTTCGGGTTTTTCCAGTAAAGGCCCTCCCGGGACTGCCTGAAATCCTGGCGCATTCGGTTGCGGGTGATGGAGAGGATTTCGCCTTCGCCGAGGAGCGGCACTCCCCGGGAGAGGTTTTGCAGTGAACGGGCGATGCACTCGTGGACCACCTGGCCGATCCACGTCGGCCGGTACGACAGCTTGCCGAGAACGTAGATGTCGCGGGTTCTCTTCGGGGCGCTCCGGTCCCAGCCGTTCCAGTGCCCGTAGTGTTTGAAATAGTACTTGCGGGGGCACTCCCGAAAGACGCTGTCTCTCGAGACAGACCACGAGAACGTATTCTTGAGTTCTTTCTTCACTGGACGTTTCGAAAGGCTTGTCGTCGGGTGTTACTGCTGTTATTCTGCGGTATTCAGGGCTTGCAGGCAAGGAGAACATCATGCGTGTCGACATGTTGACGGTGGGCGTGTTTCAGAGCAACTGCTTTATCGCGTCCTGTGTGGAGACCGGGGAGGCGATTATCGTCGATGCCGGTGACGAGGCCGAGCGTATACTCGAAGCGGTAAAGGGCCTCGGCGTCGACGTCAAGATGGTCATCAACACCCACGCACACATCGACCACGTGACGGCACTGCCGGACGTGGTCGCCGCCCTCCAGGTACCAGTGGTGATGCACAAGGATGAGATACCGATCTATGAAATCCTGCCACAGCAGGCCTCTTTCTTCGGTCTTACGGCGCCGAAGCTGGTGGCGATCGATCGCTACGTCGCCGAGGGAGACGCCGTGTCATTCGGGCGGGTTACCGGTCGGGTAATCGAGACACCAGGGCATTCGCCGGGCGGCATCTCGCTCGTTTTCGCCGGCGATAAGCCGCCGCGGGTCTTTGTCGGTGACGTGTTGTTCCAGGGGAGTATCGGACGGACGGACCTGCTCGGGGCGGATCATGCCCAGATGATGCGCACGCTCGAGAACGTCATCATGAAGCTTCCGGACGACATGGTGGTCCATTCCGGCCACGGACCGGAGACGACGATCGGGGCAGAGAAAGAGACCAACCCGTTCTTGCTGCAGTTGGGTTGACGGCGGTGTGGTGTGGTGGTCGGCGTCGCCGGATCGCCGAGGCACCGCGCGCGTTGGACTCAGACAGCCTGGCAGGCCACCTTTTCCCACTGTCCTTTGGCACGGTAGGAGCTGCGCACCAGCGGCGACGATTCGACGTGCTTGAACCCGGCCTCATAGGCCTTCTCGCGCAGCCCGTCGAATTCCTCGGGTGTGTAGAACTTCTCCACGGGGAGGGAATTCCTTTTCGGGGTCAAATACTGTCCAATGGTGATGATGTCGCAGCCGGTGCCCGCGATGTCCCCGATTGTCTCGTGCAGCTGCGCGGTCGTTTCTCCGAGACCGACCATGATACCGCTCTTGGTGCGGATCGCCGGGTTACACTGTTCGCGGTACTTCGTGGCCTCCTCGAGAATCCGTAGCGACTGCCGGTAGCCGGCAACGGGCCGCACGCGGCGGTAGAGTGCCGAGACGGTCTCGACGTTGTGTGCGAGCACCTCGGGTGCGGCGTCCAGCACGACGTCGAGCAGCTCACGGCGGCCGTTGAAATCGGGGATCAATACCTCGACCTTGCACTCGGGGAGCAACGAGCGGACGGCTTTGATGGTATCGGCAAAATGTCCGGCCCCCTCGTCGGGCAGATCGTCCCGGTCCACCGATGTGACCACGGCATAGTCACACCCCATCCTCTTCGCGGCGCGGGCGACGTTCATCGGCTCCGCCGAATCGACGGCGCCGGGCCTGCCCTTTTTTACCGAGCAGAATCCGCAGTGGCGCGTGCAGACATCACCGAGGATCATGAAGGTGGCGGTGCGCTCGTTCCAGCACTCGTAGATATTGGGACAGCGGGCCTCCTGGCAGACTGTGTGCAGCGAGTGGTCCGAGATCAGCCCGCCGAGTTCCTTGAAGTTCTCGTTCATCTTGAGCGAGATCTTGATCCAGCCGGGTCGGGGAAGTCTTGCTTTTCTAACCATAGCGTTTCGCCTCCGCTTGCGCCAGCGCCGCCTCGCGGCCGAACACGTCCGAGAAGTGTCGAACGATCGTTTCTTTGACGGCCGCCATGTCGATATCGCGGCCGATCTCCCGCCGGATCGAAGTCATCTCGCAGCTGGAAATCCCGCAAGGATGAATCAGCGAGAAATACGACAGGTCGGTATCGACGTTCAGCGCGAAGCCGTGGCACGTGACCCAGCGCGATATGCGGATGCCGACCGACGCGATCTTGCGCCCGGCGACCCACACGCCCCGGTGGACGTCGTCGCGCCGGGCTTCGATGGAAAACCCGGCCAGCGTTCGAAGGAGTACCTCCTCAACGTCCGCTACGTAGCGCCGGATGTCGCGCCGCCCCGGCTCCAGCGCGATAATGGGATAACCGACCAGCTGCCCGGGGCCGTGATACGTCGCGTCACCACCGCGATCCGTCTCCACCACTGTGACGCCGCGTGACTCGAGCAGCGTCTTGCCCGCGATGAGCGAGGCGGCGGAGGCATTGCGGCCCAGCGTTACGACGTGCGGGTGCTCGAGGAGATAGAGAGTCTCCTCGCCGCCGCCGCTCTGCAGGCGCTGGACGGTCCGCTTTTGCAGGGCAAAGGCCTCGTCGTACGGCATCGTATCGAGATCGTGAACGCGCATGGTTCCTTCCATCGTTGCACTTCTCGTGCGGGTCCTGCCAGCGAACAGCCCGTCCGTGCTCGAGGGCTGCGCGCGGCCGGGCGCCCGTTCGCTGTCACCCGCACTTTTTCGTGCGGGTCCTGCCAGCGAACAGCCCGTCCGTGCTCGAGGGCTGCGCGCGGCCGGGCGCCCGTTCGCTGTCACCCGCACTTTTTCGTGCGGGTCCTGCCAGCGAACAGCCCGTCCGTGCTCGAGGGCTGCGCTAGCTCGGGTTCTCCAGTTGGGCCACGACCGCCGAGAGGAACTTCGCCGCTTCGGCGCCGTCCACCAGGCGGTGGTCGAAAGACAAGCTCAGGTACATAACGGGCCGGATCGCAATGGCGTCATCTATGACGACGGGCCGCTTCTTGATGACGCCGACACCGAGGATCGCGACCTGCGGCTGGTTGATAATCGGTGCCCCCATCAGGCTGCCAAAGACGCCGGGATTGGTGATGGTAAAGGTGCCGCTCTGCACGTCGTCGGGCGAGAGGCGCTTGGTGCGGGCGCGCTCGGCCAGGTCATTGATGGAACGGGCGAGGCCCATGAGGTTCATCTGCCCGGCGTTCTTTACGACGGGCACGATCAAGCCCCAGTCCAGCGCGACGGCGATCCCGAGGTTGACGTCCTGGTGGTAGAGAATCGTATCGTCGCCCTCGATCGACGCGTTGACCATTGGAAAGGCCTGCAGCGCCTTTACCACCGCCTCGGCGATGAACGCGGTGAACGTGAGCTTGACGCCGGCGCGCTCGAATTCGCCCTTGAGGGCGGCGCGTTTCTCGACCACTCCCTGCATGTCGCATTCCTGCCAGGTCTGCACGTGCGCCGATGTCCGCCGGCTCATGATCATGTGCTCGGCGATTTTCCTTCGCATCACGGTCATCTTCTCCCGCACAACGCGCTCGCCGGGCGGAAAAGCGACCGCCGGAGGCGGAGCGGATGCCGGCGCGGCCGGCGCGGCTGCGGCCGGAACGTCGGGAGTGCCCGCGCTCTCTATGTACTGCACAATGTCCTTCTTGGTCACGCGTCCGCCCACGCCGCTGCCGTCGATCAGCGAAATGTCCACTCCGTGCTCGGCCGCGATCTTGCGCACCAGCGGGGAAGACCTGGTCTTGCGCCGATCGCTCAACGGGTCGTCCAACTGGACGACGACGCCGCCCGACGGAACGACCGCTTGCGGTGTCGTGGTGGCGTTCGAGGCTGCCACACGCTGGGGCGAGGCTGCTGGGGGCGCTGGTTTGGGCTCCGGTGCCGCCGGTGCCGTGGGTTGGGGTGCCGCCGGCTGGACCGCCGGTTTTGCCGGGGCGGCGGCCACCTCACCCTCCCCTCCGATACGCGCGACGATGGTGTTGATCTCCACCGTCTCACCTTCCGGCACGAGAATCTCCAGCAGGACGCCCTCGGCCGGGGCGGGAATCTCCGCGTCGACCTTGTCGGTCGAGATCTCGAAGAGCGCCTCGTCCCGTTCGATGTGGTCGCCCACTTTCTTGAGCCATTTGGTGACGGTTCCCTCGGCAATACTCTCGCCCATTTGTGGCATGATAACGTCGGTGCTCATGGTCTTTGTGATCCCTTTCCTTGTTTCCTATGGTTCAGCCGCGGCTCCCCGGGCCGCCGCGCCGGTCGCCGGGCCAGGCGCCCGGCCGTCGCGGCCGGTCTAGTACGCCAGCAGCTTTTGCGCGGCGTCGAGTACGTCGCTGACTTGCGGCAGGAAGTATTCTTCCAGCGGCGGGCTGTATGGGACCGGCGTGTCCTTGGCGGCCACCCTCACCACGGGGCCGTCCAGAAAATCGAACGCCTTCTCCGCGATGCGCGCGGCGATCTCCCCGCCGGCGCCTCCCGTCAGGCACGCCTCGTGCAGCACGATGACCTTGCTGGTTTTCCTCGCCACCTCGAGGATCGCCTCCTCGTCGAGCGGCTGCAGCGAGCGCAGGTCGATCACTTCCGTCTCCACGCCCTCCTTGGCCAGCGCCTCGGCGGCGTCGAGAGCGGTGTAGACCATCGCCCCGTACGTAACGATGCCCAGGTCGCCGCCCTCGCGTCGTACCGCCGCCTTGCCGATGGGGACGACGAAGTCCTCTTCCGGCAGCTCTTCCTTGATGCGGCGGTAGAGGTACTTGTGCTCTAGGTAGAGCACCGGGTCCTCGTCGCGGATCGCCGCCTTGATGAGTCCCTTGGCGTCGTAGGCGGTCGACGGCTGCACGATCTTCAGCCCGGGCGTGTTGTAGAAATAGCTCTCGACGTTTTGCGAGTGAAACGGGCCGCCGTGCGTGTTGCCACCGCTCGGACCGCGGATCACGATCGGCACACCCGCGCCCCAGCGATAACGGCTCTTGGCGGCGAAGTTGGTGATCTGGTCGAACGCACACGAGATGAAATCGATGAACTGCATCTCCGCGATGGGCCGCATCCCCATGTAGGATGCGCCGATCGCCGCACCGACAATCGCCGATTCTGAGATCGGTGTGTCGATGATGCGGTCCTCACCGAAATGATCGAGCATGCCCTTCGTCACCTTGAACGCTCCGCCGTATACGCCTACGTCCTCGCCGAGCACAAAGACGCGCTCGTCCTTTTCCATTTCTTCCCAGATTCCCTGCCGTATCGCTTCCAGGTACGTCGTTACTGCCATCGAGTTCTCCCGTGCTTGGTTCCGGTGTCGTCGTTACTTTTCGTGGTACACGTCGGTCAAACAGTCTTCCGGCTCGGGGTAGGGACTGTTCTCGGCCCACTCCACGGCGTCGTCGATCGTCGCCGTTATCTCCTGTTCCATCTGTTTGATATCGTCCGCCGTCATGTCGCCGGACTGGGTGAGCTTGCGTTCGAAGCGGTCGATGGGGTCCCGTTTTTCCCACTGCTCGAACAATTCCTTTGGTACGTAACCGGCGTCGTCGTGCGCCGAGTGCCCGGTCATGCGGAACGTCTTGTACTCGACGAGATACGGGCCCTTGCCGGCGCGCGCGTGGTCCACCGCCCGCCCGGCGGATTCATAAACGGCGAGGATGTCATTGCCGTCGACGACCTCGCCTGGCATGTCGTAGGCCGGTGCCCGGTCGGCCACGTCCTTCACCGGCATCTGGAGGTGAATCGGCGTCGAATAAGCGTACTGATTGTTGTTGATGAAGAAGACGACGGGCAATTTGTAAACGGCCGCCAGGTTGATACCCTCGTGCCAGTCGCCGCGGCTCGTGGCGCCTTCCCCCGAATAGCACAGCGCGACACGATCCTCTCCCCGCACCTTGAAACTCAAGGCGGCGCCGGCCGCAACCGGGACGTTGTCTCCGAGGTGGCTCACAAAGGCGATAATATTGTGGTCGAGGTCTCCCATGTGCATGTTGCCGTCCCTGCCCCTGGTGACCCCCGCCTTGCGAC
>JBHHVD010000113.1:0-6726 GCA_046754105.1 Candidatus Krumholzibacteriia bacterium
GTACACGTAATAGATTACACTCGCGACCGGTCCTCGGCCGCGCTCCGCTTGACCGTGCCCCGGCTTTTCGACTTGATTCCCGCCGGTGTTTATGATATATGTTACGCTTCGCAGGACAGTGCCATGACACCCGAAGTTTGACACCTCCTCGCCCGTTCCAGGCTCTTGGGCGACCGTTCTCTTGCATATAGAAGTGTTTTCGACCACAGACGGCCGAATGAGGCCGTCGGCGATGTTGTTGTCGATGCTATTCATCGTACAGAGTGCCCCCTTCTCGACCGCAGGACAGACGGGGCAATCGTCCACATTGGGGGAGGTCTCATGAACCAGAAAGCTAAGGTTTTCGTCTTTGCGGCGGTGGTTCTCGCATTCGCGGGCGGCTACATGGTTTCCAACCTCGTTTCCGCACCTGCCGTCTCTATCATGACGCAGATAGACTGGGCAAACGCGGTCGCTTCCGGGGCTGCCGTTCCCATGGCCTCTTGGAACACTGGACTCGAGGCTTTCTACCCCGGGATGTCCGGGCAATTGAGGGTAGCCCAACTACGGGACAGGGTGGATGTCGAGGCCGCCACCGCTGGCAACCAGCCAGGCGTCCGGATGAGGTGGGGTAACGGCGAACCGGTAGGGACCGAAGTCATCGGTGGATGGGAGTATGATTTTGGGATCGCCGAGGACCTCGCCAACACGGTCATCAACGTCGTCGCATACTCACCGTGTGGAAACCTCGTAAACGGTCCCGGTGTGATCACGGCTTTTGGGGTCGGCCTGCGGGACGCGAACGGGAACATCATGAGTTGGCAGTGGGCGATACCGGCCAACCAGCCATGCGATGTCGGAAATGCGGTCAGCATCAATCCGGGCGGGGCCGGCGCGAATATCGTACCCACCGCCTCCCATACGGACCCAGGTTTTGATCTCACCCAGGTCACCCAAATGCTGTTCCATGAAAGCGGCATGCCCGATCAGAAAAAAGGGCGGCTTGAGAATGGCTGGGAGCAGTTGATTCTTAGCGCCACCGTGCCCGTCGAGGAATCGACCTGGGGAGCCATAAAGGATCTGTACAAGAACTAACAACAAGGGTGATTTGAGGAGACTCTCAAGCCGACCCCGCCGATTTAATTGCGGGGTCGGCTTGTTTTGTGTTTCGGCCGGCCGCTGTGGGGTAGTTTTACATGGTTTTGGGCGTTTGTCGGTGTTTACGTAGCCGAATCGAGGTGCAAGATGAGTCCGAGGAACGGATTGATGAGCGTCGTGGCGGGCGGCATCCTGGTCGTAGTCGCGTTGGCAACCGGGGCCGTAGGTCCGTTGCTCACGATTCCCTCGTGGACCGCGGAGAGCGATCAGTTGTTCGCCAACTTTGGCTGGGCGGTTGCCGGGGCGGGCGACGTCAACAATGACGGCTATGATGATGTCATCGTCGGTGCCGTTTTCCTCGATAACCCCGAGCAGGATGAGGGGCAGTCGCGGGTATATCTAGGCGGTCCCGGCGGTCTTTCCGCCACTCCTGCGTGGGCGGTAGACGGCAACAACGTATCGGCAAATTTCGGCCACGCCGTCAGCGGCGCGGGCGACGTCAACAATGACGGCTATGACGACGTCATCGTCGGCGCTCCGCGCTATTTCAACCCGGAGGTCCGGGAGGGGCGGGCGTTCGTTTATCTTGGTCGCATCGGTGGGCCGTCGACGCTGGCGACGTGGACGGGCGAGAGTAACCAGGACGAGGCGAATTTTGGCTGGTCCGTCGCGGGTGCGGGTGACGTGGACAACGACGGGTATGACGACATCGTCGTGGGAGCGCCGTTCTACGGCAACGGTGAGCTCGGGGAGGGTCGGGCTTACGTCTACCATGGCGGCGGCAGTGGGCTATCCCCTACGGCCGCGTGGATGGCCTAGAGCAATCAGGCGTCCGCGAATTACGGTTGGTCGGCGGCGAGCGCGGGCGACGTCAACGGCGACGGCTACGCGGACGTCATCGTGGGAGCGCCGCTCTACAGCAACGGCGAGACGGAAGAGGGACGGGCCTATGTATACCTCGGCGGGGGCAGCGGCCTCGCGACGACGCCGGCGTGGACGGCGGAGGGTAACCAGGCGTTTGCGAACTTCGGCTGGGTGGTCGACAGCGCGGGCGACGTCAACGGCGACGGCTACGCGGACGTCATCGTGGGAGCGCCGCTCTACACCAACGGTGAATCGGAGGAGGGCCGGGCCAACGTATACCTCGGTGGGAACGGCGGCCTTGCAGCCGCGCCGGCGTGGACGGTGGAAGGCAATCAGGATTTCGCAGGTTTCGGCTACTCCGTGGCGGGTGCCGGTGATGTGAACCAGGATGGTTTCGCAGACGTCCTCGTCGGCGCGTATCAATACGACGGCGGGGAGCCCGACGAAGGCCGTGCGTACCTGTACCTCGGTGGTAGCGGCGGTCTGGATACGACGCCTGTGTGGACGGGCGAGAGCGATCAGAATCTGGCATGGTACGGGTACTCGGTTGGGGGCGCCGGAGACGTGGATGGCAATGGGTACTCAGACGTGATCATCGGGCTGCCCCATGGGGACAACCCGGAGTCCAACGAAGGCCGGGCCTTTGTCTATCGCGGACTGGACGTCGTACCCGTTTCGCTGCAGTCGTTTGGATCGCACTGGGACGGTACAAACGTGGTGGTCACGTGGACCCTGCTGGATGTGACCGACGGGGTTACCTTCGAGGTGCTCCGGAGTGAGACGCCGGGTGGCCGCCCGCGGCGGATCGTGAGCCCCGAGGTCCGCGCGAGCGCGGGCGGCCGGTTCGTGTTACGCGACCCCAGTGCCGCTGCCGGAACTACGTATAGGTACGGGGTCTCTATTATAGAGGATGGAGTTCCCGTGACCTTTTTCGAAACCAGCGTCACCGTCCCGGCGGCGGCCCTTCGCCTGGAACAGAATTTCCCGAATCCGTTCAACCCGCAGACACGAATCCGGTTCGCCCTCGATCGGGAGGGCCCGGTCAGCCTGCGCGTCTACGACGTGTCGGGAGCGGTCGTTCGCACACTCTTCGACCGGTCTATGACGGCGGGCGAGCATTCGGCGGTCTGGAACGGTGTCAACGACGACGGCCGCCCGGTCGGCAGCGGCACCTATTTTATTCACCTGACCGCCGCAAAACGTTCCCTGGTCCGAAAAGCCGTCCTGATGAAATGATATGGAAACGGCGGGGCCGGCGCTTATCGCCCGGGGCCGCCCCTTACGCGGCCAGACCCGCACCGACGGGCCGTCTGCGACGGATATCGTCAGCACCGCACGAGATAGAACCTCGACATTCCCCGGTTCGAGGCCTCGAACGACCTTCCCGTGCTGCGCAGAAAATCGTCGATCTCCCTGTAGTCAAACCCGAAGTGCGTGCCCCACCCGTGCCGCCGGTCCCGGAAACGACTCATTCTCCGGTTGGCCACGAGCCTGCCGACGTACTCCAGGTAGAGATGTTTTTGGCGCGGTAATTCGTCGAGGCGGTACCGGTATAACGCCGTCTTGACGAGAAACTTGACGGCGCCGCGCCACCCGGACTCGATGGGCACGGTCAGGAACAAGACGCCGCCGGCGGGCGCGGTCATCTCCAGCAGTGTGGAGAGCGCATTCCGCAGGCTGCCCACGTGCTCGAGAACCTCGAAACAGGTCACGACGTCATAGGTCCGCGGTACGGGCGAGGCGCCGTTGAGGTCTATCGTATCGAAGGTCAGGTGCGGGTGGCTCGCCCGTGCCGCGGCGAGGTTCTCCCGGTCGTGGTCGTAGCCGCAGGCCAGCGCAGGCTTGAAGCGGTCATTGACGAGGGCGGTCACGTAACCGTTGCTGCACCCGACGTCCGCGTAGGTCCTGCCCTCGAGGTCGACTTCGTTCCGCAGAACCGAGAGGATGGTCCTGAGGCGATGACGGTGGACCAGGTTCTTTAAACTCCGGTCCCGGTACGTGGCCGAATGATCGATACCCATGCTGGATGCGATTCTACGGGTCCGCGGCGAAATGGCAAGAGAAACGAGCGGCCCGTGCCCGCGGTCGGACCGGCCGCGAGCATCGCTCGTTGGGATTCGCCGCGTCACCGGCAATTGAAGGTTGCAACCTCCCGTTGAAATCCCCTAGAATCGGGGCAACCCGGATGGCTCATCTCCGGGCATTCTCCGATTTCAGGGGCCTACGGCGGCGATTGCCGCTACGGATCTGAAACGACAGGGCCGCGCGGGAAACGGCGCTTGCCTTCCGAATTGCGGGACCGGTAACGGCCCCGCGACGACTTGAGAAGGAGAATCCATTGTCCGCACTCATAGACTCCTTTGGGCGTCGTGTGACGACGCTTCGTATCTCCCTGACAGATCGATGTAATTTCCGCTGCGTGTACTGCATGCCGCCGGAAGGATTGCCCGTGATGCCGGGATCCCGGTACCTGACCGTCGCAGAGATTGCCCGCTTCGCCCGTGTGGCCGGTGGCCTCGGCGTGACTCGCTTCCGGCTGACGGGTGGCGAGCCCCTGTTGAGGAAGGAAGTCGTCGATATCGTGGTTGCGCTGAGACGGAGCGTCCCGGGAGCCGAGTTGTCGGCGACGACCAACGGCAGTAACCTCGTGTCACTCGCCGGGCCGCTGCGCGCGGCCGGTCTCGACCGGTTGAACGTCAGCCTCGACAGCCTCGACCCGGACCGCTTCGAAGAGGTGACACGTTACGGGCACTACCGGCGGGTGCGTGACGGCGTCGAGAAGGCGCTCGAATACGGCTTCCCGATCAAGCTCAACGTCGTCGTAATGCGGGGTATTAGCGATGACGAGATCCTCGCCTTCGTCGGGCTGGCGCTCGACTACGACATGGACGTTCGTTTCCTGGAATTCATGCCGCTTTGCGGCAGCGGTTGGCGACCGGACCTGGTGTATCCCATCGGGCGCGTCCGCGAGATCATCACGCGGCGCTTCGAGCTGACCGAGCGCCCGCGCGGCGACCGGCCGGCGCAATCGTTCTCGCTCGCGGGCGGCCGCGGACGGGTCGGCTTCATCGCGCCGCTCAGCGAGCCGTTCTGCGAGAACTGCTCGCGGATCCGGATATCTGCCGACGGCAACATCCGCCCGTGCCTCTTTTCGGACTTTGAAGTTGCCGTCGGACACCTGCTCAAAGACGGCGCCTCCGACGAGCGCGTGGCCGAGATTGTTCGCCGCGCCGTCCGGAACAAACCCGCGGGCAGCCAGTTTGCCGATGAGCCGTTCCAGGGCGTACCGTCCGGGAATTCCTACGCGACGGCCGGGCCGTTCATAAGGAGTATCGGAGGTTAGGTATGAAATCGGTAACGGCAAAGACGCTGACGCTGCGCCGTGCGGTGGCAAGCGGGTGTGTCAAGGCTTCCACGCCGGCGATCCGTCGCCTGCAGTCGAACGACCTGCCCAAGAAGGACGTGCTCGCCGTCGCCCGTGTCGCGGGGACACATTGCGCCAAGAAAACGTTCGAAATCATCCCCTATTGCCACCCGCTGCCGGTCGACCTGGTGGAAATCAAGTTCGACGTGGGTGAAGACTTCGTGCACATACGAGCGACCGTTGAAGCGGTGGCGAAGACCGGTGTCGAAATGGAGGCGCTGACCGCGGTCAGCGCGGCGGCGCTGACGATTTACGACATGCTAAAACCGATCGATACCGGGATCGAAATACAGTCGGTCAAGCTGGAGTCCAAGAAGGGCGGCAAACGCGATTTTCCGCAGCGCGTGCCGGCGGGTTTCAAAGCGGCGGTGCTGGTCGTGTCCGACGGTACGCACCAGGGCACGCGGGAGGACCGGTCGGGCAGGCTTATCCGCGAACGACTGGAGGCGCTCGGGCTACGTCCGAGCTACGAGATTCTTCCCGACGAGGAGGAGAGGATCGCCGCGGCACTGCGCGGCCTGGCCGAGCGCGGTACGGACCTCGTGTTGACAACGGGCGGTACGGGCCTGGGGCCGCGCGACGTGACCGTCGAAGCCACGCGGCGCGTCATCGACAGGGAAGTGCCGGGTATCGCGGAAGCGATGCGCACGTACGGCCAGAGCCGGACGCCCTACGCGATGCTCTCCCGGGGCGTGGCCGGGCTGTGCGGGCGGACGATTATCGTTAACCTGCCGGGGTCCTCGCGGGGTACGGAGGAATCGCTGAACGCAATCCTCCCCGGGGTGTTTCACGCGTTCCCCATGCTAAAGGGAGACGGCCATTGATGGAATCGATGCCGGTCTGGCTGCCCCTGGTTTTTTTCGTCATCGCGCTGGCCTACGCGACGGTGGGTTTCGGCGGTGGGTCGTCCTACCTGGCCGTACTGGTGTTGATCGGCCTGTCGTACCGGACCGTGCCCCAGCTCGCACTCGTGTGCAACCTGGCGGTCAGCGCCGGCGGCGTGTGGCATTTCTACCGGGGAGGCCATCTGGATTTCAAAAAAGTGCTTCCGTTCATCGTGCTGTCGGTGCCAATGGCGTACGTAGGTGGCCGGTTGCCCGTAGCGAGGGAACTCTTCGTCGTCTTGCTCGGCGTCTCGCTCTTCGTCGCCGGGGCGAGGACCTTCGTTCCCGACCGCGCGGGGCGCGCCGCCGGTTCGATACCGCAAGGGCGCGCGTGGGGGCTTGGCGTGCCGATCGGCGCGGCACTCGGTTTCCTGGCGGGGGTGGTGGGGATCGGCGGTGGCATCTTCCTCGCGCCCGTGCTGCTCCTCGCAGGCTGGGCCCACGCCAAACAGGGCGCAGCGGCCGCGGCGCTCTTCA
>JBHHVD010000114.1:0-6399 GCA_046754105.1 Candidatus Krumholzibacteriia bacterium
CGGTCCTTGCGCCGCCCGGCGGGGAATGGGCGCGCCGGTGGCAAGCCGCCCGCCGCGCGTTTATTTCAGAAGAACCATCTTGTGGGTCACCGTGGACGAGCCCGACCACAGCCGCGAGAAATACACCCCGCTCGGAAGTGCCGCCCCGTTGTCGCCCCGGCCGTTCCAGCGCACCTCGTAGGCCCCTGCCGCCTGCGGCGCATCGACCAGCGTACGCACCCGCCGTCCCCCCGCGTCGTAGATTGCCAGCACCACGCGCGCCGCTTCCCGCACCGTGTAGCGGATCACGGTCGAGGGGTTGAAGGGGTTGGGGTAGTTGGGCTCGAGCCCGAGGGGCAGAGCCGGCACCGGCGCGAGCGAGACGGGGCCGTGCCAGTACCCGTCACTGTCCGCCTCTCGCAGCCAGTAGTCGGCGCCGTCCCGCGGCGCGCGGCCGTCCGTGTAACGGCCCGTGCCGGTGAGCGGCGTGCCGGTAAGACGCGTCCTCGTCCCGCCGGGGCCTCCGCCGTGCCTACCACGCTCGCTGCGGTAGACGTGAAACGCCACCTGCCCCGCCGCCAGCTCGCCCACGCGCCACTCGAGCACGGCGGCCTCGCCGGCGCGCCGCACGGCAAAGTAGGCCAGGGTCACGGGCACGATCGCGACCCCGAATTTCTGGATGCGGTGATTGCTGGGGTCGGTCACAAAGATGTTCCCGCCGGCGTCGACGTCGCAGTCCTCCGGCCGGATGAACTGGCCGTCGCCGCTGCCTTGCATCCCGAACTTGAGTAGAAAAACACCGCCGCTGGTAAACTTCTGTACGCGGTTGTTGAGCTGGTCGACCACGTAGATGTTTCCGCCGGGGCCGACGCCGATCCCGCGGGGCGCCCCGAACTGGCCGTCTCCCGTGCCCTGCGAGCCCCACTTGGCAAGGAAGGTGCCGTCACGCGTAAACTTCTGGATGCGGAAATTGAACGAATCCCCGACGTAGACGTTCCCGCTCCGATCCACGGCCAGTGTCACCGGGGTGTCGAACTCGCCGTCGAGGGTGCCGGACCGGCCCCATTCGCGGAGAAAGACACCGCTCGATGTAAACCTCTGGATGCGATGGTTGAAGGAGTCGGCCACGTAAACGTCGCCGCTCGGGCCCACGGCGACGCCGACCGGAAAGCTGAACTCGCCCGGCCCGACCCCCGCCGTTCCCCATTTCAAAACAAAAGTGCCGTCTCCGGTGAATTTCTGGATGCGGTTGTTGTTGCGCTCGGCCACGTACACAAACCCGCTGTCGTCGGCCGCGACACCGAAAGGGAAATCGAATTGCCCGTCGCCGCTGCCCGGCGTGCCCCACGTGGTGACGAAGGTGCCCTCGCCCGTGAACTTCTGGATGCGCGCGTTGTTGCGGTCGGCCACGTACACGCTGCCGTCGGGGCCGACGGCCACCCGCCGCGGCAGGCGGAAGAAACCGTCGCCTGTTCCAAACGAGCCCCACTTGAGGATGAACTGCGGCACCTGCGCCGGTGCGCTCTCGGGCAGTGCGAGCACGGCGAGCGCTGCGACTGGCACGAGGGCCGTCCGCAGCGTTCGGAGCAGGTGTTTTTCGAGGGGCATGGTGGCTCCCGGGCCTGGTGCAGGAGGAGCGCGAGTGGGCACCGTCTATAATAGCATCGGCGCGCGCCTTTGTGAAATCAATCGCGCTCGTTTTGGAAACGACGGTCACCCGGGGTCGCCGGTGGGCCGGCGACGGTCATTCGGGGCCGCCTCCGAGGCCGGCGATGAACTCTGCCAGGACCGTTTCCGCGTCAAGCGCCCCTTCGAAGAAGGACAGCACCCTCGCCAGCACGCCGTCGAGTATCGCATCTGGGCAGGACGCCCCGCAGGTCAGCACGACGTCGAGCGGCCGCGCGTCGGGCAGCCATCCATCGGCCGTCACGACCTCCCGCCGACCGAGGTCGAAGTGGCGAATGGTCGTGTTGGAAATGATTTCCTCGGCGCCTCTGATGAAGAACGTGGGCATGGCGGGCTTGCATAACTCGACGATGTGCGAAGTGTTCGACGAATTGTACCCGCCGACCACGAGTGCCACGTCGGCGCCACGTTCGATCAGCGCGTAGGTGGCGTTCTGGTTTTCGTTCGTCGCATAGCACAGGGTATCCGACGTGTCGGCAAAGTGGCGTTCTACGTCACTTTCGCCGTAGCGCTCCGCCAGTGCGGCGCGCAGGACGCTCGCGATCTCCCGTGTTTCCGTCGCCAGCATCGTGGTCTGGTTGACGACGCCGACGCGCTCGAGGTCGCGATCGGGGTCGAAACCGTCCGAGCACTTGTGACGGAAATGTTCCTCGAACGCGTCTTGTCCCCTCTCACCCGTGATGACGCCGGCCAGCACGTGCGCTTCCTCGAGATGCCGCACGACCACGGTCGGCGCGCCGCGAACGCTGTGCGAGAACGTGGCCCGGGTCTCCTCGTGGGTGTCCTTGCCGTGTACGACCACGGAGAAGTTCTTCTCGCCCAACTGTGCGCTCCGCTTCCACACCTTTTCCACGAACGGGCACGTCGTATCGTAGGTGTAGGGGTCGATTCCGCGCTCGGCGAGCCTCTCCTGCATCTCGAGCGTGGTACCGAAGGCGGGCACCACCACGATGTCCTGTGGCGTCAACTCGTCCCACCGCACGAGCTGCTCTCCCGACGGCGTGAAGATGAAGCGCACGCCGCGATCCTTGAGGTCGCCGTTGACGCGGGGGTTGTGGATCATTTCGCTCAGAAAAAAGACACGCCGGCCGCCGCAGGTGCCCAGGATCTGGTAGGCGATCTCGACGGCGTTCTCCACGCCGTAGCAGAAGCCGAAATGCCGCGCCAGGACGAGGCGCACGGGACCGAAATCGAGCACCGTGGGTGTCAGGTCGTGCTTGCGGGGATCGGCCAGCCCGCGCGCATCCTTCACCCGCGAGATCACCGCGCCCTTGTAGAACACCGGCATGTCAAACTTGCGTGCCATCGCACTCATTATAGCATAGGGAGCCGTCCGCAGGCGGGCGACGTGACGGAGACAAGCCCCCGAGTCCTCATGGCGGGAGTACCGCTTCTAGCGGCCGGCGCCGGCGGGATTGAGGACGGTCACGTGCCGTTTCGTCTCGTCGAGCGCGCGCTCGAGGATCGAACGCAGCTGGGCTTCGTCCACGCGCTTTAGCTCCTCGATCCCCGCCGTGACGTCGCCGCCGAAGAAGCCGTCCCGCACGCCCGCGTTTATCGAGTGCTGCAAGAATACCTGGTCCCGTGCCCGGTCCTCTTCCATCCCCCGCTGCTCCGTCAAGAACTGCATCTGGGCGTCGACGCTCTTCTTGCCGAGCGTGCCCTGCAACTCGAGCTGGCGAACGAGCGATTGGAGCTGTGCCGCCCCGTCGCCTTCCACCATCTTGCGGGCGATCTCCTCGAGGCGGTCGCCGATCGCGCGGTGCACCTGGCGGGCCGTGTAGCCCTCGGCCACGGATGCGTAGACGAAGAACGGCAGCCGGCCCACGGGCCAGACATGGCTCGGCGCCATTACGAAGCGGGCGACGGCACTGATTTCCACGTCCTGGACGAGATGCAGCCGTGCCAGATTTCCCCACAGGCTCAAGACGCGCCGCTCCAGTTCGTCGCCCGGCGGTTCGAACCACACGAAAACAGCGCTCACCGGGCTGTCCCACGTCACCTCGGCCACGGGCGGAAGGCCGGACCAGTCGGTGGGCCGGATGCGGCCGGGCTCGGGCAGCCCCAGGTCGTCGAAGGACTCTCGGACCAGCGCCAGCGCGCGCTCGGCGGACACGCCGCCGGTGATCGCGATCACCAGGTTGCGCGGATGGTAGTGGGTACGGTAGAAGGCCGCGATCTCTTCCTCGGGTATCGTCTCCAGCCCGCTCGCCAGCGTTACCGCGTTGCTGCCGAAACGCCAGGCCTGGTGGGCCGCCATGGTCGCGAACTTTATCATCGGCGCGCTTTCGTGCTTTTCCAGATTCGCGATCTCCGCATAACAATACGACGCCTCGCGCTCGGTCACCTCTGTGTCCAGCTGCAGAGACTGCATCCGGTCCGCCTCGATCTCCAGCACGCGCTCGAGGTCCCCCACCGCCACGCCGTAGTCGTAGTGGGTGTAGGTCGGCAGGGTCTCCGCGTTGACCGTCCCGTTCTCCTGCAGCCAGTTCCACGACTCACCGGCGCGGTGGCTGCCGGTGGACGACTTGCACGCCAGATGCTCCATGAGGTGGGCGAGCTGCGGCCGGTTCTCCGGCTCGTCGAGAAACCCCACCCGGTAGAGAAACTCTACCCCCACGCGCTCGGCACCGGCGATTGGCTGTACGAGCAGCGTGATACCGCTTTCGAGCTCGGTACGGACCGGCTTCGTCGACAGCGGCCCGGCTTCCCGCGTACAACCCGCTTGCCCGAGGACGACGAGCGCCGCGACGGCAAGCCCTGCAGTCATGCGAATCATGTCTTTCATTCCTATCCTCCCTAGCGCCACACGAAATATACGAACATCGATCCCAGCAGCGTCGCGATTACCGTAAACGGCAGGCCGATGCGCGCAAACTCTGCAAACGATACGTAGATGTTTTGTTTCTTCAGCGACCCGACGGCAACGATGTTGGCCGCCGCGCCGATGGGCGTTATGTTGCCGCCGAGCGAGGCGCCGATCAACAGGCCGAAGACGAGCAGCGCCGGTTCGATCTGCAGGCTCCCCGACAGCACCTGCACGACGGGAATCATCGCCGTCAGGTAAGGCACGTTGTCGATAAAGGCACTAAACGCGATCGACGCCCAGACGATGACGGTAAAGGCGACGAACGGACTTTGCGGAATATGCGCCGCCAGAAAATCGGCGATGCGCGTGATGACGCCCGCGTTCTCGAGCATGCCGACGATAACAAATACGCCGGCCAGGAACGCGGTGGTTCCAACGTCGAAACGTAGCGCGAGCCGCCGGTGCTCCTCGACGCGCGCAAACCGCGACAGGACGATGCACAGGGCGGCCAGCGCCATGCACAGGGCACCGCCGAACCAGGTGAAGTCCTTGTCCACCAGTGAGCTGAGGGTAAGGCCCACGATCATGGCGCCGAGGCAGACGGTGGGCACCAGGCTGCGGACCGTTACCCCGCCCTCGTAGGTCACGGGATTCCTGTAGCGCCGGTAGCGCCAGTACAGGAACAGCATCGACCCGACGGCTCCCACCTGGACGGCGAAAAAGATACCCGGCTTGTGCTGGTAGAAAAAGAAATCGTTGAAATTCATGTGCATGTAATTGGCGAGGATCATGCTCGGCGGATCGCCGATCAGGGTCGCCGCTCCCTGCAGGTTGGACGCAATCGCGATGCCTATGATGCCGGGCACCGGGGAGAGACCGATGCGCTTCGAGAGCCCGATCATGATCGGCGCGATGATCAGCACCGTCGCCACGTTCTCGATACAGATAGACAAGAGCGAGGCGAAGAGGCACACCACCAGGTAGGCCATCCCCACGGTGCGGGTGCGGCGGATAAGAACGGTGGAAATGGCGTCCGGGACGCGGGAGATGACGAAGTATTCGGACAGGATCAGGGTGCCCGCGAAGATCCCCATCACGTTCCAGTTGACGTAATCAACGAGATCGCGGGAGTGCAGGTACCCGAGCGCGATACCGACGGCGATGCCCGCCCACAGGATCTGGCTCTTGTGGTGCTTGAACGCAACAATCGCCCCGTAGGTGACCAGGAACAGGATGCCTGCGGGCAGGGGGTTCAATCGGCGCGACTCCTTCGAGACAGACTGCGGTGACCACACCGCCGCAACGAAGCGGGGCGCACCCGGGCTCAGGCGCCTCGCGCCGGCCGGGTCCGGTCACGATATCATGTTATCGAGAATCGCGCGACAGGCTTCTTGGGGGTCGGGTGCAGCGATAATCGGCCTTCCCACAACGATATAGTCGGCGCCGTCGTCCACGGCCCGCCGCGGCGTGACGACCCGCGTCTGGTCGTCCGCGGCCGCACCGGGCGGGCGGATCCCCGGGGTTACGATAGTGAGTCCCCGTCCCAACTCGCTCCGGATCGCGGGCAGCTCCCGCGCCGAGGCGACGATACCGTCGAGCCCCGCCGCGCGCGCCGCGCGCGCCAGCTCGAGCACCGTCTCTTCCGGTGACCGGGCGCTTGCGAAGAGCGTGCGGAAATCCTCCAGGTCGAGGTGGGTCAAAACGGTAACGCCGACGATCGCAACCTCGGGGCGCCCCGCCCGTTCCCGCGCCTCGAGCGCTGAGGTGAGCATCGCCTCGCCCCCGGAGACGTGCAGGGTGAGCTTGTCGGCGTCGAGGTCGCAGAGGACGACCTCGGCCACCCAGGGGTGGGCCTGGAGAAGGGGGATGAAGTGGCGCGCGAAGGCGCCGCAGCCGACGACGCCGACGCGCAGGGAGGCAGTCTC
>JBHHVD010000115.1:0-6255 GCA_046754105.1 Candidatus Krumholzibacteriia bacterium
GCGGTGGAAGCGACGGTCCGCACGATGGAAGATTCGCCGCTCTTCAACGCCGGCAAGGGGGCGGTGTTCACGAATCAGGGCAAGAACGAACTGGACGCTTCCATCATGGACGGTTCCACGCTGCAGGCGGGGGCGGTCGCCTCGGTGACCACGATCAAGAACCCGATCACAGCCGCGCGGCGCGTGATGACGAATTCCAGGCACGTTCTCCTGGTGCGACGGGGCGCGGAGCTTTTTGCCGGCGAGCAGGGTCTGGAAATGGTCGACCCGGAGTACTTCTTTACACAGCGCCGGTGGGACGCACTCCTGAAGGCGAAAGAAAAAGATCACTCTTCGCGCGCCGTGCCGGGTGAAGAGAAGTTCGGCACGGTGGGCGTGGCGGCGCTGGACAAAGACGGCGACCTTGCCGCGGGCACGTCGACGGGCGGGCTCACGAACAAGCTCTACGGGCGCGTAGGTGACTCTCCGATCGTCGGCGCGGGAACCTACGCCAACAACCACACCTGCGCGGTATCCGGCACGGGCCAGGGCGAGTACTTCATGCGCAACCTCGTCGCGTACGACGTGTCGGTGTGGATGGAGCACGCCGGGATGAGCGCGCAGCGGGCGGCGGACAAGGTGATCCAGGAGAAGCTGACGGCGCTCGGCGGCACCGGCGGCGTTATCGTTCTCGACAAGGACGGCAACGTGGCGATGTCGTGCAACACCGCGGGCCGGTCCCGCGGGTATATCGGGGGCGACGGCGTCGCCCACATCTCCATATACGGCGACGAAGCTCCTCAGGGCTGACGACGATCGACAACGGGGGGGCCGGGGCTCGTCTCCGTCCCGTCGACGACCCCAGACCCGCCCGTTGTCGGCGGTCACCCGATGCGGGCGGGCCCGGCGCTCGTCTCCGTCCCGTCGCCCACTTCGCTCGGCTATCCGCCTCCGGCGGATGATCCTCGCTCGTTCCTGCGAACGTCCCGTCGACGACCCCCGGGCCCGCCCGCATCGGGCCCCGGCTCCGCGGTTTACTCGCGGGGTGCGACGGCTTCGAGGGCGATGTTGATCGCCACCTCGTCGCCGAGCATCGGCTCGCCGCTCTTGAGCTTTCTATCGAAGTTGATACCGAAATCGCGCCGGTCGATGGTCAGCGTGAACTGGGTGCCGAGCCGGTCGTTGCCCCACGGATCGGTCAACGGGCCTTTGAGCTCGAACGGAAACGACACTTCCTTCGTGACGTCGCGCACCGTGAGATCCCCGGTCATGTGGTAGGCGCCGCCTTTCTTCGTTACCTTCTTGCTCTTGAAGGTAATCTCCGGATACTTTTCCACGTCGAGAAAGAACTCGCTCTTGACGGCGTCCGCGCGCTCGGGGTTGGCCGTGTCGACACTCTTGGCGTTGATGAGGATGTCGACCGACGACTTCGTTACGTCGTCGCGGTCGAACATCACGGCGCCGCTGATTTCATTGAAGCTGCACGTCATCTGCGATACGGCAAAGTGGGCGACGGTAAATCCCACGTACGCATGGCCGGCGTCCACCGTGAACTTGTCCGCGCCCCACGCCGTCGTTGCCAAGAGCAAGCAAAGCAGCATCGTCACGGCTACGTTCTTCCTGAGCATTCGAGCCTCCTGGATGGTAGGGAATGTTAACACCTGATTGAACGTACGCCTGCTTACCCGCCCGTTGCCGGAACGGCGTACTGTCCCGCGGGCGTAGTCTGTTTCATGATAATGTCGATATATATTTCAATGATGTCACTCGCCGGCGCCGGTCCCAACGGCCCTTCGAGTTCGAAATCCTCCTTGAGATTGATCCGCGTCGTCGCCGACACGTGAAGTTTGGGCCGGCCGTGCCCGTCGATAATCGGCTCGATCTGCGCCTGCGCCGTGAGCGGAATGCTCTTGCCCTTGAGCTCGAAAGTGCCGCGGGCCACGACACGGCTCGTCTCGCCGAACGTCAACTCGCGTGACGCATCGGTGAATTCGCGGAGCGTAAAGCGCGACGTAGGGTATCTGGGTACGTGAATGATCTGATTGTGAATGTCATCGTCGAGGCTCGTGTCGGCCATGGTGATGGAGTGGGTGGCGATCTCGAACCAGCCGCTTGCTCGTTCGAGCGTCGCCCCGCCGTCACGTTCACCGAGCGTGAGCGCCGCTTCCAGGCCGGTCACCTCGCCCGAGTAGCTGTCCAGCGGCGGCAAAAACCGGAACTGCAAACCGGGCCCGTCGCCCGCCGACTCGATCACCCAGTCGCGCGGCATGGCCACGTCTTGCGCCGGGCGGTGTGCGACGCCGGCGGGCGCCTCGGGCAGAGCCAGACCCAGCTCGATCCAGGCCGCCACGCGCGCCGACCCCGGCAGCGGGTCGAAACCGTCCCCGAGGGGCGAGGTCTCGACCTGGTCGGCGATCTCGCTTTCCATTATGGCGGCGGCGCGGCTGAATACCTCCGCAAGGCTCGTCCACTCGCCCTGGACGGGCGTCTGTCGCGACGTGTAAACCGGCTCGATACAGTTGAATTGCGAAAACAAGGACAGTGACACCATTAGCCGTCCGTCGCCCGTCAGGTAGGGATAGAAATCCATATAGAACGATCGATCGCTGCGTCGAAGCTCCGTGCGCGCCTCCTGGTGATGACGGGTCAGCCCGGCGAAGACGCCCGCCCGCGCGCGTTTCACAAAAGCCGCCTGGTCGAACCCGCCGGGCACCACGCCCGTCAGCGGTGTGACCTTTACGTGCGCCGCAATCACCGCCCTCCCCACGCGCCACACGGCGGCGTCGCTTACCGGGTTCATCGCGTGCCGCTGCGGGACCGCGCGCGAGGTGCGGATAAAATGCGCGATCTTGCCGAGGTCGGTATAGCGGCCCTGGTAGATCGAGCGGCCGAGATGGTTCTGAAAGACGAGCAACGGCGTGATCGCCACGTCCGCCGGCGCGCCCGCCGAAGCGTCCAACACGGTGGTCCCGGTACCTAACGCGGCGGCCAGCGACTCGATACGCGCGAGGGTGTGCCGGGCGAATACGCGCCCGATCGCCGACTCCGGCTGTGTGAAGACCACCAGCCGGTCCGCGGAGCGCTCGTCGCCACCCGCCGAGGCGAGCGGCAGGACGAAAACCCCCAGGCAGAGCGTTACACCAATGATTACCGGCAAGTTTTTCATGGATCCAGTCGGGAAATGTCGTCACGGGTTGCACGGCGGCCGCGGCGTCGCCGTGGGCGTGGGCGGGAGGGCCGTCGTCAGATTGGGCCAATATAATACGATACGTACGAACAATCAAGCCCGCGGGTTTCCTCATCCGGCGCAAACCCGCATCCTTGGGCACCTCCCACGCCCCCGCGCGGCCACATCGACCTCCACGGCGGCCGCATCGCCTCTGGCGCGGGGGCCCGGTGGGTGCTATAGTTCCCCAATCGTCCTGCACACGCGAGCCGCCCCACGAAACAGGAAAACCGGATGAAGGTCTCACACGACGTAGCGGTTGTCGGTCTCGGCGCCATGGGCAGCGCCGCCGCCTGCCAGCTCGCGCGCCGCGGCCGCAAGGTGATCGCGTTTGATCTCTCCACTCCGCCGCACACGCTCGGCTCGACCCACGGCCAGTCGCGAGTCATCCGCGAGTCGTACTTCGAGCACCCCCTGTACGTGCCGCTCGTGCAGAAATCCTACGAGTGCTGGCAGCGGTTGCAGTCCGACACGGGCAAGCCGCTTCTCAACCGGACCGGAGCTGTTCTCATCGGTGCCGCCGGCGGCACGCTGGTGAGTGGGTCGCGCCTGAGCGCGGACCGCTACGGGTTGGATTACGAAATGCTAACCGCGGCGGAAGTCCGCAGGCGCTACCCGGTACTGCGTCCGGGAAACGATACGGTCGCGGTGTACGAGCCGCGCGCCGGAATCCTCTTTCCGGAACAATGCGTGCAAGCGCATCTCGGCCTCGCCTCGAGGAGCGGCGCCGATATCCATTTCGACGAGCCGATCGTCGAGTGGAAGCCCCGGCACGGCGCGGTCCAGGTGAAGAGCGAGCGGGCGGCGTACACCGCCTCGCAGCTCCTGCTTGCCCCCGGAGCGTGGATGCGCCAATTCGTACCCGACCTCGACCTGCCGCTCAC
Organism: Candidatus Krumholzibacteriia bacterium; assembly: GCA_046754105.1. GTDB lineage: Bacteria > Krumholzibacteriota > Krumholzibacteriia > WVZY01 > WVZY01 > JAZGDW01. The sequence continues at coordinate 4,090 of JBHHVD010000115.1, forward strand.
CGTGGAACGGCAGGTGCTGCACTGGTTCGCGCCGGAGACCCGCGCGAGCGCGTTCGCCCTCGGTGCCCTGCCCGTCTACGCGTGGGAGTACGAGGAAGAGGCGCTCTTCTACGGTTTTCCAGACCTAGGCGACGGGGTCAAGGTGGCGCTGCACCACCAGGGCGTGGTCACCGACGCCGAATCGATCGACCGCACGGTGGCGCCGGCGGAAGTCGAGGCGATGCGAATGCTCCTCTCGAGCTTCATGCCGGACCTCGGCGGGACGCTGCTCCGTTCCGAGGTTTGTATGTACACGAACACGCCCGACGAGCATTTTATAATCGACTTCCACCCCGAGCTGCCGCAGGTGCTGGTCGTCAGCCCGTGCTCGGGGCACGGTTTCAAGTTCGCCGCGGTGATCGGCGAAATAGCGGCGGACCTTCTGATCGAAGGAAAGACGGATTCCGACCTGACACCCTTCCGGCTCGACCGGTTTAGCAAAAAGGAGTGATACATGCGTAACCACCCCGGCCTCTGGTTCCGCGCGATCGCGATGGCCGTGATGATGCTGGTCCCGGCGTGGACGGCCACATCACGGGCACAGAGCGACGATCTCGTTACCGACTACGAAAAATCGGGATACAAGGCGACACCGCGCTACGCGGAGACCATCGATTACTGCAAACGCCTGGCGGGCGCGTCGCGCTGGCTGCGCTACACGACGTTCGGTGTGAGCCCGCAGGGCCGCGAGCTGCCGCTCATCATTGCCGACAAGCACGAGCATTTCACGCCAAAACGCGTGCGGGGCAAAGGCAAGGCGGTCCTCCTCATCCAGGCGGGGATCCACGCGGGCGAGATCGACGGCAAGGAAGCCGGTTTCATGCTGCTGCGCGACATCGCCGTCCGCCGCGAGTACGTTGATTTCCTCGACCACGTGGCGATCGTCTTCATTCCCATATTCAGCGTCGACGGCCACGAGCGCTTCGGCCCCTACAACCGCATCAACCAGAACGGTCCCGAGGAGATGGGATGGCGTGTTACGGCGCAAAACCTCAACCTCAACCGCGACTACCTCAAGGCCGATACGCCGGAGATGCAGGCGTGGCTGAAACTATGGAACGACTGGCAGCCGGATTTCTTCATCGACTGCCACGTCACCGACGGCGCCGATTACCAGTACGTAATGACCTACGGCCTGGAAATCTACGGGGGAATGGCGCCCTCGCTCACCAACTGGGTGAGGGAGAGCTACCTCCACGAGGTCGGCCGGGCCATGGCAACGTCCGGGTTCGAGCTTTTTCCGTACATATCACTGCTCCAGTGGCCCGACCCGAAGGGCGGTATGAAGAGTGGGGTGGCGTCACCCCGGTTTTCGACCGGCTATACGGCGATCCACAACCGCCCGGGGCTGCTCATCGAGACGCACATGCTAAAGGACTACAAGACACGGGTGGCGGGCACCTATGAGCTGCTCAAGAACAGCGTCGAGCTTTTGAACCGCGAATACGCGGGGTTGAAAAAGGCGATTGCCGAGGCGGAGCGCTATACGGCCAGCCCGGAATTTCGGCGGGAGCCCTTCGCGCTCGACTACGAGCCCGACTCCAACGGCGTCGACATCGACTTCAAGGGTTTCGAGTACACCTCGCGGAAGAGCGATCTCACCGGGGGGCGCTGGCTCGAGTTCACCGGCGAGCCCGAGACGTTTCGCATAAAATGGCTCAACAAGCAGGTGCCGTCGGTGGTCGCCGATCTGCCCGAGGCCTATATCGTGCCCGCCGAGTGGCAGACGGTGATCGAGCGTCTCGAGCTGCTCGGCGTAGAGTTCGAGCGGCTCAGCCGCGCGCAGACCTTGACAGTCGACTCGTATCGCTTTCAGAATCCGGAATGGAAGCAGCAGCCGTTCGAGGGCCGGCACCGGCTGACGGTGACACTCGAGAAGATAACGGAGGAGCGCACGTTCGCGCCCGGGTCTGCCGTAATCGACATGAACCAGCCGGCGGCGCGGGTGGCGGCGCACGTTCTCGAGCCGGAAGCGCCGGATTCCTATGTCCGCTGGGGATTCTTCGATGCGATCTTCGAGCAGAAGGAATACGCGGAATCGTACGTAATGGAGAAGATGGCGCGGGAGATGCTGGCCAACGACCCCGGGTTGCGAAGCGAGTTCGAGGCCAAGAAGAAGGACGACCC
>JBHHVD010000116.1:0-6226 GCA_046754105.1 Candidatus Krumholzibacteriia bacterium
ACACCCCCGCGGCGTCGGCCAGATCGGCCAGGCTCGCCACCTCCAGGTCCGGCACGGCCGAGCACGGCGGCGTCGCACCGGCGCCCTTCCTGCCCTTGCGCCGGTTCACCCACACGGTCGCCAGCCCCAGCCGCTTCGCCGGCGCCACGTCGTGGTAGAGGCTCTGGGCGACGTGCAGGATGCGCTCGCGCGGTTGTCCGACGCGTTGCAGGGCCAGCTCGAACACGCGCGCCGACGGTTTGTACGCGCCCGCCTGTTGGGCGGTGATCACTCCGCCGAACATCACCCCGAGACGGCCGGCCGAGTGCGCGAAGAGGTCGTCGTCGACATTGGAGACCACGGCCAGCTCGTACCTTTGCCCCAGGCGCCGTAACGCCGCGACCGTATCGGGGAAGGGCTTCCAGCCTTTGATCGACAGGGCGATGGCCCGGCGCTCACGGGCGGCAAGTTCCGCGCCGATGCGACGGCCCATTCCCGCCATCGCCTCGCGCAGCACTTGCTCGTAGCGCATGTACTCACCGGCTTCCAGCGCCGCTTCGGTCTCGGCGTACATCTCCAGGATGGCGTCGTCGTCGATCGAGGCGCCGTGCCGTTTGAAGACCGGACGAACGGCATCGAGGATACCTCTCTCCCAGTCGATCAGCGTGCCGTAACAATCGAAGGTCAGGACGCGAAAGGCGTCGAAGTCCAGCATCTCATTCCTTTTCTTCTCCGCGCGTTTCTTTGCCGTCGCCCGCGAGCAGATCCAGGAAGCGCTCGATGGTCAGGGGCGCGCTGCCCTCGAAGTGGTTGTTGACGTTGACGAAGGTGGCGATCTTGCGCCGGGTATTGGCGCGAACGATCCGTACGGCGGCCTCGAGGCCGCGGGGTTTCGGTGCAACGATGTGATCCCACACCTCGCCGGTGCGCCGTTCGATCTCCAGGCGGTCGCCGCCGTGCAGGCGGATCACCGCATGGTCCCCCGTCGCCGGATGGAAGCGGTCGAAGACGGTGCCGATCGACGGCATGTGGTAGCCCTCGAGGTAGACGAACCCAACGTCGTTCTCCGAGAGACATTCGAAGAAGCGCCCGGAGAGATAGCGGGGGTTGCGCGTCTCGATCGCGTAGCGAAAACCCTTCGGCGCCTTTGCGATGAACTCGCCGAAGCGGTCGAGAAAAGCGTCGCGCGATCGCATCTTGCTGCGGCTCAAGTACTCGAACTGGAACATGATCGTGCCGATCCGGCCGCGCAGCGGCGCGAGCGCGTCGAGAAATCTCCCGAGCAGCTCGTTGTCGAGAAAATAGATGTTGGGCCTGCCGGCGAATTCGACGTGCTGCTTCGGCTGTCTCGCGTAGAAATGGGTGAGGGTCAGCGCGTTGGGCGCCTTTACGGTGAATGTGAAATCCTCCGGCACCGCTGCCGCGTACGCCTCGACGGTCCGCGGCTCGGGCAACCTGAGCCCGCCGGGAAACAGGCTCCAGAACCACTGGTCGATCTCGACCGTGTCCAGGTGCTTCGCATAGTCGGCCAGGTAGTCGCCCGCGCGGTATTTCCTTTGCGCGTCATAATAGAGACCCTTCCACGAATCGTATTTCCACGAACACGTTCCGATACGCAGGTACGGCCGGTATGATTCGGGTATCTCGGTACGCATGGGGCGTCTCGCTCGTACATCGGGCGACGTGAACCCGCCGCCGCTCCCGGGCCTTTCCGCCTTCAGGTCGTGGCGGAACGAATCGCGTCCACCAGCGCCCGGGGATTCTTGGAACCGATCATGACGCGTTTGCCGTTTTTCAGCTTGAGCTGGACGCCCTGGTTGCCCGAGACGTTGTACGCCCATCCTCCCCGGCCGATGCGGATGCCCCAGCCGCCGAAATCACGGATGGGCCGGTAGCTCACCGCCTCGTACTCGGCCAGCTCGTTGAGAGGAAACTGCTTGCATCGGTGGTGAAAAGGACTGAACCGGACGTAGATACCGTCGGGCCGCAGCTCGGTGACGAGGCGCCCCTTGTAGAATATGAGGATCAGTACGAGCCCGAGGGCCATATACACCGGGCCAAAGATTAGCAGATGCGTATCGCCCATCGGCTCGTCTCCGAACGGTTTGCCGAGGATGAGCTGCTGGTACATGACGTAGGCGAAAAAGGCGATCATGAACACGCCCGCCGCGAGGACAACGAGCGAGATCGCGCGCTCGCGCAGCCGCTGCTCTTCGTAGAACAACGCCGTTGGGTGCCTTGCCACATCGTCCCCCTCTTGTTGTTGGTCAGCCGAACGTCAGAACGATCTTACCGACGTTCTCGTCGTTCTCCATCCGGGCGGTCGCCCGCCGCAGGTCCGAAAAGGGATACACGGAATCGACCACGCTATTCAACCGGCCCTCGCCAAAAAGCGGCAGGACCCGGCTCTCGAACTCGCGCGTCACCCCGATCTTCTCCCGCACGCTTCTCGGCCGCAGGACGGTGCCGGTCACCCGCAGGCGCCTGGACATGAGCGTGCGCAGCGGGATTTCGGCGTCGGACCCTCCCAGGCACCCCACGACGATCAGCCGCCCGCCGGGGGCGAGCAGTGCGAGGTTCCGCCGCCAGTAGCTCGCGCCCACGACGTCGAGAATAATGTCTACGGCGTCGGGGCCGAATTCGGCTTCCACCGCTTCCTGGAAGTCCGCCTCCCTGCGGTTGATGGCGGCGAACGGCGCCAGCCCCTGGACCTTGTCCAGCTTGTAGCGGCTGCCTGCCGTGCCGATCGCGCGGGCTTCCCACGCATGGACCAGCTGCACCGCCGCCGTACCGACGCCACTGGCCACGGCATGGACGAGGACCAGGTCGCCGGCCTGCATCTGCGACTGCAGCACGAGGGCGTCGAACGCGGTCACGAACGCTTCCGGCACCGCCGCCGCCTCTTCATCGCCGAGGCGCTCCGGTACTTCCATGACCAGGTCCTGGTGCGTCACCACTTGCGCCGCGTAGCCGCCGCCGGCCACGATGCCGAATACACGCTCGCCGCCGGACCAGCGCGTCACCCCTTCTCCAACCTGGTCGATGCGGCCCGTGAATTCGAGACCCGGGATGTCACGCGCGTGCTCGGGCACTCCCGGCGGCGGTGGGTACATACCCCGCCGCTGCAGCAGGTCGGCACGGTTGAGCGCGGTTGCCGCCACGCTCACACGGACGTCTTCGCCTGCGGCCACGACGTCGGGACGCTCCTCCACGACGAGGTTGTCCAGGGCCTCTCCATAATTCTTGATTACGGCGCACAACATCTCGGGGGACCTTGCTTGGGAACGGCGGCGGGGGGGACGCTGGGCAGCGCTTTCCCCCCAAAAAGGGCCCGTGTCGCATCCGGCGGCTCGAATTCCTGGTAGAACGCCCCCATGCGGGCAACATTCTTGCTGGAACACTGCCGGAATTCCCGCCACTTCATTCCCCCTTGAAACCAGTCGCGGGGATCCCGGGTTTGTCCGGTGTCGGGTGCCATCGTGTGTCTCCAGGGTCGGGCGGGAGGGGCGGCGGGGGTTAACGTGTATGGTTTTCCCGGCATTTTCTATATAATAGAGGGGAAATAACGGCCGTACAAGGATTTTGAACGTCTCCAACCGGTTGTGCGAAAGACACTTGTCATAACGATTCTGGCGGGAATTCTCCTCGCGCCGCTGCGCGCGTCCGCTCCGGTGGGCGAGCACGGACGGCTTCTGCAGGGACTTCGCAACAAGATCGCCGAGTTGCGCAGCGGCGGCAACTTCGAAGTGGCGGTCCTTCTCGCCGAGGAGCTGGTGACCTCGCTGCGTTCGGATGAGGCGACGCGGCGCGACCAGATGGTTGACGCCGAATGGCTGCTCCGTACGACGCGGATGCTGGCCGCGCTTCCCGACTCGACGCAGGAGAGAATGGTGGTGCTGGAATCGTGGAAGCGCGAGTACGGCGGCCTCCTGGACCGGAGGGCGTACGAACAGGCCGAACGCGTCATCCACCGCGTCATCGCCACGCAAAAAGAGATTCTCGGTACCGTGCATCCAGAGACGGCCGCCTCCCTGGTCGAACTGGCGCGCGTCCGCATGCGCCGGCTGAAATACGCCTCGGCGGATTCGCTCTTCGACGAGGGACTCGTCATTCAGGGCAGCACTCTCGGGCGAAACCATATCAAAGTTGCATCTACGCTCGCCTCGCGCGCCCGTCTCTTCGCGGGCATGAACAAGTACTCGGTGGCCGACTCGCTGTCGCGGCAGGCTCTGGTCATCCGCGTCAATCTCCTCGGCGCCGACGACCCGCTGGTCGCACGGAGCCTGCAGGACTACGCGGCGATCCGGGTGCGCCTGCAAGATCCGGTGGCCGCCGAGGCGTTTCTCCGCCGCGCCTACGAGATTCTCCGCGAGCGCTATGGCGAGAGCGACCCCACCGTCGTCCGACAACTGCAGGACCTCGCCGACCTGTTGTCCGGCCGCTGCGACCACGCCGCGGCGGCGCGGCTGTACGAAAAGGCGCTCTCCGTACAGCTGCGAAAGTACGGCGCCAACCACCTTCACGTCGCGCTCTTGAGACGTGACCTGGCAAAATCACTCGCCGCGGTGGGCGACTACGAAGGCGCGGAGGTAATGTATCGCCAGTCCCTCGACGTCTTGAACAAACGCCTCGACCCAAACCACGAGATCGTCGCGCGGGTCTTGAACGAGTTGGGGATGGTCCTGTTTCGGCTGGGGCGCGCGGGTGAGGCAGCCAACCAGTTCGACCGCGCGCTGGCCATCTGCCGTCGCGTTCACGGTCCGGGCGGGATCGCCGAGGCGGCGGTTCTGTGCAACTACGGGATCCTTTTTCAAGAAACAAGCGAGTTCGCGAAGGCGAGAGAGTATTTTGCGCAGGCAACCGAGATCTACCGCGAACGGTTGGGCGAGACGAGTCCGCTGTTCGCCCGGGCGCTGTTTCACATGGCGCGGGCGCTGACCGGCCAGCATGAATACGCGCAGGCGCGCCTGCTCCTCGTCGAATCCTGCCGGATACTCGAAAACAACCGCAGGCGCATGCGCACGTGTAGCGACGCGATCGAAATCCCGCACGCGCGGATGAGCCCGTACCGGTTGCTCGCGTTCAACGAGCTGCAAATGGGCAACGGCACAGCAGCGTTTTCGGCTTTGGAAAGAGACCGTGCCGACTCGCTCGTGACCCGTTTCGATACGCGCTGGTTTCGCCGGCTGAACGCCGCCGAGGCCAGGCAGGAACGCTACCTGCTGGAGAAGCTGATGGGGCTGGAACAGGTCGCGGCCGACCGTGTGATTGACGACGCCGACGGCGCACCGGACAACGGGCAGGAATCGATGCGGGATCAGCTCATCCGGGCGCAGGCATCGTGGGATATCCTGCAGGAACGACTTCGCGCACGCTACCCCGCGGCCGAGGGCTACGCCGCCGACCTGGCCGAGGTTCGGGCGAGCCTGCCGGCCGGCGGAGTGTTGATCGGGTGGATGGACGTCGAAGGGCGTCACTATGTCTACCTGGTGGCACCGTACGGAGAGATCGTGTGGAGAGAGCTGGCCCCGGCCGTTGGGGATTCGGTGTATACGCGCCTGCGGTCGATGCTGGCGGATCCGGGCGCCGACCGGGACGCGCTGCGACGCCTTGCCGGGCAGGTGTACGATTGCCGGCTCGCCCCCCTCGAGCCGTACCTCGAGCGGCTTGGCACGCTCTTCGTTGTCCCCTCGGGCCCCATGCTGGGCATCCCCGTGGAACTGCTGCCGGTCCGTGGCCGGCGCATCGGGGCATTGTGCGAAGTGTGCTACGTGCCGTCCGGGTCGATTCTGCGCTGGTTGCGCACGCAGCCCCCGAGTACCGCGCAGGCTTCGTTGCTGGCCGTCGGCGACCCGCCGTTCAACGACGAGCACCTCCGCGACATGTACCTCGACGACCACGCGCAGGATGCGAGCCCCCCGCTGCCCGAGGCGGTACGAACGAAATTGTTTGGCATGCTGCTGGCCGGCGAGTCCGGCGCCGCCGCGCGGCTGCCGCGGCTGGTCGGCACCCGCGAAGAGATCAATAAGGTCTCGCGTTTCTTCGCGCGCAACGCGGTTCTCCTCGGACCCGATGCGAGCGAAACGCGGATCGAGGCGCTGCTGCGCAGCCTGCCCCGCTTTGGATTCGTGCACCTGGCCACATACGCCGCCGCCGATCGCACTCGTGGCGGGCGGTCGGCGCTGATCCTTTCCCAGGCCGACACCGGCGACGTGCTCGAGGCGATCGCGCGCGGGCGCAAGCCCAT
>JBHHVD010000117.1:0-6188 GCA_046754105.1 Candidatus Krumholzibacteriia bacterium
ATAGCGCGTATCGCGTGTTTAGTAAAGCGGCACTACATTGACATCCGTTTTTCGGTTCATCGTCCAGGGCGTACCCCAGGAAGGTACCGGCAAAGCGGAGTTCATGAAGGCCCTGACGGATCCGGGCATCGCGCTGGATCCGTTTCTCCTGACAGTTCCCGCGCGGGTCCCGAGCGGTCTCGAACCGGTGTTCGGGCTGAACGGCCCCGGTTTCGGGCGGGCGCGACCGCCGGGCGAGTAGACCTGGGGCGCCGCGGCCGCCAGCCAAACACCCCGGCTCCCGCGACAATGCACGCGAAGGGCAGCACCGGTATCATGTAGCGCGGCTGCACGAAAAAGATCATGTGTACCGCCATCATCGCGAACGGCGCCGCGAGCACCCAGGCCCGCTCGGCGTCGGCGCGCTTTCCCCGCCACCTCACGCACCTCACCCAGCCGGCCACGAACAGCAGCGCGACCAGGAACTGGTCACCGTAGTGCGGGTTCCAGAAACGCAGCGCCTTTACGACCGCTCGGCCGGCGGTGCGGCCGGGATGCGCCGCCATGTATCGCAGGGCTTCGCGCCGCCAGCTCGCGCTGTCATCCAGGTGATACGGGGGGCGCTCTTCGGGCGTGGGCATGTGGTACCCGCCCGTGGAGTGCTCGTTGTTGCCGATGTATAAGTTGATGCCGCCGTTCGTCGTGGTCACGATCACATCGTTGTAACAGCGGTAGTTGCGAATCGTCCACGGCACCAGCACCATCGCGATCCCGGCCGTCGCCGCCAGTATCCCCGTGATCGCCGGCCGCCGGCCGTGCCGTCGAAGAAGCAGGAGTGCGAGCAGCGGCACGAAGGCCAGGACGCGCGGCGACACCAGCGCGGCCCAGCCCATCAAGAGGCCGGCAACGGCAAACCTCGCGGGCTCCCACGCCCTGCCCGCCGAACGGTGGTGGAGCACTAAGAACCCGCACGCCGTCACCAGCAAGGCCAGCAGCACCTCATACTGGTAGAACGTCGTGTAACGAAAAACGAGTTTGGAGAAGGGAAACAACAGCGCCGCTACGAGCGCCGAGCGATGCCCGGCGAGCTGCCGCGCGATAAAGTAGGTGAGCAAAGCCGTGCCGAGCGCCAGCACGACGAGAAACACGCGCACAGCCCGAGGCCGATGCCCGGCCGCTTTGTAGACAAACGCGACCGTCGCAATCCATCCGGGCGACCAGAACGCGCGCCCGGAATGGCCGCACGCGAAGACACCCAGGGTTGCCGCCTCCCAACCTCCCTCCTCGTACGTCTCACCGTCCGGGCCGGCGTAGTCGATCGGCGCCAGGAGCGAATTCGCGAGCAGCGCGACGGCCGCCACTGCCAGCACGGCGGCGAGCACGCGTCCCGGGTGCGCGTCGACCCGGGTAACGATCCAATTCCCGATGGCCGGCATCATGGGCCGGTCATTGTAGCATGTTCGGTGAAACGATCACACAAGTGGGGGGACAGCGAGAGCTACCGGAACATCCGCCGCCCTCTCGAGCCAAAACGCCTGCGGCCGCCCATCCGTCTCGTCGCCACGCTGCGGTTTCGAAGCGCGCCGATGTTCTCCGAGTGAAAGGGGTGGTCTTCGTGGGCATCCAGAGGGGTCCTGGTGAGTTTTTCGATCGCGCGCAGCATCGGCAGATCCTCCGCATCACAAAACGAGTACGCAATCCCGTCGGCACCCGCCCGGGCCGTCCGCCCGATGCGGTGCACGTAGCTCTCGGCGTCGTTCGGCAGCTCGTAGTTGATGACGTGCGAGATCCCCTCGACGTCGATGCCGCGGGCCACGATATCCGTCGCGACGAGGACCCGGATCTTGCCGCGTTCGAATCCGGAGAGGGCCCGCTCGCGGGCCTTCTGCGTCTTGTTCGAATGGATCGAATCGGTGGAGATGCCTTCCCGGCCGAGGGAACGCGTGATGCGGTCGGCCTTGTGCTTGGTGCGCGTAAAGACCAGCGTGCGCTCCATCGACTTGTCCCGCAGGATCGTCGCGAGGAGTGCTAGCTTGTCGTTTTGGCGGACGAAAAGGACTTTCTGCGAGATCTTCCCCGACACCGTGGCGGGAGGGGTCACTTCGACGAACGACGGCTCGCGAAGCATGTCGCTGGCAAGCTCGGCTATGGCCTGGGTCAAGGTCGCCGAAAAGAGCATCGTCTGGCGCTCTTTCGGAATCAGGTCTACGATCTTACGCACGTCGTGGATGAAGCCCATGTCCAGCATGCGGTCCGCCTCGTCCAGGACGAGCATTTTTATACTATTGAGGCGCATGTGCCCCTGGCCCATGAGATCGAGCAGGCGTCCCGGTGTGGCGACGACGATGTCCGGTCTCTGGGAGAGGGCTTTGATCTGCGCGCCCATCGACACGCCGCCCAGGATGACGGCCGTACGCAGCGGCAGGTGCCGCCCGTAGGCCCGAAAACTCGTGTCGATCTGCAGGGCCAGCTCCCGTGTGGGGGTAAGGATCAGGGCGCGAACGCCGCGCTTGCCGTGCTTGCCGCGCTTGCCGCCGCCATTCCCATTGCCATTCCCATTGCCGTTGCCGTGGGCTCGCCGCTCGTGCAAGAGCTGCAGCATCGGCAGCGCAAACGCCGCCGTCTTGCCCGTGCCCGTCTGGGCCGTCGCCATCAGGTCGCGCCCCGAGAGCACCTCGGGGATCGCCGCCACCTGGATCGGGGTCGGCTCTTCGTATCCCTCTTCGGCCAGGGCCTGGAGGAGGGGTTTCAATAGTCTGAGATTCTTGAATCGGTCGTTGTGCATAGAATCCTGTCTTCTAAAGTCCTTGGTTTTGCCCCCCAAGTAAACTGTTGCCTTTGCTCGGGTTAGCTCTTGGAATGAGAATCTAGGGCCGAGAAATGACGCGGGAATCGCCGGAGAGTCGTCAAGCGGTAGGTCGGGTCAATTTCAACGGAACATAGTGAAATGCAGGGAGTTAGTCAAGGGGAAAGTTGAGGGGGGGCGCCCCGGATGCGTTACCCAAAGTAGCTGCCCGGGGTGCCGTGCCCTGCCTTTTGGCGCGGGGCCACGCGAGTCGGTTCCGAGGCAATGCGTCCCCGAGGGCGGGGTCATGCGGGGTCAGCTGCCGCCGCCTCGCAACCCCCGAAGGCGCTCGCGGCCGGCGACCCATTGAGGTATGCCGTCGTCGGCCCCCGACCACATGTCGAGGAATCTCGCGTAATCCTTTTCGGCGTCTTCGACACGGCCCATGTCCTCGTACACGTGGCCCAGCTGGTAATAGCCGAGTGCGTGGCCGCCGTAGACCCGTACCAGTTCCTCGAGTGTCTCGGCCGCCTCGGCCGGCCGGCCGGCCATCTGCAGGGCACGTGCTGTGGATTCGCGGTGGCCGATGTCGTAGAGCCCGCCGAAAATCACGCCGCGCCGCTTCATCTCGCCCAAAGCCGCAAGCGCATCCTCCGGCCGCTTTTCGGCGAGCGCGATTTCGGCGTCGATCCGCAGTGCGAGCGATCGCGCCTTCGCACCCGCGTCCCGTTCCATCCCGTGGAGCGCCTGTGAAGTGGCCCGCGCGCCGTCAAGGTCGCCCAGGGCGACCTGTGCACTGCCGCGCAGCCCCAGCCGCAGCCAGTGCGCCGTCGGCACCCCTGCGAGCTCGCCGGTGATGTCCAGGACGTCCTGCGCCCGTCCCATGGCGAGCAGCAGCGTGCTCATGCGCAGCTTGTTGCTGTTGCGCGCGCGGTCGCTCGAGAGGTACGGCCGGGTGGCGTCGCAGACCCGGGTCGCGTCCTCGTAGCGTCCCGCCTCGCGGTAGAGCGCGGCGAGGTGGATGTTGTGCAGGCTCTTGATCATGAGCCGGACGCGCTCGCCGTTTCCCAGCTCCCCGGAGCCAAGGATACCCTCCATGATCGCGATCGCCCGCTCGAGGTCTCCGGCGTGGTAGGCGCAGTAGGCGATCGCTTCCGGGTACCACGTTGGATCCAATTCGATCGCCTTGCGGTAGGCGGCCTCCGCGCTGTCGGGCAGACCGACGGTGAGGTAGCGCCTGCCCAATTCGTCCCACGCGTTCGGGTTGTCGGAATGGCGCCCGACGTAGCGCCGCGTTTCGGCGAGCGCCTCCGCTGTGCGCCCGACGGCTTCGAGCGAATGCAGGTAGGCGGTGCCGCCGATAACGGGGTCATCGGGGTAGAGCACGAGCCCGCCGCGCGCGGTCTCGACGACCTGGTCGTTGCTCCAGTGCAGGGCGAGCCGCTCGACCAGGATCCGCAACGTTTGACGGTCGTCCGGCCACCGGATGAGCGTTTCCTTGTACGTGTCGATGGCCTCGCTCAAGGTGGCGCCGAGATCGGCGCGATAGGCTTCGAGCCGCAGCCGATCCTTGATCCCCAAACGCGTCCGCAAGCTCCAGGCTTTGTCCGCGTACTCGTTCGCCTTCGCCGGATCCTGGATGGTCGCGCTCCCGTGGGCCTGCGCCAGGCCGAAGTAGGCCAGGGCAAAGGTCGTATCGAGTGCGGTTGCCGCCTCGAACTCGGCGACGGATTCGAAATCCCTCGCCTGATCGCGAAGCAGCACCCCTTTGACATAGTGCTTGTAGGCGTCGGGCGAAGCGGTCGTGATCTTGTCCACGGGAACGGGCGCTGCCTGCACCTCGACGCCGCTCGTCTCGACGATCAGCGGCAGCACGCCGGCGATGATGCGGTCGGTGAGCGCGGTCATCGTCGATGCCTGCTCGCGGCGCGCCCCGATACTCTCACCGTTTCGCGTATCCACGAGCCGCCACGTGACGAACTGCGCTTCGGCCGCCTCGCCGATCGACCCCAACAGGAGCAGCGTCGCGCCGGACTTGCGCGCGATCTCGAGCGTCTGCCCCTCGGCAATCGGTCCTTGTTCCTCTCCGAACAGGCGCCTCCGCAGGTCGTAGAGCAGCTCGGGGCTCACGACGCGCACGGGACTGCTCTCGACGAGCCCGATGTAGACGAGCTCGCGGATGCCGGCGGAGATCCCGGGGTCTGCCGCCGCATCCAGGCTGCGGAACCCCACGATGGCCACCGCCTGGTCTTCGAGGGCCGGGCCCCCGGCCCCGAACCGGAGGACGCCCAGGACCACGGCGATCGCAATCGTAACCAGCCCCACTCCTCCGTACAGCCGCATCCGCGCGCGCGGCCGCCGCCTTCGTGGCAGACGGCCGGCGTCCCCGCGAAGGGAGGTGAGGTCGTCCCACAGCTCGTGCAGGTCCTGGTAGCGCCGGGAGAGGTCTTTTTGCATCGCCTTCTCGACGATGTGCTGAAGCGCTTCGGGAATATCGCTCCGGTGGGACGACACCGGCTCGGGGTCGGTGTGCAGGATCCCGTAGACGACCGCCGCCTCGTGATCACCCGGGAACGGAAGCTCGCCGGCGAGCATTTCGTAGAGCACCACGCCCAGCGAGAAAATATCCGAACGGTGGTCCACTTCGCGGCCGGCGGCCTGCTCCGGCGACATGTAGGCCACCGTCCCGACCGTCGTCCCGGTTTTCGTCACGCGGGCGCCGCCCGCCAGCTTGGCGAGGCCGAAGTCGAGGATTTTGACATCGCCCTTGCCGGTAACGAGAATGTTGCCCGGTTTGACGTCGCGGTGGAAGATGCCGCTATCGTGTGCGGAGGCCAGGCCCGCTACCAGCTGCGATGTGATCTCTACCGCATCGTCGATCTCGAGCCGGCCGTCTTCGAGCCGCTCCTTCAGCGTCTGCCCCTCGTGGTAGGCCATGACGATGAACATGCGCCCGTCGGGGGTCTGGTCGATCTCGTGGATCGTAATGATGTTGTTGTGATCGAGGGCGGAGGCGGTCCTGGCTTCCGCGATGAAACGGCGCCGGGCGCTCTCGTCGGTGCTCAGCTGCTGCGGGAGAAACTTGAGGGCGACCTTGCGGTCGAGCTTGAGATCTTCTGCCTGGTAAACGACCCCCATCCCGCCTTCACCGAGTTTCCCGAGGATCCGGTAGTGGGATACGGTCTGTCCGATCATCCGTCGATTCTATCAGGCCGGGGGAGGCCGCGTCAAAGAGGCCGTTGGACGGACCCTCGTTTGCGTGCATTCCACCGCGGGGGCGGGTCGGCGGGTGGCGCGGGACGGGCCCCGCTTGCATGCGGCGGCCGCAAGAGTTGGCGACCCCGGTAGGATTCGAACCTACGACCTGCAGATTAGAAGTCTGCTGCTCTATCCAACTGAGCTACGGGGTCGCATCGGCCCGCTG
>JBHHVD010000118.1:0-5888 GCA_046754105.1 Candidatus Krumholzibacteriia bacterium
GTGACATGCGTCAACTTGGCGCCCGCGCGGGGATGTGCTAACCTCTCCGGATAACAAGGAGGGGCAGTTATGAGGAACGTGTTTTGGGATCCGCGCAAGCTCATGGTGGCCTGGTTGTTGGCGTTGGCGTTGTTGCCGCAGGCGTCCCTGGCCGCGAAGATCGGTGGCGTGGAATTGCCGGAAACCGTCTCGGTCGACGGCAAGGCCCTCGTACTCAACGGCGTAGGGTTGCGCAAGGCCACGATTCTCGCCGTCAAGGTGTACGCGATGGGGTTGTACCTGGAGGAGAAATCCCGGGATGCCGAGGCCATCATGGCCTCGGACGGCAGCAAGAGAATCGTCATGCATTTCGTTCGTGACGTCGGCGCCGACAAGCTCAAGAATGCGTGGCAGGAGGGATTCGAAAAGAATTACTCGAACGCCGCCGGTATCCGGGACGAGATCGAGGCGTTCAAGGCATCGATGAGTGACGTGCGTAAGGGCGAGAGCATCGTTCTGGATTTTATCGGCAACCGCGTGGACGTGCGCTACGACGACAACTTGAAGACGTCGGTCGAGGGCGAGGCCTTCCAGCGGGGCTTGCTCTCGGTGTGGCTGGGTCCCAAGCCGCCCAACAAGAGCCTCAAGCGGGGTGTGCTGAGCATAAAGCGGAAAAAGCGCACGAACCGGCGCTGATCCCGTTGACAAAATATCGCTCCCGCTATGGGAGCGATATTTGTCGACCGGTCCCTCCCGGCGCGATGGGCCGGGATTCACGATCCGTTGCCGTTGGGTCCTTCTCGTCTCTCCATGGCGGATGATACGAGCAGCGCGAGGCCGATGCCGAGCGGTACGAGACCCCAGACACCACCCTCTGCCCCGGCCGTTACCCACAGGGCGATCGTCAACATGAGACCCCCCGCCAGCATGACGAGCCCGCGCGTGCGGTGACTCCTGTATGTCGCCCGCCGCTCCTTCTTCGGTGCACCCGGCAGCTCGATCCCCTTCTCCATGGCGACGAGGCGTTCCTGGTGCTTCAGTTCCTTCCGCCGTCCCGACATGATGACGGCGACGATCGCAATCGCCACGCCGCCGAAGATAAACAAGAGGGGAATAGTCGCCCAAATCACGTTGTCTCCCATAGCCACGTCTCCTTTTTTCGTGCCATCGCCACCCGGTAATCCGGGGCGGTCCCTGCACCAGCCCTCCGCCGCCAACCCGGCGATCCTGGTGTGCTCCCTTCACCCACTAGGACCGTCGGGGGCGGCCGGAAGTTTCAAAAATCTTGTAAGATGTTGCGGCACGCGCGGGTTGCGGGCCGTCCCGGTGGTCCAGGGTACGCGGCGCTCGCGGGGAGCGTAGAGCCCCGGCGGCGACGGCCGGACCTCCGTCAACGTGGAGTTCCACTGGAGAGGCCCGTTCCTCACCATGCTCGAGCACGGCTTCCACCAGCTCCCGGTCGGTGTCGCGGATGTCGGCCCGGGCTTCCATTCCATCCATTGAGTCGTCCCCGATCCGAAAAAGGTTGGCCGGACACCTGGCGGCGGCCCGGCGGAAAACTGCCCCGTGGCCTCGGGCGTCCATTATACTCGAAATAGTTGCAACAAAGCCCGACGCGCGAAGGTCCAATAGGCATGGGGGAGCCGGCCGGTGGCAGAGGAAAACGATGCAAAGCTTGTCGCCAAATCATTGCGGGGCAATGAGAAAGCGTTTCGGGCCCTGGTCGAGAGGCACCAGCCGATGGTCTACGCAGCGGTGCGGGGTGTTGTCGGGGCCCGGGACGACGTCGACGACGTCGTCCAGGACGTATTCATCAAGGTCTACCGGGCCCTGGACCGGTTCCGCGCCGATGCGAAGTTCTCCTCCTGGGTGTACCGGATCGCCAGGAACGAGGCGATCGACGCCTACCGGCGGACCCGGCACGGCGGGCCGTCGGTCGAGGAACTGGACGTCGCCGCCCCCGCCGCCGCGAGGCCGGACGAACAGTTCAAGCGCGAGGAACACCGGCAATACCTGGAGATCTACGTGAGCCGGCTGGATGAGGACTACCGGATGGTACTCGAGTTACGCTATATGGGCGAGAGATCGTACGCCGATATCAGCGAGCTGACCGGGCTGCCGCTGGGCACCGTAAAGTCGTACCTCTACCGGGCGAAGGCAGAATTGAGACGGATGATGACCGGGCCGTCCACGGGCGCAGCGAAGGACGTTCGGACACCGTAATACGGGCGTGAGTAAGAGCGCGAGGGTCTGGTGAAACAAATGAATTGTGACCAGGTAGAATTATTGCTTGCCGCGTACGTGGAGGGAGCCCTCTGTGCCGATGACACGGCGAGGATCGACGCACACGTGCGGTCGTGCTCCGCGTGCGGGGCAGCGCTTGCCGACTATCAAAAGCTGGAAGCAATGTTGCTTCGACGAAGCGAGCTGCGGCCCGCACCCGCCTTGACTGCGCGGAACGTCGCGAAGCGTCTCGGGTTCGCGGGGAAACGGCGCACGCCGCGGGTTCTCGCCCTCGTCCCCCGGGCGGTTGCGGCGCTCAGCGGGCTGCCGGGCATCGTCGGTGCGTCTTTCATGGTTGCCGGGATTCTGATGCTGTTCTTTGGGGACTCGGCGCGGAGTCTCATCTCGCGGGTCGGCGGCGAGTTCCTGGAGCGCCTGCCCGTTGCTCTCGATCGGCTGCCACTTGCGATCGACCGGCTCACACGCACTCTCGACGCCTCGACCGGCGGTCACGAATGGGTGCCCGCCGCGGTTTTTCTCGGCGTGTTTCTCGCGATCGCTTCCGCGGGCAGCTGGATGGTCATGCGTTTCGTGCGCGAGCCATAACCCCCGGACCAACCGCGGCCTCGCACCGCCGGTTCTCGAAAAAAGCACCCGCCTCTAGGCGCGGCGTATCTCGAACGCTTCCTTTACCAACTCCTCGAACTCCCGCTTTCGGATGTCGTTTTCTTTCCAGATCTTTATGTGGCGGAGTTTCTTGCCACGTCCTTCGAGGAGCTTTTCGGGGTCTCTGAGTCGCACGCCCTCGTAGAAGCCAAGGTCGACGTGCTTACGGAGCGGAGCGATGTAACACACGATACCTTCATCTTCATAGGTAATCGTCCGCCAGCCCCGTTTCACCGTTTCTGTCGCTGCGGGAACCGCCTCCGCCACAATCTTCCTCAACGTCCCGACGAGGGAACGAACCTCCGGCGTGCTCCCGCTGAGCAGTTCGGTGATTTCTTTTTCGGCACTCATAAGGCACCACCTCCTTAGGATGGAACAAGACGTGGAAAACGGGGTCGCAATCGCCTACTATTAAGATAGGCATTTCTCAACGAAAGGGTAGCACATTTGGCCCGTCTGCTGAAGACCGGTGAGCGCAAGTTGTTACAAGCATTCAGGCGGCTGGTCGATGCCCGGCCGGCGGGCGCCCGGGGCATCGTGGTCGGCGTCGGCGACGACACGGCCGTCGTGCGCGCGAGGGGGGGAGAGGACCTCTTGATCACGACCGACGTACAGGTCGAGGGCCGCCATTTCGAAAGGGACTGGCTCAGTGGCTTCGACTTGGGGTGGCGGCTGGCCGCGGTCAACCTGAGCGATGTCGCGGCGATGGGCGGCATGCCGCTCTACGGACTGCTGTCGCTCGCGTTGCCGGCAACTCTCGACACAGCGTACGTGAAGGGAATCGAACGTGGAGTCCGCGACCACCTCGCTGCCTGGCGCGCAGCGATTATTGGCGGAAACGTCTCGGGCATCGACGGCGTGGTCGTGTGCGACCTGACGCTGGTCGGTTCGTGTGAAAAGGGGAAAGCCTGGAGGCGCACCTGCCGCCCGAACCGTGACGCGGTCGTCGTCGTCGGCCACCTCGGTGACGCAGCGGCGGGCTGCGAGGTTCTTGCCGGAGAGCAAACCAGGACGGGCCGCGGGAAACTCATCCGTGCATTCCGTAAGCCGCGGCCGTTGCTCGACGTCGCGCGACTGCTCAGGGGTGAGCGCGCGGTACACGGCGCCATCGATGTCAGCGACGGTTTCTCATCTGACTTGATACATCTTTGCGAGGGGAATGGCGCCGGCGCGGAAGTCGACGCGAGGCGGTTACCCCTGTCGAAAGCACTGCATAGTTACTGCCAGGCGAGCGGCGGAGTGCCGCTTCGCTACGCGCTCGATGGAGGCGAGGATTACGCGCTCATCCTGAGTGTGGACGCCAGGCAGGCGGACGCCGTCGCCGGACGCATCGAAGAATCCACCGGGGTGACCACGCGAGTCGTGGGACGGTTCACTGGGCGACGGGGAGCCTACCACCTGAACGGTGAGCGCGGCCGGCGCACGCGCATCGTAGCGCGTGGCTGGGATCACCTCGCCCGTCGCCCGCCCGCGCGGGGGCGTCGGTGACGATCGAGATCCCCACAAAGTGCCTCCGGCAACGGCCTTCTTTCTTTTCCCCTCCGGATTTGCTATAGTGCGGTCGAGACGGCGCGCGCAGCCCCCCGGGCGCGCCTCGGTAGTTATTTCTCGGATGAGGCAACAGGAAGATGACGAATCCCGTCGCGCACACGGGCGGCCCCGCCCGTTACAAGGTCGCCTTCGACACCCTGGGCTGCCGGCTCAACCAGGCGGAGACCGCCCTCATGACGCGGCAGTTCCTGGACCGCGGCTACGAGTGGGTCGAAAAGAGCGACGAGGCGGATCTGTGCGTCATCCATACCTGTTCGCTCACCTCGCATGCGACGTCCAAGTGCCGGCGCCTGCTCCGCTCCATCATCCGCCGAAACCCGGATGCCTGCGTTGCCGCCGTCGGTTGCTACGCGCAGACCGATGCCGAGGAGCTTTCGCGGATCGAGGGTGTCGATTACATCGTGGGCACGTCGGAAAAGATGCGGCTCGCCGAGATCATTCCGTATCCGGTGAAGCTGCCCGAGCCGGTGGTGGTTCGCCGCAAGGCGGCCCGCCGTCATTTCAAGGTGGCCGGCGCGGGGCTCTACCCGCTGCACACGCGCGCGAACCTCAAGGTGCAGGAGGGCTGCGACTTCGTATGCTCGTTCTGCATCATTCCGAAGGGGCGCGGACCGGCAAGGAGCCGCGACTTCGACGATATTCTGCGCGAGGCGCGGGTGCTCGTATCGGAGGGGCATCGAGAGCTTATCATTACCGGCGTGAATGTCGGCACCTACAAGGACCGCGGGCGGACGCTCGCCGACTTGGTGGCCGCGCTCGAAGACGTCGACGGGCTCGAGCGAATTCGCATGAGCTCGATCGAGCCCACGACGATCGAGCCGCGCATCCTGCGGCGCATGATGGACGGCTCGAAGTTCTGCCCGTACTTGCACGTCCCGCTGCAAAGCGGTGACGACGGCATTGTCGAGAAGATGCGGCGCAAGTATTCGGTGCGCGAGTATGTCGAGTTCATGCAAGACGTGGTGGCGAGGGTCCCCAACGCGGGACTCGGTACCGACGTCATCGTGGGATTCCCGGGTGAGGACGAGCGCGCGTTTGCGAACACGTGCCGCGTCGTCGAGGAGATTCCGTTCAACAACGTGCACGTCTTCAGCTTCTCGGCGCGGGCGGGAACGGGTGCGCACCGCATGGACGGCCGCGTGCCGGGGGACGTGGTGGCCGCCCGCAGCCGGGCGCTGCACGAGCTCGCGGCTGGCAAGAAAAGGGCGTTTTATGAAATGCAGGTAGGGCGCACGCTGCAGGTGTTGTTCGAACAGCGGCAGAGTGACGGACGATGGGTCGGGTTTACGGACAACTACGTCAAGGTCGCCGTCGAATCGCCGCACGACCTGGCGAATCGATTCGGGAGCGTTCGCGTGACGGCGGTGGACGCGTCCGGGCGGCTTCGGCCGCTGCTTGCAGCGGGCGAACTTCGCGAAGCTAGCATCACCGATGGGCGGGCTCGGGGGCGTGTCTCCCGCCCCGCCCCC
>JBHHVD010000119.1:0-5883 GCA_046754105.1 Candidatus Krumholzibacteriia bacterium
GGTAACATATATCATAAACACCGGCGGGAATCAAGTCGAAAAGCCGGGGCAGGGTCAAGCGGAGCGCGGCCGAGGACCGGTCGCGAGTGTAATCTATTACGTGTACGTTAGATGGCCCAGGGGCCACCGTCCGCGGCCCGCGAAAAAAAACCGGACCGCTTCCCGAGCGCCCGGGGGGGGGCGCAGGTGGGGGCCTCTTACCCCTGTTTTTGCCGCACGAGATCCCTGCGGGTGAGACGCAGTTGTTCGAAGCTCTTGGCTGAGATGACGTAGTACCAGTCGGCGAAACGCGCGTTGAGATCGTCCGAGATTTTTTGCCGGGCCCGGTTTTTTTCGATCCATTTCTCGTGCGCGTCGTAGAGCGCCTTGTTGGTTCGGTCTTGCACCGTCCACACGCTGTCCGGCCGGCTGAGAAAGGACGTGTTGGCCGGCGTCTCGGGTTCGGGGAACCTCGCCCGGTCAAACTCGGTCGTGACGAACAGGTAACGGTTTTCACCGGATCCTTGACCGGTCCGTCCCCCCGCGCCGGTGCCGGCGGTCACCGCCAGTCCCGATCCATAGACGATCTCGCCGAAACGCAGCGTGTAGGTAATGCCCTCGCCGGTGGTCACCAGCAGTTCGCCTTCGTTCGACACCAGGCGGCCGTCACGGGTAAAGAAATACCCCATGTTCTGCAGTGAGATCATGTCCGCGGTGTTCATGGTCAGACTGTCCGTCGATCGCGTCAGGCGTGCGGACAACCCCTGCGGCTTGGGGCGGACGCCCTCGATCTTCAACTCGTCCAGAGTGGTCAGCACTTCGCCGAGCTTCGTCATGTCGACTTCCTGTCCGTCCGACATCCGGTCGGCCACCCATACGGCGTCCTCCCGGTCCAGCACCAGCACCCCGCGCTCGTTCAACTGCCCGGTGCGCTCGTTCACCGTGTAGTCTTTTAGCGTCACCCGTTTGATATCATCCTTTTCGACCTGCAGCAGATCCGCTTCGATCCAGTCGCTGAATTGCGTGGAAATATCGATATCCATCCGCACCGCGTAGACACGTTTCTGCCCCGGGACCCGCACGAAACGAAATCCCTCCCGTCCTTCCACGGTCTTGCCGACGATAAAATCGGCAAGTACGACGTCGTTGTCACCTTTTAACGTCACTCGCTGTCCCCGGCCTTTGAAGCTCGTCGTGGCCTCGTCCAGCGGGTCGATGACCCCGCACGCTTCGTGGTCCGACACGTTATCGGTTCGAAAATCGTCCTTGCGGATGCCGATGACCCCGGCTGCCGTCTTGGCCAGCCGGTCCTTGCCGTCGGCTGGGTGGTCGTGATGCGACGGTATCGACCACCGTCCGTTTCGAAACGTCACTTTGAACGGTTTCGCGGAGCCGGTCGCCTCGTCGAAATCGATCACCTCGAGCGTGCGTGCGACGTTCGGATCGGTGAACTCGGGAAAGAACGGCTCGCCCTGGTCGAGAAACGCGTTCGGCGTAATCCTTTTCGGTGCCGTCACCAGGGCCAGAATGCTCAGCACCACCGCCGCTCCGACAAGGGTCAGCGTCTTCCGGGTCTCGCTCTGTTTCACTTCGATCATCTTCAGCTCCTCAACCTTCGTGCCGCAGCCGCGCCTTCTTTTTCCCTCTGCCGCCGGCGCAGGAAGACCATCGTGCCCATGACGAATACGGGTATGGGCGGCAGGAGCCCGGCGAGCGTCTTGATCCCGCTCTGGATGCTGCGAATCTGTGTCTCCATGACCTCCTTGCTCGCCTGGATCTTCATATCCCGCTCGGCGTTGATGTTTGCCTTGAGGGTCTCAAATCGCCGGTTCTCCACTTCCTGCAGGTTCCTGGCCATGATCTGCTTGGTCTGTGCGTCGAGGTCGGTGCGCTGCTGGACCTCCGCCACCTTCTGGTTCAACCGCTGCTGGGCCTCACCGAGCGCTTGCTGCGCCTCGGATTCCGCCTGCTGCTGTTCGCGGTTGCGGCGCTCCGAGTAGGCCCGAGTTCGGGCCTCGACCGCTTCCAGCGTGCGGTGCTTGACCCGCCGCTTACGCAGCGAGATGAACGATTCGTCGCCCACCATGACGTCGATGCAGTTCAAGAAGAACGTGATATTGTCGAAATTCAGGTTCTCGATCCCCATGCGGCGGATTTGAAAGAACTGGTCGGAAATAAAATCGAGGTCCGCGATCACCATGACGTTGACCCCGGCCGCCGTCGAATCCGCGGGTTCGTGAACGCGCGCGGCGAAGGCGTACTCGACGTTCGTTGGACGGCGCGGAACGTTCCGCCCGACCAGCTGCACGCCGCCGAAAAAGTTTCTCTGCACGAGCTGGCGGTAGTCGAGCGTCCCCGATACCTGCCCCGAACCCAGGACCGGCTCGAATTCCCGCGTGGAGCCCGCGGCCCTGCGCACCGCTCCCGGGTAGAGCAACACCATCTCCTGCAACCCGGCGCTCGCGGTCACCTGTTCGTTGAAGGCCTGCGGATTACCACCGCCGGGCCCCACGAAGACGATTTCCGGCGGCAGGCTCGCCAGGTCCGGGTGGGGGTTGTACCCGTCCCAAACGACTTGCGATGGGTTCCACTGCACGCCGATCGCGGACATCAGGCCGTTGATGTCGCCTTTCGGTTTCGGGGGCGGGCTCTGGCCGCGTGTGAACGGATTGGCATTCGCGCCGCTCTTCTCGAGCGGGGCGAGCCCGACGTCGATCACGGGCACGGGGTCTACCAGCAGTACCGTGGGGTGCCCGGCTTCGATGTACGCCTGCAGCACATCCATTTCTTCCTGGGCCAGAGAGGACGGCAGGGCGACCAGCAGCCCGTCGAGATCCTCTGCGATCGAATCCGTCGCGGATATCTGGACGACGTCGTATTGTTTCTTTAGCTCGTTCACGACCGGCCACGCAGGCTTGCTCTGAAAGGTATTGAAATCAAAACCGCCAAACAGATTCACCTGTGTATTGAGCACGCCGACCTTCTTGCGCTGCGTGCGCGCGACGACGCGTATGCTGCGCACCAGTTCGTACTCGGTGGGCAGGCCGCGGTCAAAAAATGGAATCACGTCCTCTTGCGCGCCGCACGTTACGGCTACCCCCAGAAAAACCTGGGCGAGCTCGGCGCGGCTTGCGACCGACTGGACTTCTACCGGCACGATACCGAATTTTTCCCGCGCGTCACGCGCCTCATCGCTGAACGGCTCGGTGTCGTGGATGTACACCTGAACCTTGCTTCCACCGACAGCGTCGATTTCCTTGAGCAACCCGTAGAGATTCGCGCGGGTCTGGATGTACTGCTCGGGCACTTCCTTGCTCAAATAGGCCTGGACGAGAACCGGCCGGTCGTCGCTGAGGTCTTTGACCAGGCGCCGAGTCTCACCGGATAGCGAGTGAAGCCTGCCCGCCGTGAGATCCACGCGCAGGGTCGCGCGGCCGACGAGCGTGTTGAACGCGATAACCGCGACCACAACTGCGAGCGCGCGCGCCGCTGCGTGTGCCGACATCTTGAAGCCGTCCGCTTCCTGTGGCCAATGGCGTCGCCCCAGCCACACCATGTTCAGGTACAGCATCGTGCCGGCGACGGAAACGAAATAGAGCAGCCCGGAGAAACTAACCACACCTCCGGCAAAATCACCGAAGGGGCCGAAGACGGCGAGCGGCTTTGTCCAATCCTCGACCGCCTCCCCTACCACCCCCGCGACGGGGCCGATGTAGACGAGCGCCGAGCAGAAAATCGCTCCCAGGATGAACGCGATGGTTACGTTGGCGCTGAGCATGGAGGCGAACATCCCCATGGCGATGAAGGCGGCGCCGATCAACCAGTAACCGACGTAGTTGGCGATCATCAGCCCGAGGTCGGGGTTGCCCAGCCAGAACAGCACGACCAGGTGGCTCATCGACAGCAACAGTGCCGCCGTGTATATCCCCAACGTCGACAAGTACTTGCCGAGCACCACTTCCAGGTCGGTCGCGGGCAGGGTAAGGAGCAGTTCGTCGGTCCCCTGCTTGCGCTCGTCCGCCCAGACGCCCATCGTGATCGCCGGCACGAAGAACAGCAGCAGGTACGGAAAGAGATTGTTCAGCTGGTCGAGGTTGGCGAGATTGTTGAGAAAGAACCGGCTTTGCCAGAACGCGGCCGCCGCGCTCAGAAAAATGAACAACGTGATGAACACGTAGCCGGTCGGGTTGCTGAAATAGAGTTTGAGGTCGCGCTTGCAGAGCGCCTTTATGACACTAAAGTTGATTGCCATCGCTTTCCGATCTTTCTTTGCCGGGCGAGACCGGCCTTCCGTAATTCGTCATGCGGTAGAACGGCTTCTCCAGCTTGCCATCTTCCTTGAGCTCCTCCGGCGAGCCGTCGTGGATCAAGCGGCCCTCGTGGATGAGCAGGACCCGGTCGGCCACCGCGTCCACCTCCTGAAGGATGTGCGTCGAGACGAGAATCGTCTTGGTCTTTCCGAGTTCCGTCAGGTTTTGCCGGAAATCACGAATCTGGTTCGGGTCCAGGCCGGCGGTGGGCTCGTCCATGACCAGCACCTCCGGGTCGTGTAGCAGCGCCTGCGCCAACCCGACGCGCTGCCGATAGCCCTTGGACAACTTGCCGATCGGCTTCTCCATCACCTCGCCGAGGGCGCACTGCCGGGTGACCGTGTCGATCCGCGTCCCGAGCACTTCGGGCGGGAGGCAACGCGCCTCGCCGAAGAACTCCAGCAGCCCCCGGGGCGTCATGTCATTATAGAGCGGTCCGTTCTCGGGCAGGTAGCCGAGTCGCCTCGCCGCCTGCAGCCGGTTCTCGCCCACGTCGTAACCGGCGATGTGCGCCGTGCCCTCGCTGGGCGCGAGATACCCGCACAGCATCTTCAGCGCCGTCGACTTGCCTGCGCCGTTCGGTCCCAGGAACGCCACGACCTGCCCTTCCGGGATGGAAAACGAGATGTCCTTTACCGCGACGAACGGCCCGAAGTAACGAGTGAGGCCTCGTGCCTCGATCATGATTTTCGGTGACGTATCCGCCATGCTTACCTCTTCGTTAACCTGGTTTACGTTCTTCGCCTCTGTGCGGCAGTTCCGAAACGATCACCGCGTTATACAAAAAACCATCCAGGTTGTTCCCGCCCTTGTCATCCCATGGAACGGTCATGGATGGTCTTTTTACACGAACGGAGTGTAGCGCCTTCCCTTCGGCGCCTCAACAAGAATTTGCCCGGCGTTGCGGATCGGCCACACTCAAGAACGCCACAAGCGGGCCTCGTCGTCGAGCAGTGTGCAGCGAGCGCCCCGCTCCTCGACCGGACTCCCTTCCTCCCTCCCAGCGATGACGCCGCACTCCCTCGCCAGCGGGCAGGTCTCGGCACAGCCGCATTTTTCCCCGGCCGCCGCGGAGCGGTACAGGTCCCGGCCCACGAATACGGCCGCGAGAAGGACGATCACAACGACGATGACGGTCTCCAGCATCCTGCCTCCCGCTAGACGCCGATACCGAGCGCCGCCCCCACCTGGTACACAACGACGGTTAACCCGTAGGCGAGGGCGGTAAGGGCGCCGAACTGTGCCGCCGCCCACTTCCACGAGTTGGTTTCCCGCCGCGTTATGGCCACCGTCGCGATGCAGGGCATGCCGACCAGGACGAAGAGCATGATACAAAACGCCACCAGCGGCGGATAGTTCCGTCTCAGCTGGTCACGCAGCGCTTCCGGCGTGTCGTCGCCGACGGCGTAGACGATTCCCATCTGGGCGACGAACACTTCCTTGGCCCCGACGGCTCCGACGAGCGCCGTGCCGATTCGCCAGTCGAAGCCCATCGGGGCGAGCACCGGCGTCATCAGGTTGCCGAGCCGGCCGGCGAACGAATGGCTCAGCTCCTCTGTAGCCGCGGGCCCGGCGGCGGCGGTTGCGTCGATAT
>JBHHVD010000120.1:0-5596 GCA_046754105.1 Candidatus Krumholzibacteriia bacterium
GGATGGCATCAGATGGCTCGATCATCGGGAACACATCTCGGAGCCGGTCGCACGGGCGGACCGTGGCCCGGCCATCGGGGCGGCCGGTCTCCCGCTGGACCCGGGTGGTCGGGCCGCGCCGGCGCGTCACTCGGGCCAGTCCACGTGGCCGAGTTTTTGACGTTGGTCACAGTCTTCGTGGCAGGCTGCGACACGCCCTCGCGTGCACCGGGCCGGGCGGAACCGGTGCGCGGGGGTACGATGCGTCTCTTCGTAGCCGAGGGATTGAACTCGCTCGACCCGCGTGACGCGGTAGACGCATATGCGCGCCGGATAACGCGACTTATTTTCGAGCCGATTCGGGAGGTTCTCGCATCGGCCCAAGTCGAAAACGCCACCGAGCTGCTGCTTACGCTGCGCGACGACGCGTATTTCCACGACGACCCGTGTTTTCTCGGCGGTCGAGGGCGGCGGGTTATCGCGCGGGACGTCGCCTTCACACTGGATCGATTGGCTGCACCCGGATCGCAAGGCCGTTGGGTGCTTCAGGATCGCGTTGTTGGAACGGCCAGGCGGCATGCAGGGCGCTCCGAGCACGTGACCGGTATCGAGGTTCTGAGCGAACACCAGGTCCGATTGCGGCTCGTTCGACCTTTCTATCCGATGCTGTCGATACTCGGGCAAGAGCAATGCGGCGTCGTGCCCCATGAGGCTATTGTGCGCTACGGAGAACGGTTCGCGTATCATCCCGTGGGCAGTGGCCCATTTCGCCTGGCCAAGTGGATCGAAGGCGATGAGCTGATCCTTGTTCGCAACTCATGCTACCGGCGGCGTGATGAACACGGGCGCACGTTGCCGCGTCTCGATCGGATTCACATGACCTATGTCCGCCCACCGCTGGGGCAGTGGAACGAGTTCATGTCGGGACGCATTGATCAGTGTCAGGTTCCCAACGAACTGGTGGACCGCATCGTAAGGCCGCTCCAACCCGACGGCTGGAAGCTCGCTCCAGACGTGGCCGTCAAGGGCTGGTTGGGTTACACCGAACCGCGCGTAGTTCCCTTTGTTGTTTATCTCGGTGTTAATTGTGGGAGTGGTAATCCGGTCGCTCGATCACCCGTGCTCCGACGGGCACTTGCGATGTCGTTGAATCGCGTCTCCCTTGCGCGACTTATCGGATCGGACATGAAGCCGGCCACTTCACTTCTACCGCCCGGTTTTCCGGGACACACCGCGCGTAAGCTGCTTCCACCATATGATCCGGACGAGGCCCGCCGCTTGCTCGCGGCCTCCGGCCACGCAGACGGGAGCGGGATTCCGGTACTATCGCTCTACGTAGCCCGAGGACGCGGAGCGTTAGCCGGCGCGCTGCGCGACCAGCTTGGAGACATCGGAATACGCGTGCGCGTCGTCGAGCTTTCATTCAACGAGTTGATGGCGACCACGCGTCGCGGCGACGCCGACCTCTTCTTCTCGGGGATGACATCGTCGACGTTCCTTCATCCCGAGGGGCTTCTCGCTCAGTTTCGCGGCGAAGTCGGTCCGGCGTTGAACAAGTTCCGTTTTCGCAGTCCGGAGTATGACACGGCTTACGAACGCGCCGGAGCGACCGAAGACGAGCGGCAACGGATGGCCCGGTATGCGGAAGCTGAGGTGGTCCTGTTGCGACAGCTTCCCGTGATTCCCATAGCGTGGGTTTCCCGACCGTCATTCTTCGTCACGTCGCATCGTGTCAGACTGCCGGTGGATACGCCGGCGACGGACCTCGTGCATGCCTGGATCGTGGAGCCTGGGGGATAACAAGTGGCTGAGACCGAGGACCCGAGTCTAGACAAACCGTCAGGGGAAGACGTTCCCGCACCCCCTGATGATCGCGGAGCCCGGGCGACGTCGAATCGACGTCGTGGACTTCACCGAAGTCATCGAGGGGTCATTCGCCGACGGCTCCTGCTGCTGTTCGCATTCACTTCCCTTGTGCCCCCTGTCGCCGTGTGGGCGATGGCAACCCGTACAGCCCGACACGCTGCCATCGATGTCCTGCTGCGAGAGGTCTCCGCAGAGTGCGCGCGAGGGCAGACCGACATCGAAAGCGACGTGAGGGTTGCGTCGGCCATGCTCACGAGCGTTGCGCGCTCCACATTAACCGCGAACTTCGTTGCCTCCGCGGCAGGTTCGTTGGAAGAGGCTGCGCTCTTATCCTCGTTGGGGGGGCTCGCGGCGGAGTACGCCGACACCGTGCAGGCAGTCGGCGTCGTGGCGCCGGACGGACGCGCGGTAGGCATGTCGGCCAGGTATGACGGAGGCGAAATGAAAGTTGTTGCCGCGGCGCTCGACACTGACGTTGCCAACCTCATGGTGGCCGCGGACGCCGCTCCCGGTCACGTGATTCAGGGTCGAACGCTCGACGACCGCGCCGGACGTCTGGCGCCATTGGTGGCGAGCGTTCCCGCCGGCGGGCACGTTTGGCTTCTCCTACGCCTCGGCGCAGTGGCTGAGCGCGTGGCCGAGACACTTCATCCAAGCCAAAACGCCATGACCTTCATAACTGATCGGGAAGGCGTCGTCGTCTACGCGCGGGACGACGCCATGCGAAGCCTCGTCCTGCCCGAGCTTGCACCAGACTGGTCCGGGGTTGCGGACGGTCACCCCCGTTCGCCGGCGTCCATTGTGCGAGATGCCGGCGGACGCAAGTTCGCGGTAGCCCGCGTTTCCGCCGCCTATCCCGGCTGGTCGATCGTGGTCGCGGTCCCCCTGGCCAGTGTGACGAACGCAATTGATCGCGCCGCGGTACACAGCCTGCTGCTGATGCTGGTGGCCGTCGCCGTTGCCCTTGCAGCCGTCACACTCGTGACACGTCGCATCGTCAGGAATCTGGAAGTCATGGCCGAGAGTGCCATGCGGGTTGCGTCGGGCGACCTTGAAACGCGCGTGGGTCTCGTCACGGGGGACGAAATCGAGGATCTCTCGAGGGTCTTCGACGAAATGACGTGCCGGCTGAGAGAAAGCCGCCGGGCCTTGGTTGCCTCAACCCGCGAACTCGCTGAGAAGGTGCGCCTGGCCGAACTCGGTCAGTTTGCGGCCGTGATCGCCCATGAGCTCAGGAACCCCCTGGGGATTGTCCGAGTGGCCGCCTCGTCGTTGGGTTCGGTCCCAAACGATTCAGACGAGGCACGGCGCCTCAAGAAGATTCTCGCCGACGAAATCGACCGCCTGGATCACACACTCCACCGGTTGTTACAATACGCACACCGCGAGCCCCCGCGGCTACTCGACCTGGACTTGAGGGTCCTCGTACGGGACCTGGCCGAGTCACTGGCCACCGAGTTCGACGCACATGGCGTGCGGCTCGTGGTGGACGTGCCGACCGAGACCGTCCCGATAGCGGCGGATCCCGATCAATTCAGGGGCGCCCTGCTCAATCTCCTGCTGAATGCCCGCCAGGCCTCGCCCGAGGGACGGACCGTGCGAATCCTGGTCTCATCGGTAGACGGTATGGCACGCGTCGACGTCGTAGACCAGGGCGCCGGCATCCCCGAATCGCTACGCGAGCGCCTTTTTCAGCCGTTTGCATCCGGCAGACAAGGGGGCATTGGCCTCGGTCTTGCCAACGCCCACACCGTGGTGCAGGCGCATGGTGGTACAGTATCCTTAGACGATGGCCCCGATGGAGGTACACGGGCCGTGATTACGTTGCCTCTGCGAGGATACACCGATCGACGAACAAACGCCCCATCTTCCGGCGAGCGGTACTCCGATCACGGTGCTCGTGATTGATGACGAGCCCGGCATGATCGAGGCCCTCACCATCGGCTTAGAGGCGCGAAACGTGTTTCGCGTCCGTAGCACAACGGATCCTCGCGTGCTGGATGAGTGCCTTGACGAGGAATTGGATGTCGTGCTCACCGATGTTCGCATGCCCGAAGTAGACGGCATGTCGGTGCTGGCTCGCGTCCGCGAGCGTATACCCGGCGTCGAGGTTATCTTGATGACCGCATACTCCTCCATTGCCCGCGCCGTTGAGGCGATCAAGGTCGGTGCGTTCGACTATGTACCAAAACCGTTTGACGCCGACTGGGACGGCGACAACGACGCGTTCGACCAGTCGGCCTTCAACGCCAACCTCCTGGCCGCCGGCACGTCCGTCATCGTACCGAACCGCGCGTTCTCGCCCACGCGCAACCCCTACACCTACACCGCCCGCCGCCTCGACCCCGAGTCGATGAACATGCACTACCGGTATAGAACCTATTCGCCGACGCTGAGGCAGTTCATGCAGCGGGATCCGCTGGGGTATGTGGACGGGCCGAGTCCGTATCAGTACGTGCGGGGGAACCCCGGGAGATACGTGGATCCGTTTGGACTCCACGACGACTTCGATAACTTCGACGAGATCGATGAGGAACTGGCTCGCCGCAAGAAGCAATACTCAGATGCTGGTAACTTCGCTGATCATGGGACGATTTGGTCGAACTTTCTACTCGAAGTCTCGCTCGAACTCGGGATAGCGGTCACGGGGATGTACATCGAAGAAGGCCTTATCATCGTCGTTGCCAATGGCTTCAAATATATCGTCGGCGCCGTCAGAGCTGGCAGAATCATTTCGAAGCTGGGGAGGGGACATAGGCGGCGGGGGATGATTTCCTTCGGCAAAGGCAAGAAGGCCAAGAGCCGATATGGACGTAAGAGAAGACGTGTTGGGGCGCCGCCAAAACGGGGTGGATCCGGTAGGCCTGTTGCGCCGACGGTCAAGCACCCAACCAGAAAGAAGTCCAAGGACGGAGCGGCAGCCGAATCCGCCAAGGGGCGGGCGCCTGTTCATGAGGTTGGGCCGCACGGGGGGCACTATCACGGAGTTGACTGCAAAGGTAACCGTCTTCCCACGCACCACGATCAGCCGTAGTGGGAAGAAGAGGTAAACGAGATGGACGAAGTCTGGATAGGTATGATCCGCGTAGCAGCGCCAGAAGACAGTCCTATTCTTGATGGTTCGCCAGGTGCCTATGTCAATGTTCTAGCTGTTGCCAAGAACCGTGTAGAGTATCTGCACAAGGTCACAGCCGCATGCGAGGATAATGGGATGACTGTAGAGGAAACACTATCGTGCTGTCCCCTCAGAGAAACGCTAGAAGAGTATGACGTAGAACAGTATATAGAGCACATTGCAGCAGATGTCGCCGAAACTGGAGAAACCATGTTTGGCGTGTTTCATGGCTGGGAACAAGAAGACAACGGAAGTGGTTCATGATGGTGGCCGCTCTGCGGATTGGTGGATGGATCTGATATGCAGGATATTCTTGAAAGCTTCTGGGATTCAGTGTGCGCATTGACTGTGGGTGATTGCCGAGCGATATTGGATCGCATAGCGAACGACTATGCTAGGCCAGATATGGCAAAGCGCTTTCGCGAAGATCTTGGTGGAGCGGTTCGTGCTCGGTATTTTCGACGTGCAGTTGCTATTTCCCGGCGTGATGATATCTCTTCGTTGTGGCCAACGTCCCGCGTAGACGTCATAGAAGCGCGGATTATATTTGATAGTTATGAGGAACCTCTCGGATACCGGGTGGAGGGCAGGCCTAGAGAGTTCAGCTGTCTGTTCGTCGAAGAGGAGGGCGATGCT
>JBHHVD010000121.1:0-5530 GCA_046754105.1 Candidatus Krumholzibacteriia bacterium
ATGACATCCTTGCTATACCGTTCAACCAGCGGATGTCTTACGGCGCGCCGCGCCCACACAATTGAGGGATCGGGATTGAGCAACAGATAGGCCAATTTTCTTCGATATCTATTCGGCTTTCTTCTGGTGTTTTTTGCCGATTGTAGTGTGTCCACATCCGGATATAAATTCAGTGGATCGCGGATGGTTATTTCATATCCCAGTTTTGTCGTCTCTACATCGTCCCTCGAGCCCGCCCTCACAATAACTATGCTATGGCCTGCTTCGGACAGCCAACGAGTGTACATGTCGACCCTGTAGTTACCTACGTGCCCGGCATGCCGCCAATAGGGCGCTATAACCATTATCGTCTTTTTGTCAGCCTGATTACGAACCGTCTTCATAGCTAGTCGCCGTCCGTTGCCATGTGATGCCCGACTTGGGCGGTTTACTCTCGCATCGAAGGAGCTTTCGAACTCATGGGATTGAAGCGTTCGTGTTGTGGAGCGGATTCTACAGCTTTCCCCGCTACACAGCCAAAGAAAGAGCGACCGGCGGGTGTGCCTGAAGGCAACTTCACCTCCCACCTGGCGATCTTCTGATCCTGACCCTTGGTGATTTATTCAGCCCATGGCGGACAAAATTCGTACATATTAGTACATAGACAGGGGGTGCCAGGCCCATGATCCGCGGGCGGGCCGCTGGGCGTCCCAATTCGCGCCGCCCTCGGCGTGAGCGCCAATCGTAGGGCGCCGAGGCGAGCTCGGCGATGGGCGAGTTTACGGTCCGGGAATTGCTTGACGGAAGCGGGATGGAGAAACTAGGGTAACATTTCGAGTTACGTGGATCGACGCGTATCTTAATCTGACGATCGGGGATCGATGATGTCCAGAAACTGGTCACTCGCCGTCGGCGGAGTGGCGCTGGTCGCCCATCTCCTGGGCTCGACGGGCTGCTCGACCACCGGCCTGGCCGTCGGGGCCATGGTGCCGATCATCGAGAACTCGCGGACGACGGCGCTGGCGTCCCGGGACATCCGGACGTTCTACTCGGCCACTCCCGGCATGCTCTTCCTGCTCGAGGGCTTGATCGCGACCAGGCCGGACGAAGAGGAGCTTCGTATCAACGCCTCCATGCTTTATTTCAGCTACGCGTTCACCTTCGATGCGCCGGAGGACGAGGACTACGCGTCGCTGCTGCATCTAAAAGGAATCGAGCACGGCAAGGCGGCGCTTTTGAAGAACGAGAAAATCGCGAAGATATGGAACGCGCCCTTTGCGGAATTCGCCGCCGGGCTCGACGTGCTGGGCGCCAGGGATCTGCCCGCCTTGATGTGGACGGTCGGCAACTGGTCGCAGTTTATCAGCCTCCACCTCGATTCCACGAGAGTACTGCTGGACATTCCCCGCGTCACCGCGCTCCTGGAGCGCTGCTGCGAAATCGACGGCAGCTACTTCGAAGGCCTGCCCTACATCATTCTGGGAAGCCTGCACGCCTTCCGGCCACCGATGATGGGCGGCGACCCCGAAGCGTCAAAACGCAACTTCGAGCGCGCGATTTCGGTTTCGGAAGGCAAGTTCCTTCTCGCAAACTATTTTTATGCCCGGTTCTACGCCTATCGCATTCAGGACGACGAAATATTCGAACAGGCACTGAGGGAAGTCATCGCCCAGCCCGACACGATTCTGCCCGAGTACCGATTGTTGAACGCGATCGCCAAACAAAAAGCAACCCGACTACTTGGAGAAAAAGATGAACTGTTTTGAGCGAGGCGGGTCGGTTCGGACCCTTGCCGTTGTGGCGGCCGTGGCCGCGGTCTGGGCCGCCGGCGCCGCGCCGGTGCTGGCCAGGAAACCAAACCCCAAGCTGCAGATCAAGTTCGCCACCCTTGCCCCCGAGGGCAGCACGTGGATGAAGATCATGCACGAGTACGACGGCGGGCTGCGCGAGGCGACCGAAAACCGCATGGGTTTCAAGTTCTACCCCGGCGGCGTCCAGGGCGACGAGAAAGACGTGCTGAGAAAGATGCGCAACGGCCAGATCCACGCCGGCGGTTTTACCGGCATGGGGCTGGGGGCCATCGCCTCCGAGTTCCGCGCCCTCGAGGTGCCATTCATGTTCCGGAACTTCGATGAGGTGGACTACGTCCGCAAGACGCTCGGGCCCTACTTCGAGGACCTCTTCGAACAGAAGGGGTACCTCTTCCTCGGCTGGGCCGACGTCGGCTTCGTCTACATCTCCTCGAACCGGCCGATCACGTCGCCGCTGGAGCTGCAGCAGGCCAAGATGTGGACCTGGTCCGGCGACCAGCTAGCCGAGCTTTTCTTTCGCGCCTTCGACGTCTCGCCGATACCGCTGGCACTGCCCGACGTGCTGACCTCGCTGCAGATGGGGGTGGTGGACGCCGTCTACTGCCCGCCGCTGGCGTGCGTCGCATTGCAGTGGTTCACCCGTGTCAAGTACATGAGCGACGTCCCCATCGGCTACGCCTTCGGCGCCATGCTCGTTTCCAAGCGGGCGTTGGCCAAGGCGAGCCCCGAAGACGTCGCGGTTCTCAAGCGGCTGGCGCGAAAACACTCCGAGGTGCTCGTGGCGAAGACGCGGACACAAAACCTGGAGGCGATAGAAGCCGTCCAGTCCGAGGGGGTCAAGCTCCTCACCGTGGACGAGGAGATGAAGAACCTCTTCTTCACCACGGGCCGCGGCGCGTGGAAAGACGGCATCGGCAAACTCTATCCCGCCGAGCTGCTGGAGCGTGTTTCCTCCACGGTGGACGAATACCGCGCCGGACGAAAAGAGGCCCGGCAGTAAGCCGCGAAAGGTGGCCGTGGAGCGACCCGTTCTCGTCTATACGCTGATCGTCGCGGGTATCCTCGCCCTCGCCCTCGTTCGCACATTTCTCGAAAAAACACAGCGCTGGAAGCGGGCTTTTCGCTGGGCCGCGTGCGCGGAGATGGCGTTCATTACGATGCTGCTCGCCGCGCTCATCGTGTTCGGCTGCCTGCAGATCGTTCTGAGAAATTTCCTTCACCGCGGGATTATCTGGGCCGACCCGCTCATGCGGCACATCGTCCTGTGGCTGGGGTGTGCAGGGGGGGTCATGGCCACCAGCCGCATCCGTCATATCAGCATTGACGTGCTGACCCGGGTACTGCCCGAGCGCCTGCACGGATTTCGCGACAAGGTCGTTTACCTCGCCACGGCCGTCGCAGCGTCCGTGCTCGGGATGGCAACCCTCAAGCTCGTTATCGACGAGAAGGCGTTCGGAGACAAGGCTTTCTTGAACGTCGACGTCTGGCTGATGCAATCCGTTCTGCCCGTCGCCTTTTTTCTCATCTCTTACCGCAGCCTGTTGAACATGTTTCTTTCGCGCAAGGCGAAACCCATCGACTGGGAGGACGTGGAGGAGCCGCCGTAGAGATGCCGATACTGTTCGCGATCATACTGGCCGTGCTGATTCTTTTCGGAATGCCGCTATTCGGGGTGCTGGGGAGTATCGCGCTGCTGGCGTTTCACAAGGACGGCATCGATATCTCGTCGGTCGGCGTGGCCATGTATACCCTGGCCGGTTCCCCGCTGCTGATCGCCATTCCGCTCTTTACGTTTGCCGGCTACCTCTTCGCCAAGAGCCGCACGCCGGACCGGCTGGTGCGTTTGTCGCACGCGTTTTTCCCCGGCGGCCTGTCCGTGGTCGCCCTGGTTTCGTGTGCGGTTTTCACCGCGTTTACCGGCGCCTCGGGGGTGACGATCATCGCCATGGGCGGTTTCTTGTTTCCCGCGCTCATCAAGGAGGGATACTCCAAGAAGTTTTCCCTGGGGCTGGTCACCGCCTCGGGCAGCCTCGGCCTGCTCTTTCCACCGAGCCTCGCGCTGATCATCTATGGATACGTCGCCTCGGTGAACGTCGACGATCTCTTTCTGGCCGGCCTGCTGCCGGGCATCCTGCTGGTGCTGGTGCTGTCCGGGTACGGGGTCTACGCGGGCCGCAAGCAGGGCATCGGATGGGGCAAGCCGTCGCTCCCAAGGATGGGGGCGGCGCTGAAGGGGGCCGCCTGGGAGGTGCCGCTGCCCGTCGTCATTCTAGGCGGCATTTACGGCGGCATCATCACGGTAATGGAAGCGGCGGCCATGACGGCGTTCTATGCGCTGGTGGTCGAGGTTTTCATTTACAAGGACATTCCGCTGCGCAAGCTCCCCGGCATTATCGCCGAGAGCATGACGCTCGTCGGCGGCATTCTCTTGATTCTCTCGTGTGCCATCGCCATGACCAATTACCTCATCGATGCCGAGGTGCCGCTGCAGATCCTCGAGTGGATGCAAAGTTATGTTTCGAGCAAGTACACGTTTCTCCTGCTCTTGAACATTTTTCTGCTCATTGTCGGATGCCTGATGGACATTTTCTCGGCGTTGATCGTCGTCGTGCCGTTGATCGTTCCCGTGGCCCTGGGCTTCGGCATCAACCCCGTGCACCTGGGTATCATATTCCTGGCCAATCTCGAAATCGGGTATTTGACGCCGCCGATCGGTCTCAACCTCTTCATATCGTCGTACCGGTTCAACCAGTCGATCCTCTCGCTCTACCTGGCGAGCATCCCCTACCTGCTGTTGCTGCTGCTCTCCCTGGTCATCATCACCTACTGGCCCGCCTTGAGCCTCGTGCTCGTCAATCTTTTCGGCGGCTAGTGCCTCCGAAAGCCCGCTCGCCGCACATACGCCTTGCTTTTGGGCGTCCGTATCGCTACGATATCTGAAACCACCAAATCCATTGTTCCAAGAAAGGAAGTGCGATGAGCGTATTAGTGGCAAGGGAGGCACCGGACTTCACGGCGCCGGCGGTGATGCCGGACGGGAGCATTAACGAGAAATTCACGTTGTCGGAGCTGCGTGGAAAGCACGTCGTGTTTTTCTTTTTGCCCCCGGATTTTAAGGTTGTATTACGTTTGTATGCCCCACCGAGATCATTGCCCACGACCACCGCGTGGCGCAGTTCAAGGAGCGCGGCGTGGAAGTGGTCGGCGTCTCCATCGACTCGCAGTTCACCCATCACGCGTGGCGTGAGACGCCGGTCGACAAGGGCGGCATCGGGCCCGTGCAGTTTCCCATGGTGGCCGACGTCAGTCACTCCATCACAAGCGCGTACGGGATCGAGCACCCGGCCAGCGTGGCGATGCGGGCCTCGTTTCTCATCGACAAGGAGGGTGTCGTCCACCACCAAACCGTCAACAATCTCCCGCTGGGACGAAACGTCGACGAGATGCTTCGCATGGTGGACGCGCTGCAGTTCTTCGAAGAACACGGAGAGGTCTGCCCCGCCGGCTGGACACGCGGGCAGAGCGGCATGGCCGCCTCGGCGGACGGCGTCGCCGGATACCTCGCCGAACATTCAAAGCAGCTCTAACCCTCTCCGTCACATATTGCGCAGCCGCTCGCGAAATGGTCACGGGCCGATATGTCTTTTCCGTCCCCGCGCCCGCTTCGCTCGGCTAGCCGCCTCCCGACGCGGGGGGCCGCGAACGGGCGCCCGCCCGCGCGCCGCCGTCGAGCACGGGGG
>JBHHVD010000122.1:0-5103 GCA_046754105.1 Candidatus Krumholzibacteriia bacterium
GGAATCTGCAGCACGGCCGGGATGATCTCATCCTGAAACAGCACGTTGACCCCGGCCGGCAAATCGAGGGCGACATCGGATTCCCCGTTGTTGCGCAGGCGGACGCGGATTTCCCAATCGGCGGCGGATAACTCGGTGACCGTCGGCCGACTGGGGGTTACGGCCAGCACTTCAATCGTCCCCGCGGTCTGTACCTCTATGAATCCGAAGCCGGCGGCGGCGGTGCCGGCGAGGTCGATCCGCCCGCTGTTTTCCTCGACACCGCGCACGAAGCCGTCGATGCGGATCGAGCCGGGCACGGTCCCGACCTGGCTCACGTCGAAAACCACCGTGTCCATCTCTCCGCCTGCCAGGACGCTGTCGCCACCCGCCAATGCCGTCCGTGCGGACCACAGCCACCCGCCCCCTCCGGAGAAGCTGACACCGGTGCTGTCGCGATCGAACAAGACTCTCGCCCCCGATTCGCCGTCGTTGCCAATCGTCATGCGGATCTCGAACGACGCGGGGCGCCCCTCCGTAACGGGTGTCTTCGCGGGGTCGATGGTGTGGACGACGAGCCGGGCCGGTGTCTGCACGACGAGGCTGCCCTTGCCGCCGAAATTGGTGTTGGTCGAGATGGTGCCGCCACCGACCACGTCGGTCAGCCACAGTTCCCCCTCGAGGGTGAACACGCCCGCGTCCATTGCAACGGCCGGCGCGTCCGCGAGGTCGAAGCGAAGGAAATCGGTCTGGCCGCCGCCCAGCGTGGCGCCACCGTCGAAGGCCGACGGCTCCGTGACGAGGAACTGAAACGTCCGGTCGGAACCGCCGAGGATCAGCCGCACATGGGCGCTGTCGAATCGCGCTACGGCCTGACCCGCGTTGGCCACCGTCATCGAAATCTGAAAACCCGCCCCCTGGTCGGTCGTTATCGTCGGCCACGACGGCGACAGGGCCACGATGGCGATATTGGGGGCTTCCTGTACGCGCACACTGTCCGGCGTGAGAGTCGCGTCGAACGGCAGCCCGTTCTCGACACCGAACAGGCGCACGACCGGCGCGTAGGACACGGACCCGATGAGGGTGTCGACAAGCTGAGTGGCAAAGCGCAGCGTCGTCACCCCCCCGCCCGATACCGTGGTACCGAACACCGGATCGAGGGCCGCGTCGTAGAGACCGCCCGCGAACGAGAAGCGGGTCGAATCCGTCGACAACTCGATTGTCGCACTACCGGCATTCGCGACGGTGATCTCGAAGAACGTTTCCGTGCTCGTGTTTACCACGGCCGGTGTAAGTGTGCCGGCCTGATAAACGGGATTCGCCGGCGTGACGACCCTTACCGAATCCCCCGCAGCGCCGGTCCTCAGGGTGGCTGCAAACGCTCCGCCGTTTTCCGTGCCCCGCAGGTCGAGAGCCACGTCGTAGGGCCCCGGGGTAAGGCTCGCCGGTACGGCCACCGTCGTGAACTGGAGCGAGTGCGTGGAGTTTTCCGCAAGGGCGGTGGGCTGGGCCAGCTTTGCCGTGTAGGTGCCGGCGCTGTCGCCGAACGACATGGTGGTCAATGCACTGTCCAGGGTGACCGTAGCCTGACCCTGGTTTTGCACGGTAACGGTGAACCCGTGCGCCTGCCCTTGCGAGACGATTCTCTCGGCGAAAGAACCTGCCACGTACGAGAGACTTGCGGCGGACTGAACGGTCCACTGTGGTATCGTCGCGGGCGCGATGGAATTGTCGGAAACCGGTATGACACCGACCACACCGGCCACCGACGCGTCGATGGTCGAGGTCCCGAGCGCCGACGACGGTTGTATCGTGACGGCCACGTTTACGAATGACGTCATACCGCCCGGGATCGTGTCCGGCAGGTCCGGGCTGGGGGTGATGGTGTAGTCACCCACGGGGATATTCAGGGTCACGTCGGTGACGACGACGCTGTCGGGGCCCAGGTTGGAGATCCCAACGGCGACGTTCTCGGTTCTTCCCCGCGTGACGATCGGATTAGCCGTGATGGAGGATATGTCGATGGTCGAGATTCGCACGCTGGCGGCGGGCAACTGGCACGTCTGCCCGAACGAGGCCCCGTATTGGTCGGTACCGCCAAAACGCACAACCGGTTGGTAGGTCGTCGGGGTCATCTGCGAATCGATCTCCGCCAGTTCGAAGACGAGCGTGTCCATCGCGGAGGGCGCGATCCATTTGGGTGCGGCGAGCGCGGCCGAAAAGAACCGGATACCGTCGTTGAACTCGAACAGGGTAGCGGGGGACAGAACGAGACCCGTGGTGGACGTGTTTTGGACCGGGACTTTGAAGGCAACCGAGTCTCCGGGAACGATGATCGACGGGTCGGGCAGCTGCCCGCACACGAACGCGGGTGGCGGCGCGTACACGATTCCGGCCGTCCCCACCGCCGACCCCGCGACGCTGGCGATCGACACCATCGCCGTGCCCGCGGCGCCGTCCGGTACGACGTCGATCGATACCGTCCCCAGGGTGTCGGTCACCTGCTCGTTGGTGGCCGGCGTCGACGGATCGCGGTCGGGTGTGGCGATCGTACCCTTGTCCACCAGGAAGCGAATCGCGGTGCCCGGTGACACGAGGTTGCCGTAGCGGTCCCGGACCGGCCCGGACGCGACGGTGGACGGGCTGGTGCCGCCGGCGGTAATCGTATCCGGTGACGCCGTGGCCGTGATGACACCGGACCCCGCGGCGGGGTGGATGGTAACGGGAGCGCTGAGGCCGGTGGCCGTGTCCCCCTGCGACGTGGCGCGAATCCGGATCACCTCGGCGATCGTATCCGAGACGGTCGTGGAAAAGACGCCTCCCTGGAGCATCTGGGGCGTGGCGGCAAAGACCCCTCCGCTGCCGGGGTCCAGTGCGAGATCCACCAGCGTCGTGCTGTCGGTGACGGCGTTGCCGAAATCATCGAAAGCGCGGACCGTGAACCCCAGCGCCGCGCCGGCCGTCCGCACGGTCGTATCCGGGGTCACAACATAAGAGGCGATGGCGGCCGCGGCCGTCGCCACGTCGAAAGTTCGGGCCTCCCGGGCGGCGGGTGTCCCGTCGAGAATACTCGCCCGGACCCGGTGCAGACCGACCGCCTGCGCCGTGTGCAGACGAACCGACGCCCTTCCAGCCCCATCGGTCGTGACAATACCGTCCGTCGAATCTCCGACGGCGTCGCGCAGGAATGCCCCGCCCGGTTCGGAGACTGCGTCGAAGATGACCACGACGCCGCCGACCACGTTGCCGAAGGTGTCACGCACCTCGACTTGCAGATCGCGGGCCGCCCCGACCGGGACACCGGTGGCATCGCCGCTAATCTTCGTTACTTCGTACGGGCGATCGGCTACCACCGTTACCGGAACGCTCGTGCCGGCGGCACCCCCACCCGTGGTCTGCACGGTGAGCGCGAGCGTTTCCGCCACCGTGTCGCTCACCGTAGTCGAGAAGAACCCACCGACGAGCGTGCCCACCGAGTCGGCGAACAGGGCGTTGCCGGTGTCGCTCGAGAGCCGGACGGTCGTCGTGCTGTCCCAGCCGACGAGGTTGTCATTTGAATCGAACGCGCGTACCTGGACCGGGACCGCTTCCCCCGGCGAGAGTGCGGTTTTCGCCGGTGTGATCTCGTAGTGGTCGATGGTGTCGGCAACGGTCTGCACCGTGAACTCGATCTTCTCGAGTCCGGGAGGGTTCCCGTCGCCGATCGTCGCCATCACCTGGTTGTTCCCGCCGGTAGTGCCGGTGGTGAGCGTCGTGGCGACCCGGCCCGCCGCGTCCGAGACGAGACCCGGTGGTACCACGGCTCCACCCCCCGCGTTGACGGCGAACGCCACCGCCTCGCCGGCGAGGGCGTTTCCAAACCGGTCGCGGACCCGGGCTTCGAGCGGCACAGCGCCGCCGGCCACGACGTTCGTCGAGTCGCCGCTCACTTCCACCAGCCGGTAGGCCGGCGC
The DNA here is from genome assembly GCA_046754105.1 of Candidatus Krumholzibacteriia bacterium. Lineage (GTDB taxonomy): Bacteria > Krumholzibacteriota > Krumholzibacteriia > WVZY01 > WVZY01 > JAZGDW01. The sequence goes on from JBHHVD010000122.1 coordinate 3,933, forward strand.
CGGTGTGACGCCAAACGCGCCGCTGAACCCCTCGTTTCCCACCCCGTCCCGTGCGCGTATCCGTATGTCCGACGCACGCAGATAAGTCTCCGCGATCGATGCGCCGCCGTTGCCGAGGACGGCGTCCTTCACCAGGAGCGTGTCGGCGGTGGCCAGCGTGCTGTCGCCGGCGGCGACCGCCACCAGCGCAAACCCGTTGTTGGCCCCCGCGACGACGTTGCCGAATGTATCGCGCGCGGATACCGTTACCTGGAAAACGGCACCCGCCTCGACGCTGTCGAGGGTCGATACGATGTAGTGGTCGACGACGCCCGAGTCGAGTATGTCTACGGTATCCGCCGCCGCCGTCAGTGCGCTGTCCACGTCGCTCACGTCGAGGCCCCACGTCCCGGTGTTCTGCCCGCGCCCGTAGGCGACCGCGACGCCCGCGGCCAGCGACACCCGGGTCACCTGCGCGCCGAAATCCGTTTCGCTGAAGGTGATGCCGCCACCCGGGCCGGCGCCGATGTCGACGTCGCTGGTATCCGCCGTATCGATATTGCCGTTGCCGTCCACGGCTTCGATGCGGAAGGAAAAGGACTGCCCCGCGGGGACCACGCTGCCCGTGATGAAGACGAGACGCAAGTCGGTCGCGCCGCTGGCGACGCTGGTATAGGTGGCATCGGCCACGTCTGCTTGTGCCGCGCCGTCGCCGAATGCGTCCAGCGTATCGACGACGCCGGCCGATGCCGGCGCCTGGTAGATCAGCGTAATGGCACCGGTGGTGTCGGTAACACCGAAGCGCGCCGTCGCGTTGACCGTCGTCGTCGGATTGGGATCGGACGGGTTCGGCTTGAGGAGCCCGTCCGCCGCGGCGTCCTTGATCAGTACGTCTACACGCGCGCCCGGCACGGTATTGCCCAGCGAGTCGCGCATGACCGCACGCACCACTGCGTCCGTCCCCACGGTCACGTTCCGCGCTGCCGGCAGCGGCAGGAGATCGATCGCAACCCCGGTCCCTGCAATCCCCGTTGCGGCAAAGGGTACGGAAGGCGTGCTGCCCGCTGCCATCGAGGCGAGAACCGTATTGGGGCCGGCCGGGCCGCCGAGTTGCCACAGGGCGCAGGTGGCGAGCCCGTCCGCACCGGTCACCGCCACCGTGTCGACCACCCCGCCGGCGACGACGTCGACG
>JBHHVD010000123.1:0-5034 GCA_046754105.1 Candidatus Krumholzibacteriia bacterium
CACGATCGCTCCGCGCGGTCGGGCGCCCGTTCGCTGCCACCCGCATCGGGCTGACAGAAGCGCCGGCCGTTCATCCAACCGCCGTACGGACTTCAACGGGAGGTATCCATGCGTTTTCTTGCAATGCTTATGGTCTGCGCCGCGGCGCTCGCAGTGCGCGCGACACCGGCATTTGCGTTTCCGTCCTTTTCGGCGCCGGTGCGCGGCACGCTGGTTTTCCTGCACGTATTCGGCGCCATCATTCTGGTGGGTAACATCATCGTCTCCGCGATGTGGATGGCGGGCGCAAAGCGAACCGGCAGTGCCGAGGTGCTCTACTTCGCCTCGCAAACCGTGGTCCGCGCCGACCGCATGTTCACCGTTCCCGGCATCGTGCTGATCCTGGTGCCCGGCCTGCTTACCGTGGGGCCGTACGGTGGCTTTCCCGGGGCGGCCTGGGCGGAGCTGGCACTCGCGCTCTTCATCGTCTCCGGGGTGATCTGGGGCGCCGTGCTCGTTCGCCTGCAGCGCCGCATGATCGAACTGTCGCGGCAGGCGGTCGTGCAAAAAGTCGCACTCGAGGAACGCTACTACGACGTGCTCAAGCGCTGGATGATGTTTGGCGGGATCGCAACGCTGCTGCCCGTCGGCTCGCTGTTCTTGATGGTGTTCAAGCCGGCCCTGTGGGGAGGGTAATCCGGTGGTGCGCTCCGGACCGCCGGCGGCGAGCGTGCGCCTGCGCCGCGGCGACGAGTTGCCGGTACGAGCCCGCGTCACCATGACCTGAGGTTGTCCGACCGAGCCCGGGGGGCTCTGGGATGCGGACAAGATCGAGGTCACGGCACGGATCGCCCGCGGCGGACGGGTCGTCGCCGAGGTGCCGCTTGCGTTTTCGGGGGAACAAAGTATCTACACGGGTGTTATCCGCATAAAACATTCGGGACGGCCCGAACTCCAGATTCTGGCCGGACAACCCGACACGGCGAATTTCGGAATCGTCAATAAAAAGCTAAAGGTCCGGTAATCAAGTTCACTCTCTTGCTCATCGTGTTTTTGGCGGCGACCGCCGCGGCCGGCATGGCTGCTTCCGAGGCGCCGCCGGTGGCCGGCGGCATGCTGCTGGAGGACCGCATCCGCATCGCGGAGGCGTTTCGCATCGCGGATGAGTTGGGGGAGAAAATCTGGGCCGGTTGGAAGGATGCACCGTGGGCGGTCCTGCTCGTTACGCGCGACCGGGAATACCTCGTGCGCCATCCCTACCCGACCGGCGACTTCACCCGTGTGGAATACGACTCGCTCCTCGCAAGCGACGTCTACACGCGGGATCGGGTTTTCAGCACCCACCTGCTGGCGACCTTCCCCGCGGTGGCCGGGGTGCCCACCGTCGTCATCGGCCAGCCGAAGAACACCGATGCCAGCCACTCCACCCGTTGGGTGGTGACGCTCCTGCACGAGCATTTTCACCAATTGCAAACCTCGCAGCCCGGCTACTACGACGCCGTAGGCGGTCTCGATCTTGCGCGCGGGGACACCACCGGTATGTGGATGCTCGAGTACGATTTCCCCTACGATTCCAAACCGGTCAATGCGGCGTTCTCCCATCTCTGCAAGAGCGCCGCGGTCGCCGTACAGCAACCCGGCGCACCGTCCGCCGCCGATTATCTCTCGGCCCGGGAGCGGTTCCGGGCCCTGCTCGACCGGGACGACTACGGCTACTTCTCGTTCCAGCTCTGGCAGGAGGGGATCGCGCGCTACACCGAGATCCGCCTGGCCGAGATGGCCGCGGTGTCCTACCGCCCCTCGCACCGCTTCGAAGCGCTGGACGACTACGTTCCCCTGCGGCGGGACGCCGAGGAAACCCGCGCCCACCTCCTGACCGAACTCCTCCGGGTCTCCCTCGCGAAGAGCCGCCGGGTCGCGTTCTACCATATCGGAGCCGCCGAGGCCCTCATCCTGGACCGCGTGAGCCCCCGTTGGCGGGAGCGCTATTTCACAGACAAGTTCTTTACAGGCAAGTACTTTCCGGAATCCCCCCGCTGAACGCTACGGGCTGCCGCCTTCGCCGGCCCAAGAAAATTGACCCACATCAAAAAAGGCGGAAACCCTGCACCTAGGTGCAGGGCGTATCTTCCGTATGCGAACCAGACGTTTTGAGACCCGCTGTCCGTCATACGGTGCGCCCATCGCCCCGCCGGCCCGGCGGAGAAGGAGGTAACATAATGTATCGTAAGAGTGTATGGATTGTGGTGGTCGCCGTCTTCGTGTTGAGCCTGGCGTCGGTTGCGGCTCTGACCGCCCCCCAGAGCTGTGCCAAGGGCAGCTGTGGTCACACGGCGTGTGCCGAGGCAGCCGGGGTATCCACCAAGGCTGCTTCGCTGGATGACTATTCGGCCGACGAGCTGAAGGTCATCAAGTACATCGCCGACCAGATCGTCGCCACTGGTGCGACGTCGTTCGAGGACGAGGACCTCGCCAAGGCGACCGGTCTCTCGGTGGAAGTCATCGCCGCGATGGACGGGGATCACATCCAGGCGGGTGTGATGGCGGAGTTGGCCAACCGCAATTTCGACCTGGCCAAACTCATGAACAATGAGTCGTGCGCGGGCAACTGTGCCGCCTTCGGTGCGTGCTCGGTCGACAAGAATCTGGCCGGTGCGAGTGGCGCCGAGTTGGAGAAATACTCCGCCGAGAAAAAGACCGACGGCCAGGAGTTCACAAAGTGGAAGGCGCCCGAGTTCACACTGCCGACCACGACCGGTGGGGAAATATCACTCGCCGACTTTAGCGGCAAGCCGGTAGCGCTGATCCTCATGTCCACGCACTGCAACCACTGCGCGGACACCGCACCGATGCTCTCCGAACTACAGAAGAAATATGAGAACGACCTGGCCATCGTACCGGTGATGGTCGGTGCCCGTTCGGTGAAGAGTGTTAGCGCATGGGCCAGGGCGATGAAGGTGGAGTATCCGATTCTCGTCGCCGAGGGCAAGGATCTGGCCAGGGCCTACGAGGCACGCCTGGTGCCCAGCGTTTTTCTGATCGACAGTAAGGGCTACGTCACAAAGAAATTCGTGGGCTTCAAGGACAAGACGGTCCTCGACCAGGGGCTCGAGAGTTTCTCGACGGCCTCGCGTTAGGATCGAGAGTTACATACGAAGAGGATCGGCTGCCGAGCGCGGGCAGGGGCCCGCCGTTCAGCCGATGCGGCTGCGGATTTCTTTTTCGAGTTCGTCGACGAGTTCCTCTTCGGGGACTTTCTTGACGATTTTGCCGTCTACAAAGATCTGGCCGTGACCCATTCCCCCCATAATCCCGAAATCCGCCTCGCGGGCCTCGCCCGGACCGTTTACCGCACAGCCCATGACGGCGATCTTCACCGACTTCTTCATACCGGCGAAACGACGCTCGACTTCTTCCGCGATACGGAACAGGTCGAGATGATTACGCGCGCACGACGGACAAGAGATGACACGGGGAATGTTCGAGGCGAGGTCGAGCGAGGCGAGGATCTTGCGGCCGACGGTGACTTCCTCTTCGACGTCTGCGGTGAGTGATACACGAATCGTATCCCCCAGACCTTCGCTCAATAGAATACCGAGACCCACCGAGGAATAAATGCTGCCACTGGCGAGCGTGCCCGACTCGGTGATACCGAGATGGAGGGGATAGTCCACCTTCTCCGCCAGTAGCCGGTAGGAATTCACCGCAAGCGGGACCGATGAGGCTTTGACGGAAACGATGATGTCGTGAAAGTCGTGATCCTCGAGGATACCGATATGACGCAGCGCGCTGTCCACCATGGCCTCGGGTGTCGGGTAGCCGTATTTCTCCAGCAGGTCGCGCTCGAGCGAGCCGGCGTTGACACCGATACGGATGGGGAGCTTGTTGTCGATCGCCTTGCGGACGACCTTCTCCACCTTGTCACGGGTGCCGATATTGCCCGGGTTGATACGGAGCTTGGCGACACCGATATCCGCCGCCAGCAGCGCAACACTATGGTCGAAATGAATATCGGCGACGATGGGCACCGTCACCTTCGGCATCATCTTCTCGAGCGCCTTGACGCTGGCGCGGCTGGGCGTGCTCACACGCACGATGTCGCAGCCCACGTCCTGCAGGCGCAGGATCTCATCGAGCGTGGCGTCGACGTCGGTCGTATCGGTCGTTGTCATCGACTGCACCGACACAGGGGCCCCTCCGCCGATCAATACGTCGCCGACCTTGACCTGCCTGGTTTTGTCTCGTGTGTACAACTTTTTTGACTCCTGAAATGGTTGTCTGGGCAAACGCGTGCCCGGCGGGTAACTCTAGAGGAATGATATCAAAGGGATGGAACGAAGGCAAGGTGGGTACCGGCCGTTCCACCGTGCCCCGGGGAGAATCTGGTCTTGAGGCTAGCTATCTCAACGCGAATCCGGCCGAACAACCCTTCAGTACAGAAACGTGATCCTGGCAACTCCTTGCCCGTTGAAGGCGTCATTTCTTATCGAAAATATCCCCTCGCGGTCTTCGGTGAGTGAGCCGATTACGAGCCCATGGTTCTTAGCGGGATTTTCCAGGAAGGACGCAGCGATTTCGGTGATGTCAAGGACGACTCGTTTGTTACCGCCGGCGACTACATTTCCCAACACGGGGACAGCTTGGGCTTCGAACTGGTTGGGGTCGAGCGTGCCCGAAAACGGTCCCTTCAAGGCATACACCTCAATCACAGGCGTATCATTGGTATATCCCCCTATCGTACGAGACGATGCATCCACAAAGAGCTCCAGATAGGCACGTCGGATGGATCGAACCGTGCTTGGCATTTCGAATTGGAGAATGTAAAAGTCGCCGAGACTCTCGCCGGCGGCCTTCTGCTTCGAGAGATCACCTGTGGTCAGGTGCATCACGTACTTTCCCGCACCTGCCCGCAGACCTGGCGCCATCGTGAGCGCAATGGCAAGTGTCACTATGGGAACGACGATTGTGAACTTACGCACTCTTGGTCTCCCTCTGCGCGGGCTAGAACATATAGAAACGGCTGGACCCCTCCATTTATCGTGGGTTACTCAGGGC
>JBHHVD010000124.1:0-4937 GCA_046754105.1 Candidatus Krumholzibacteriia bacterium
GGGCGAGTGAAGACATCTGGACCCAGAAGCCGTTGACCGAAGAAGGTCCCGCGAACGCGATGTCGCCCGGTTGCAGTTTCGCAAAATCGATATCCGAGGGGGAACGCGCAACGAGTACGGCGCCGCCATCCGTCCCGGCACCGAGCAGGACCTCGTAGAACGCCGTTACACCCAGCTCCCGCGCATGGCGAAAGTACTCGTGCGCCGGCATGACGTAGAGATCGCAGCCCGGCGGCCACGTGCCTTCACAGGCCATCAACTCCGCCGGCCGTCGAGTCTCGCTGCTGAGCAACGCCCGGAACGGTTCGTACCGACGCAGCGCGCGCGCGGCGGACCCGCCCGCCGGCACGCAAATGCTTACCGTGTTGCGTTCGGGACCGCCGGTCAGGTAGGCGCTCACCGCGATCCCCACCACCACGACGGCAACCACGATGGTGAGCGAACGCCCCATGTACGTGGAAAGGATACTGACGTCGATCGGCTTGATCCTGTCTCTCATCATGGACGCAATACGGATCCCGTGGCGGCGCGATCAGTTAATCCGAATCCTCAAGCTGTCGACGTCCATCTTGTAGCCCTGCACCCCTTCCGGCACGATGATCTCCGGGGCCATAGTATACCAGCCCGGCGGCTTGCCGCTGAGGTTGACCAGGACGGATACGTCCCCCGAGGACAGTGTGTCCAGGACCGCTTGCGGTCCTTCGATCGTCAGGCTGACCGTCTTCGGCACCACGTCGGTGGTTTGTATCTTCTCGTCGAGAAGAATCGTCGGCGGTACGTTGGCCAGGACGCGCTCGGCCCGGGCGCTGACGGAAATCGAGACCACGACCCGGTCGGGCACGACCTCTAAAGTTGTGCGGTCGTGCTCGACCTCGACTTCGCGGTTCACCGACTCCTTGATTCGGGAGAGGTCGACGGGTCGGGTCGGAATCCTTTGTTGCTTCTGCAGCCGCCGGATCGAGCTCGCCGGGCCCGTCACCTTGACCCACGCGGGGCGGGTCTCCGGCAGCCGATTGTGCATCAGATGACTCGACAGCTCATTCTCAAAAATCACACCCACCCGTATGCGCTCGGTTACGATCCTCTCTACTCCGAGGTTGATCACCGCCGGCGCAATGATACGGATATCGCCGGGCTCGATCCCCGGAGGCAGCAGGATATCGGACACAGACAGATGGTGGGTAAACCTGCCCTCGGCCGCGCGGGCCATGTTGACGACCATCGCGATCTTACGAAAACCGATCAGGAGCAGTTCACGCCGCGTACCGGAGATGCTCAGCTCCACCTGATCGGGAACGTCGCCGACGAGCGTCAGCGAATCGGGGACGTTCGCAAAACTCAAACTGGCGACGTAGTGTTTGTTGACCTGCTGTTGTCCGCTGGCGTTGAACCAGATTACCAGCGCCACCATCAGCGCAATGAGTTTTACACCGAGGTTGTCCAGGAGGCCGCGGGTGCCGCTAATTAGTTGCATAGCCTTCACGAATCACGAGTTCTTGCCCAACGCGGATCAGTCTCGATTTTCCCAGCTTGTTCGATCTCTGGATGGAATCCACGCTCGTGTGGTACTCGCGCGAGATTTTCCAAAGCGTCTCTCCCTTCTTCACCCGGTGGACGAACACGCGCCCAGTCTCCTCCGTCGGCGGCGGGTACTTCTTGAGAAAAGAAATCACGCCCCCTGCGATCGCTTTCGCCACCCCATCCCGGCCCGAGCTGGTCTTGAGGATCGCCGCATCCCTGGCGTTGGTGACGAAGCCCGTCTCCACCATCACCGACGGCATCGCGATGGACTTGAGGACCACAAACGACCTCTGCTTGATGCTCCTTGTCGGCGGCAGCCCCTTGCGGTTCAGCGATTTCAGTATCTCCTCGGCGAGCAGCGAGCTCTTCTGCATCATCGCCTGCTGGTTGATATCGACCAGCATGTGAATAACGTCGTCGCTGCCCGTTCCCTGGACACCCAGTTCTTTCGCGGCCCGGCTCTTGTTACGAAGCAGCCTCCTCGCCGTCGTCGACGCACCCCCGGGAGAGAGAAAATATACTTCCGCGCCCCGTGCGCTCCGGCGGGGTGCCGAGTTGAGATGCACGCTGACGAAGATGTCGGCGCCCTTTTGCTGCGCGATCCGGCTGCGCCGCTGCAACGAAATGAAAACGTCCTTGGTGCGGGTCAGCACCGCCTTGTGACCCGGCACGGCGTTTATCTTACGCGCCAGCCGGCGGGCGACGTCGAGTGCCGCCCGCTTTTCCACGATACCACGCCCGCGGGTCCCCGGGTCCGTGCCGCCGTGGCCCGCGTCGATCGCCACGACGAGGTCGCGCCGGGCGGCCAGCGAGCGGCGGGTTGCAGCCCGCACCGTCGCGGGCCGTTTCGGCTCTCGGACCGCGCGAGGCTTCGGCGTCGACCCGAACACATCGATCACGACGCGGTCGGGCATTTTACCGACCTTCGCCAGAAAGAAATCCGACCACGAGGCTTTTTCCTTCAAGTCGAGTACGATCTGCGATCCCCAGGACAGGTGGTTGACCCGGACCCGTCTTACGATACTCCCCTCCACTGCGAAGGATCGGATTCGCCGCGGAGCTTTCGTGCCGGGGATGTTCACGGCGATGCGTTCCGGCCTCTCGACCCGATATACCTTGTAGGAGACGCGCGACGACAGGTCGATCACAACCCGCGTGCGCTCTCCGGAGACGGCGTGGCGTACGCCGCGGACCGTGGCCGCCGCACCCGTATCCACGGTGAAGAGCAAGCCCGCCAGCATCGGGGCGGCAAGGAGGATTCGGATACGGGGTCCCCTGGACAGCATTCCACACCTCGGGTAGACGGCACACGGCACCCACGCGGCGGGCCGCCTGGCCACCGGACGGTTGAACCCATTGACGTTAAACACCTTCGACCCGGATCCGATCGAGGAGCCCGGGGCATCTATGGAAAATAGACCAGGGGCAAAAAGCTTGGCAAGAAAATATTTAGGGGGGTCTAGTCGGTGACTTCCTTGCCCGAGAGCACGTAGGCCAGGGGGTTCTTCTTATGACCGTCCTTGAGCACTTCGTAGTGGAGGTGGGTGGCCGTGGACTTGCCCGACGACCCGACGCGTGCAATCACGTCGCCTCGCTTGATGCGCTGGCCCTTCTTCACAAGGATCTTGGAGGTGTGTGCGTACCGTGTGACGTAGCCGAACCCGTGGGATACCTCGACGGTAAGGCCGAAGCTCGCCCATTTGCCGGCGAACGTCACAACGCCGTCGCCGGTGGCGAATATCGGGGTGCCCAGCCGGGCGGAGTAATCCACACCGTAGTGCGTCGACGCGCGTCCCGTTATGGGATCCATCCGGCGGCCAAAACGGCTCGAGAGGTAGCCTCTCGGCACGGGCCGGATCGACGGCGTGCAGTTGAGACGATTCCGCTGGTCGGAGAGGCTGGCAAGGATCTCGCCGTAACTCTCCCGCTGGAACTTGGCCTGCCGTACGAGTTTGTCAACGTCCGCCTTGATGGCCGTTACGGTGCTGCGCGTGTCCTCTTCGAGCATCGACAGCGACCGGACGTAGCCGTAGTTCGGCCCGCCCACGCCGACTTCCGCCACGTCCTCGCTCACGTCGTCGAGGCTGGCCAGGATACGGGCTTTCTTCTGAAAATCGTAGTTTTGCCGGACGTGATGCTCGAGCGCCCCGACCTCCTTCTCGAAGTCCGCGAGCTGGTTCTTGAGCAGCCGGTTTTCCCGCTCGAGTTTCGTTACACGATAGGTATCGGTCAGATTCGACGAGTATTTCAACAGCACCGTCGCGCTCGTCACGATCAGCAGCGCGAACGTGCCCAACAGGCTGAACACCAGCCATTTCCGGATACGAACGGTCTGGAGTCCCTCGTTCTCGACGGGGACGTACATGAAAGTGAAGTATCGATTGCGTCTGTCCATGGAGTTGCTCGTCAAATTACCGGGTAGGCTACGGAGCTCGGTTGCTCTTGTCAAGGATATTATCTATCGTGTCCCTGCTGCGTGCAAGGATTATACCAGGAAGCTTGCCGTTGAAAAATAACAGGTTACCGGCGTTCAAGCGCCGGCAACCTGTTGTATTCATGCCCGCCAGGGTGCTATTTGGGAATTCTTGTCCGTCAGGCCTCGATGTACCCCTTGAGGTATTTCGACCGCGACGAGTGCCGGAGCCTCATGATGGCCTTTTCCTTGATCTGGCGGATGCGCTCGCGCGTGAGCGAGAGTTTCTTGCCGATCTCCTCCAGCGTCATCGGCTCATCCCCGCCCAATCCGAAGTAGAGGCTCAGAATGAGCTTTTCCCGATCGGACAGCGTGTTCAGCGCCCTTTCCATATCGTCACTCAGCGCGTGCTCGAAGGTCTGGTCATCGGGCATCTGCGCGTTCTCATCCATCAGGTAGTCGACAAGCGCGTTGTCGTCCTGATCGTTGGAGTACGGGTCATCGAGGGAAACGTGGGTGTTGGCGATGTTCATCGTCTCCTTGACCTCGTCCTCCGAGATCTTCAGCTTCTTGGCGATTTCCTCGGCGCGCGGCGCGCGGCCCAGCTCCTGATCGAGCTGGCGCGAGGCTTTGCCGATGCGATAGAGCGTGCCGGCGCGATTGAGCGGCAGGCGCACTATGCGCGAATGCTCCGCCAGCGATTGCAGCATCGCCTGGCGGATCCACCACACCGCGTACGAGATGAACTTGTAGCCCCGCTTCTCGTCGAAACGGTGGGCTGCCTTGATCAACCCTAAGTTGCCGTCGTTGATCAGATCTTCGAGCGACAAGCCCTGATTCGCGTATTGCTTGGCGATCGACACCACAAAACGGAGATTCGCCTTCACCAGGTTGTCCAGCGCGTCCTTGTCACCCTTGCGGATTCCACGGGCCAGCGCCTGTTCTCCTTCTCGCGACAGCAGCGGCGTTTTGTTGATCTCGTGGAGATAGAGATCGAGGCTAC
>JBHHVD010000125.1:0-4863 GCA_046754105.1 Candidatus Krumholzibacteriia bacterium
ACCACCTGGAGAAGGAATACCGCTTCAAGGATTTCCGGGGGGCCATGGACTTTGCGGTCAAGGTGGGCGAGTTGGCCGAGGCCCAGGGGCATCACCCGGATATCTACCTGAGGTGGGGCAAGGTAACGCTCACCGTGTGGACCCACAAGATCGACGGCCTGACCGAAAGCGACTTCATCCTGGCCGCGAAGGCGGATAAAGAGCTGTGATGAGCGGTCGCGTGTGTCCGCATCTTTCCGGCGAGGTGGGCAGGTGAAATACGCCGCGGAGTTCACCGTTCGTTTCGGCGAGACCGATCACGCCCGCGTGGTCTATTACCCGCGGTTTTTCCACTATTTTCATCAGACCTTCGAGGACTGGTTCGGGGCGTGTCTCGGCGTTACGTACCGCGAGGTGATCGTCGAGAGGAACGTCGGTTTCCCGGCGGTCCGCGTGGAAACGCAATTCAAGAAGCCGCTGCGTTTCGGCGAACGCATACGTGTCGAGCTGGAAGTCGTCCGCGTCGGCAAGAGATCCATCACCAACCGTTACACGATCACCCGTCCGGCCGACGGAGCCCTGTCGGCGTCGGCGGAGATCACGACCGCGGCCGTCGACAACGATTCGTTCAAGTCGATTCCGATACCGGCGGACTTGCGGGAGCGCTTCGAACGCTTCCGGTCGGCGGCATCCGGGGGAGGGACAACGTGAAAGCAGTGTATTTCGAAGCGCACGGCGGACCCGAAGTCCTCGAGGTTGGCCAACTGGACGACCCCGTCGCGGGACCGGGCGAGGTCGTGATCGACGTCCACGCGACATCGCTCAACCACCTCGACATCTTCGTACGAAAAGGGCTCCCCGGTATGAAGCTGCCGCTGCCGCATGTGCCGGGCTGCGATGCGGCCGGGCGCGTGGCGGCGGTCGGGGACGGGGTTACGACTGTCGCCTCGGGCGACCGCGTGCTGGTCAATCCGTCGATCACCTGCGGCAAGTGCGAGGTGTGCGTGCGAGGAGACGCTTCGATGTGCCGGGGGCTCCGTATTATCGGCGAACACATCTGGGGCGGCTGCGCGGAGAAGCTGGTCGTCCCGGAAGAAAACGCGATCAAGATCCCCGACCATTTCTCGTACGAAGAGGCGGCGGCCGTACCGATGGTGTTCGTTACCGCGTGGCGTATGCTGATCACGCGTGGCCGGCTGCGGCCGGCCGAGGACGTGCTCGTACTGGGGGCAGCGGCAGGAGTGGGAAGCGCCTGTATCCAGATCGCCAAGCGTGCCGGCGCGCGTGTGCTTGCGGCGGCGGGCACGGATGAGAAGCTGGAGCTGTGCCGCGAGCTGGGCGCGGACGTCCTCATCAACTACAGGCGGGACGATTTTGTGAAACGGGTCCGCGAGGAAACGGGTAAGCGGGGCGTCGACGTCTGTGTCGACTACGTGGGCAAGTCCACCTGGGTGGACAGTCTCAAGAGCCTCGCCCGCGGCGGCCGCCTGCTCACCTGCGGGGCCACGACCGGGTACGATCCGCAGACGGATATCCGTTATATTTTCTACAATCAGCTCGAGGTGATCGGCTCCACCACGGGCACCCGCAACGAGCTCCTGGCCCCGCTCCAGCTTCTTTTTCGGGGCGAAATGAAACCCACGATCGGCAAGGTCTTAGGACTGGCGGAGACGGCCGATGCGCACAGGCTAATGGAAAAGCGCGAGGTGCCGGGCAAGCTGGTCATCCGCGTCACACAATAAGCGAGGTTTGAAAAGGATGTCGACGGAACTGAAAAAGATAGAATTCAACACCCATCCCGATACATACAAACATATCGAGCTATCGATCGAGGGACCCATCGCGCACATCCGGCTCAACGTATCGGAGGACGGTGGGCTCCGGTCCGGTTACAAACTAAAACTCAACTCGTACGACCTCTCCGTCGATATCGAGTTGAACGACGCGGTGAACCGGCTCCGTTTCGAACACCCGGAGGTCTCGGTCGTATGTATCGCGAGTGCGGTGGCCGGTACGTTCTGCGCGGGGGCGAACATTTTCATGCTGGGCCAGTCGAGCCACAGCCACAAAGTCAACTTCTGCAAGTTCACCAACGAAACCCGTATCAATATAGAAGAAGCGACGGCCAAGAGCGGTCAGTACTACGTCGCCGCCCTGAACGGCCTCGCCGCGGGCGGCGGTTACGAGCTGGCCATGGCATGCGCGGAAATCCACCTGATCGACGACCGCAAGTCCACCGTCAGCCTGCCGGAGGTGCCGTACCTCGGCGTGCTGCCCGGCACGGGCGGCCTGACCCGCGTCGTCGACAAGCGCAAGGTGCGCCGCGACATCGCCGATGTGTTCTGCACGGTGGCCGAGGGGGTCAAGGGCAAACGCGCCGTGGAATGGAACCTGATCGATTACACCCACCCGTCTTCGGTGTTCGACGAGAAAGTGGCCGCGCGTCTCGGAGAGCTCGCCGGTGAGGGCAACGATGCAAAGGGGATCACGCTCGATCCGGTCGTCGCCGAAGTGGACGGGGACACGTACAAGTACCGCTACGTCACCCTCGCGATCGACGTCGCCGCCCGCACCGCGAAGATCACGCTCGCAGGCCCACAGGCGAAAGATGCGGAGATACCAAAGGACGCGGAACAACTCGGATCGGACTGGTATGCGCTCCGCATGTGGCGCGAACTGCGCGAGGCCATTTTACAATTACGGTTCAACTACTTGACGGTCGGTGCGGTCGTTTTTCACAGCGAGGGCGACCCGAACGACGTTATCGCGCTCGACGAGGCACTCCACGAGCGCAAGGACCACTGGTTCGTGCGCGAGGTGCTGCTTCAGCAGGCGCGGGTATTGAAGATGATCGACATTACGGCACGTACCTTCTATGCGTTGATCGAGCCGGGGTCGTGCTTCGCCGGTACGCTGCTCGAGGTCGCACTGGCCTGTGACCGTGCCTACATGCTCGACGACCCGGACGGCACGAACCGCGTCGGCGTCAGCATTCAGAACGACGGCCCCATGCCGATGTACCATCATCTCAGCCGTTTGCAGAACCGTTTCTACGGAAACGACGAAGTGGTGCAGGCGGTGGTGGCGAAACGCGGCACACTGATCGACGCCGCCGGCGCGAACGATCTCGGGCTTGTAACCGCGGTGCTGGATGATATAGACTGGGATGACGAGGTGCGGGTGGCCATCGAGGAACGCGTGTCGCTCTCACCGGACGCGCTCACCGGACTCGAGGCCAACCTGCGATTCGTCGGTCCCGAATCGATGGAGAGCCGGATCTTCGCGCGGCTCTCCGCGTGGCAGAACTGGATCTTCACGCGCCCGAACGCCATCGGCGAGCGCGGAGCGCTCACCTCGTATGGCCAGACAACCAACCCGGAATTCGACTGGAGCCGTGTTTGATGAACATCTCTTCCAACGTCAACTACGACGACGTCGTCCCCAACAACGTCGATCTCAAGGACAACCGCAAACTGCAGCGCGCGTTGGCGGAATGGCACCCCAAGTTCATGAAATGGTGGTGGGAGCGGGGCCCGGAGGGGTTTCAGGACAACGAAGTCTACCTGCGAACGGCGATCAGCGTGGATTCCAGCGGCTGGGCGACGTACGACTACGTGCGCATGCCGGACTACAAGTGGGGCATCTTTCTGACGCCGACCAAGGGCGAGGCAAAGATCCATTTCGGCGACCGCCTGGGGGAAGACACGTGGGAGGAAGTACCGGGCGAGCACCGCAACGACTTGCGGCGTCTCATCGTAACCCAGGCCGACACCGAGCCCGGGTCGGTCGAGCAGCAGCAAAAACTCGGGCACTCGGCACCGTCCCTCTACGACATGCGCAACCTCTTCCAGGTCAACGTCGAGGAAGCGCGTCACCTGTGGGCGATGGTCTACCTCCTGCAGCAGTTCTTCGGACGCGACGGCCGCGAGGAGGCCGAGGAGCTTCTCATCCGCAACTCGGGCGACGCCGATGCGCCCCGCATCCTGACCACGTTTAACGAGCCGATCCTCGACTGGCTGGATTTCTTTTGCTTCACGATGTTCACGGACCGCGATGGCAAGTACCAGTTGGGTGCGCTGGCCGAAAGCGCCTTTACCCCGATGGCGCGCACCACCCAGTTCATGCTGACCGAGGAGGCGCATCACCTGTTCGTAGGCGAGACCGGTGTGGGGCGCGTGGTGCGGCGAACCGCCCAACTCATGAAGGAAAGCAGTAACGAGGACGTAACCGAGTTCGACGCGATTCCCCTCGATATCATCCAGAAGTACATCAATCACTGGTTTTCCGTGTCCCTCGATCTGTTCGGGTCCGAAGACTCGAGCAACGCGGCGTCTTTCTTCGGGTCGAGCCTCAAAGGCCGTTTCGGCGAGTCGAACCGCAAGAAATATCCGGACGCGGTCTGTTCGGATGCCGGCTACGAACTCGAGACGGTTAACGAAAAAGGCAAGGTCGGCAAGACCAGTATCCCCATGCGGCGGGCGATGAACGCTGTTCTTCGCGACGCCTACGTGGACGACTGCGAGCGCGCGGTGCGGCGCTGGAACAAGGTCCTGGAGGATGAATCGATCGATTTCCGCTTCAAGCTGCCGTCGGTCCGTTTCAACCGCAAGATCGGTTTGCAATCCACACACTTTTGCGATCCCGAGGGCACCCCGCTGACCGGGGAAGAGTGGGAGGCCGGCAGGCACAAGTGGATCCCCGCCGAGAAGGAAAAGGAATACGTGCGCGGCATCATGGTGCCGGTGCACGAACGCGGCAAGTTCGCCAACTGGGTCACCCCCCCGAACCGAGGCATATTCGGTAAGCCGATCGATTTCGAATACGTTCGGCTCTAGACTTTTTCACAAACCATCAGGAGTCCCATGACCCTCGAGCACACCAAAC
>JBHHVD010000126.1:0-4805 GCA_046754105.1 Candidatus Krumholzibacteriia bacterium
CCTTTGCTCTGTCGTTCTGCCTCATGGCAACTTCCTTGTCTAAAGGTCCCATACCGTCTGGGATAATTGGATGGGGCTACTCCTTATCCGGAATGACCGGTACGTATGTCGATGTTCTTCCCCGCTTGACGAGGAACGCGATGGGGTCTCTTCTGTCCTTGAGCTTCCTCGATATCGCGACGTACTCTCTCAGATTGCCTACCCGCTGCGAATACACCTCGGTGATCACGTCACCCTCCCTGATATCCGCTTCACTTGCCGGGCTGCCGTTCTCGACTCGCGTCACGACGACCCCGTCCTGTCCCTCCTCGATCCGGAACCTCTCCCGTACTTCCCTCGACCCTGCGTCGTCGACCTGAATCCCGAGCCAGCTGTCCTTGATTTGCGGCACCGAGGCGACAATCTCCTCGGGGCGCGGTCTCTCGGTGAGTGTAATCATTACATCCTTTTTCTTTCCCTCTCTGACGATCCTCAGCGGAACGGACCTGCCGACGGGCGTGTTACCAACCATTAGTCGGAACCGCTGCGCGTCCCTTACAGGCTTGTTCTGATACTCGACGATTACGTCGCGTTTCTTCAAGCCCGCCTCGGCCGCCGGCGAGTTGGCCACCACGTCCGTCACCAGGATGCCCCGGTGGACCTTGAGCCCCAACCCCTCGGCCAGGTTGCGGTTGAGCTCGTCGAGGCGGATACCCATAAAGCCGTACTGCACCCTCCCCTTCTCGATCAGCTGCCCACTGATGTTCTTGGCCATGTTCACGGGGATCGCAAACCCGATGCCCTGGCCCGACGGGTTGATCGCCGTATTGATCCCGATCGCTTCCCCCCGCAAGTTAACCAGCGGGCCGCCGCTGTTTCCAAAATTGATCGAGGCATCGGTCTGTATGTAATCCTGGTAGTCGGCCGTCCCCCCCATGATACGCAGGTCATTGCGTCCCTTGGCGCTTACCACTCCCACGGTTACGGTACCGGCCAGCTGCCCGAACGGGGTCCCGATCGCCATCACCCAGTCGCCGACCATCATTTCGTCCGAATCCCCCAGCTCGACGACGGGCAGGTCCTCGTCCGCGTCGATCTGGATGATCGCAATATCCGTGTGCGAATCCACGCCCACCACGTTCGCCTCGTACTCGCGCTCGTCCGGGCTCTGCCCGAGGACCACGGTGATTCTCTCCGCTTCCCGCACGACGTGGTGATTGGTCAGGATACGTCCTTCTTTGTCTATGATGAAGCCACTTCCCCCACCTGGCTGGCGTCGCGGACGCTCGTCGTCCGGCACCATGTCCCGGAAGAAATCGAACGGCCCGAATCCTTCCTGCCTCTTGCCCGCGGCGCTCGTGCGCTCCGTCCGGATGAACACCACCGCCGGCCGTACTCTGGCCGCCACGGCGGTGAACGTTGAATGAATATCTCCCGCTTTCGGGATGACCCTGGATTTGATATCGGCAGAATTTTCCTGGGGCGATGAAACGGTATCCGAAGTCATCACGAGGTTGAACGTAAAGCCGCCCAAAAAGAGCGCCAAGCTCAACAAAAACAACCTCATGGACTTACGTAGTGACGCCATGACGGAACCGCGTGCGTACCTGTTCATCGTACAATCCTCGACTCTTGTAAATAACCTGGAGCGCCGTGGGGAGCTTCCTCCACGTTCCCGTGCAGGAAGTGTTGTCTAGTGAGGCCTGGACCCTGAGCTATCGGTTCGCCCATAGTGTAGACCAGAATCCATGTGATGTCAAGCTCCCACAACTGATTTAGTCACCGCCGCTTGTCCTGTTCCGGCAGCTCCGGTGGGGCATCGGCCCGGTTACGCACCACGAACCCGGGCGTTGCAAAAAAGCTGCAAATTCGCTGCCAACGTCCGCGCCGGCCGGCACACCATCCGTATTTCTACCCGTTTATACGGCCCCCGGGGCAGGAAGTTCCGCCCGCTCGCCCACAGTTTCCACCCTTCCCTGGGGTCTCCACGGCCGGGACCGAGGGGCCGGGTGGGCGCGGGCGGCGCCTGCCCGGCCGGGGGGCCCGCCGCCGCGGGCGGTGCGGCGAATCGCACGGTCACCCCCGCCGCCGGAGAAAACGGGGTTGCCCTCGCACCCGGTAGTTGATAGAAAGAGGCTTGATCGACGCCCGCCGGATCGGTGGACCGCTCGCGACGGTGGGGGCCTAAGGACAGCATGGATTCCTATTCGCACATTTCGTCCCGGCAACTCTTCTTTCTGGCCGATACCCACTTTAGCAACCCGAAGCTGGAGGCGGAGGCAGGGCGGCGGCGGCGTTTCATCGGTCTGCTGGATAGCGTGCCCCAAGGGTCGACGTTATTTCTGCTCGGGGACATATTCGATTTTTACTTCGAGTACGGCTCAGTGGTGCTCAAGTGCTATTTCGATATCCTGCACGCACTGCGCCGGTCGGTCGATCGTGGTGTCGCCATACATTTCCTCGGCGGCAACCATGACTATTGGGTCGGCACGTTCCTCAGCGAGGAGATCGGCATCGTGCTTCACGGCGGCGACGACATCTTCCTCGAGAGCCAGGGGCGCAGGATATGCTGCTCCCACGGAGACCTCGTGCAGCCCGATGACGGAAACTACCGCACGATCCGGGCGATCATCCGCAACCGTCACGTGGTCAAGGTGGCACGGCTCTTACACCCGGATCTGATGAAAGCGATCGCCACCCGTGTGTCCAACGGCAGCCGCAAGAGGGAGCACGACCTCTGCGCCACCGCCACTCGCCTCGGTGAGATGGCGCCGCGGGAGTTCTTTTCCAAGGGCAATGACGTTTTTATTATCGGCCACGTTCACTACCCGTTCCACCGTGTGTACGACGGAAAGGACTTCATGATCGTCGGCGACTGGATTCAGGGCTGCACGTACGGAAAACTCGAGGACGGGAAACTGAGTCTCGAAGACGCCGGCGTCTAGATCGCCAGCGAAAACCCGAAGCGGTGGCTGTCTCCCAGATCGTTGCTGATCAACTGGACCGCGTAGTCGAACAGGAAATCCCGGTACTTCACGCCGAGGCCGAACGTCCCTCCCTGCGAATCGTATCCACCCTTGAATCCAGCCCGCAGGAACACGCGCCGCGCGTACCCGAATTCGAACCCGATATGCTGCTTGGCGTCGCCGTCGTTCGGAATCACGACGTCGAAAGTGGCCAACACGGCGCCATTCAGCGATGGGTACGCCCGCTCGAAACTCGCCCCGATCTTGGCGACCGCCGGCAGTGGGAACTTGGTGCCGGAAAAGCGCTCGTCGTTGAAACGCAGCTTGGCGCCGACGTTCGCGACGACGGCGGCAAACTTGACACCGGTGATTCGCGTGATGTGATAAATACCGGCGTCGAACGCCGCGCCGGTGGCGGTGAGATCGTCGATGTTCTCGTGCACGATCTTGCCCACCGCTCCGACCGAGACGTTGGGCAGAATGTAACGCGAAAACCCGACTGCGAACGACACGTCGTACGCCGAAAACGTCCCCAGCGGAATCGCCGAGGGCATGTTCTCAAACCGCTCCATGTCGTCCATGTACAAGCCCGTGAACGCGAGCCCGAGCGTCCCGTACTCCGTCTCGTGGGTCAGTGCGGCCTGCTCGAGGCGGATGGACTGGAAATACTCGTTGTGCATGAACACCGCATTGGTCCCGAGCACCGCCGCCATGGCACCGGGATTCCAGTACACGCTCGAGGCATCCTTGGCGACACCGACGAAGGCCTCACCCATTCCCGACGCCCTCGCCCCGAGTCCAAAACGCAGGAACAGCGCGCCGGCGTCACCCGGTTCGGACGCGGAAAGCGGCGCGGGAATCAGTCCTAGAAGCAGCACGAACGCGACGGGTCGAAACCGGTACATTAGAGTCTCCCTTTCACCTGACGATGGCGAACGTCTTGACGAGGCTGTCGGAACCGCTCGACGTCTCTACCGACAAGCGCAGCAGATAAACGCCGCTTTCCAGCTGGGCAACGTTCAACACTTCATCAAAAGGCGTCTGGATGGTACCCGATGGGTTGGCCAGAAAACCCCGTGACAACGCTCGCTCGCCTTCGAGATTGTAAATTTCTACGCGAATCGTGGCACTGCGATTGATAACAATCCTGGCGTGAAGCTCGTCACCTCTGACCGGGTTGGGATAGACAATAAACGAGTTTTGTTGCACGGGGTTCGGCGCCGTCCGCAGGGGGTGGGGCTCGGTCACCCTCCCACGCCGCTGGCCGTCGTGCCGGTACGAGAACCAGAAGTTCGGGTCCAGCGCGTTCGACCCCGGCAGCGTCTGGAGGGACAGCACCATTGCCCGCGCTGAGGTGATTATATCAAAAACGGAGTCAAACGTCTCCAACAAAGCCACCGATCCCAGGGTCACCAGGGTCAGCTCGCCGTCGGCGTCCAGGTCCGCGACCGTCGCCGTCGCGCCCGCAGCCGAGGGGCCAACCCGGGGAAATCCGGGCACCGGCGACCCGTCGGCGTGGCGTCCGTAGATGGTGCCTTCGCGGGTGGGAAAGAGGATGTCCATCCGCCCATCCCCGTCTATGTGGCCGATGAGCGGCGCGTTCAGCGGCGCGTCGAAGCTGAGCGGCGGGAAGCTCCCCACGTCGATGTGCCGCAGGGCCTGCGGCCAGTTGGTCGCCAGACGGCCGTTGTTCTCGAACAGGTAGAGGAAATCGTTGTCCCACAGCGCGATCTCGAGGGCGCCGTCCCCGTCGACGTCGCCCAGCGCGGGTACCGATGGATTGGTCGAACGCAGGGTCACGACCTCGGTTCGCTTCGGCGGAGTGGGAGGAGTCGCCGCGGGCGCACCCCGTCCCGCCAC
>JBHHVD010000127.1:0-4764 GCA_046754105.1 Candidatus Krumholzibacteriia bacterium
GTGGTCCATTGTCGGACGTGCGGGGTGGCCTTCACGCTCTATCCCCCGGGCTACGCGCCGTATCGCCGGCAGTCGGTGTTGCGGTTGTCGCAGGACGGCTCGTCGATCTTCCGCGAAAAGGGCCGCGACGCGGAGCGGGCGGACTTCGACGGCACGCTCTTCGAGGCGGCGCTGGACGCCCGGGACGGCGTGGCCTGGGCCCGGACATCGGGTGAGGCGACCTTGGAGGTGCCGGACCGGTACTGGCCCGGACAAGGGCGTCACCTGCGACGCGCGGCGCGGATCACCGGCGTTGCCCGCGACCTGAGCGAGCCCGTGCGCGAGGCGATCGCCTTGATTCTCTCGGTGGATTGCCTGGGCCTGCGCGAGGGTTCACGCGCCACCGGGTACCGCGAACTCGGAAAGGCGATTTGCTCGGTCTTGGCGAAGTTGCGATCCGGAGCGCGCCGCGCGTTCGACTTGCTGACGTGCGGCGCCCTGGTTGGCGGTTGGGGTGAGCCTCTTCACTGGGACGCCCAGCGCCGGGTACTCGAACGGGCCCCGTTCCCGACACGCGGAACGACGAGGGGCCCCTGACGCGGGAACTTCTCCAGATTCCCTACGAAAACGGGACGTCGCCTGCGCCGGAGCGATCCGTATGCTCCGGCGGCGATGAGCGATCCAACGAATCACTCCGGCCCGGCGCTGTTCCGCTTCACCGTCGTCTCCCAGGTCGTGGCCCGCATGCACGGCGGAGAGCCTCTGGCCGAGGCGGTGCGCGCCGTCGCCCGAATCGGCCACGTTCGATTCGACGGCACGTCACGGCGGGTCAGCGAACGGTCGATTCGCCGTTGGCTGACCGCCTATCGCGCCGAGGGGATGCGGGGGTTGGCGCCGAAGCCGCGGTCGAGCGCGACTCCATCACACGGGCTTCCGCCCCGATTCGTCGACTTCCTGATTCGCGAGAAGCGGCAGGATCGCGCCGCGTCGATCCCCGAACTGATTCGCCGGGCGCGCGAATACGGCATCCTGGCGCCGGACCACGGCCTGGATCGCAGCACCGTCTATCGCACCGCCAAACGACTGGGCTTACCCTTGACCCGCGGCAAGCGAGCGAAGGACCGGGACGCGCGGCGCTTTGCCTTCCCGCACCGCATGGACATGGTGCTGTGTGACGGCAAGCACTTCCGAGCCGGCGAGCAGCGCGCCAAACGGGTGGTCCTGTTCTACATCGACGACGCCTCGCGCTTCATCCTCCACCTGGTGGTCGGTCCCTCGGAGACCGCGGCGTTGTTCCAACGCGGGCTGCATGAATGCCTGACCCGCTACGGCTTGCTGTCGGCGCTCTACCTCGACCGAGGGCCGGGCTTCATTGCCGAAGACACGGTCGGCGTGCTCGCCAATCTCGGGATTCCGCTGATCCACGGAGAAGCGGGCTACAAGGAAGGGCGCGGGAAGGTCGAACGGTTCAACCGGACCGTCACCGCCGACGTCCTCCGTGGGCTCGACGGCCGACCCGACGTCGATCCGGACTGCGGCGCGCTCGAGCTGCGCCTTGGCCACTACGCCGACCGAGTCTACGCGAGGCGCCCCCATGAAAGTCTCGGGGGCCAAACCCCCGCCGAACGGTTCGTCAACGATCCGAGAGCCCTCCGGCTCCCCGAGAGCCGGGAACGGCTCGCGGCCAAGTTCGAACTCTCCATCGAGCGACGCGTTACTTCCGATCACGTGGTCTCGATCGGCTCGGTCGAGTACGAGATGCCGCGCGGGTACGCCGGGACCAAAGTCACGCTCTATCGCCGACTCCTCGATGGAACGATCGGCTTTACTCACCAGGGCAAGGTCATCGAACTCCAGCCCGTTGATCCGGCGGCCAACGCCCGCGCGCAGCGCGCTCGAGACGCACACCGACACGAGCCGCGAGCCATGCCGCCGACGACGGCGGCCGAACTCGCATTCAACCGTGACTTTGGATCGATCCTGAACGCGGATCACGGATTCAGCGCTCCCGACAACAACGAATCCACGGAGATCACCCCATGACGATGAAGGACTACCGCAGCCGATTCGGCTTCCACGCCACCCCGTTCACCCGCGAGTTGGCCACCAAGGATCGTTTCCCGCTCGGGGACTTCGACGAAGCCATCGAGGCGGTGTTGACCACGCTCGATGCTCGTATGTCCTGCGCCCTGATCGCTCCGGCCGGTACCGGCAAGACCGCGCTCCTGCGGGCCGTGCTCGCGCGTCTGCCCGAAGCGCGGTACCGCACGCGGTACGTGAAGGTCACCGACCTCTCCAAGCGCGACATGTGCAAAGAGATCGCCCAGGCCGTCGGGTCGGCCCCCGCCGGCACGTATCCGGCGCTGGTTCGGTGCCTGCAGAATCACTTCCACGAGACCGCCCACAGTGAGGGGCTGCGCCCGGTCCTGATCCTGGACGAAGCGCACGACCTCCGGCCCGACACCCTGGCCATGCTGCGCGTCCTGACCAACTTCGACATGGACGGCAAGCTCGTGGTCAGCCTCGTCCCGGCCGGTCAGCCCCGGTTGCGTGACCTGCTGCGTCGAGACGATCTGGTCGACGTGGCGGGCCGGCTGGCGCATTACGCGACGCTGCGGTTGTTGTCCCGCGATGAGATCCATCGCTATGTCGAGCATCGGTGCACGATCGCCGGGGCCGTCAACCTGCCCTTCGATCAGGACGCCGTCGATGCCCTGTACGAGATCGGTCGGGGCAATCTCCGCGCCACCGACCAACTCGCCCGCAAAGCGCTCGAGATCACCCACGGCGCCGATCAGGACGTCTGTGGGGCCGCTCACGTAGCCCAGGCGCGGAAGCGGGTGTGCCCATGACCGCCGTGGACCCCGATGCACTCCCCGTCCAACGCGTGGCCGAACTCGATCTGCAGCGCGAGCAGGACCGATGGTTGATCGAAGGCCTGTGGGGGCGTTCGGCCATTGGACTCATCGGCGGCGCGCCCAAATGCTGCAAGACCTGGATGGGTCTCGACCTGGCGATCAGCGTGGCCTCGGGGACGGCGGCGCTCGGTCACTTCGCGGTCCACGCCACCGGCCCGGCACTCATCTACCTGGCCGAAGATGGTCTGCCGCAGGTGCGGGCGCGCATCGAGTCGCTCTGCCGGCACCGCGGCCTCGCTCTTGCCGGCCTCGACCTGCACGTCATTACGGCGCCCGTCCTGCGGCTTGATCTGGCCTGCGATCAGCAACGCTTGGCCCGGACCCTCGATCGACTGAGGCCGATCCTCGTGCTCCTCGATCCGCTGGTCCGAATGCACCGCCTGGATGAGAACAGCGCCGCCGAGATCTCGGGGCTGCTCGGCTACATCCGTGACCTGCAGCGCACCTACGACGTCGCCGTCGTCCTGGTGCACCATGCCAGCAAGAAGCAGCGATCCCAACCCGGACAGGCCTTGCGAGGATCGAGCGACCTTCACGCGATCGGGGACAGCAACCTGTACCTCGCGCGAACCGGCGAGCACATCGTGCTGACTATCGAACATCGTGCTGCGCCGTCCCCGGACCCGATGCCCATCGAGTTGGCCGCCGCCGGCAACACCCCCTACCTGCGCTTGTGCCGTCGCGTGACCGGGTGCGGCCAGGCCGCCCACACATCGCTCGACCAACAGGTCCTTGGCCTGCTCGCGTCAAACGCCGGCCTGTCCCGAACCGAGCTTCGCGCCCGGCTTCGCGTCAACAACCAGCGACTGGGCGACTGCCTGACCGAACTCGAACGGCAGAGGCGAATCCGGCGAACCGCCAACGGCTGGCAATCCGCTGAATCGTGCTCTCCAACCTTGCCTGGTGAAACGGAGGCCGGCTCTGCAGGGGTGCAACCGGCCAAGGGATAACCAGGCCGACGGTGCGCCAATGGCGCCACCGGGCCCTCGGCGGCACGTTCCGTCGAGGGCCTCTCTCTGCGCGGTAAATCGTTCTCCCCCCTATTGGACACCGGAGCTATGCCTTAGAAAACCCGCCGTCCGGGGCGAAGCCCCGAACACTCCACCGCCGTTCCGTTCCCGATCCATAGGGGGTGGCGCCGGAACGGAACGCCTCAACTCCATGCTGAGCTTCCGTGACAAACTCGATGCAACGAGAGCGGGCTGTGGAGATGCAACGCAACAGCGAGCTCCTCAAACGCGGCAAGGCCGCCAAACCCATTGAGTTTGGACACATGATCCAGATCCAACAGGTCGAGGGCAAGTTCATCACCGACTACGAGGTCTTCGAGAAGAAGCCGGTCGAGCATCAACTCGTCGAACCGGCTCTCGAGCGGCACAAGGAACTCTTCGGGAAATACCCCGACGAAATCGCCGGCGATAAGGGATACTACGAGCACATGGAGCAGATCGAACGCCTGAGCGGAATCGTCGACGTCGTGGCCATCGGGAAGAAGGGGAAGCGCACGCAAGAGCAGACGCGACGCGAAACCGATCCGGCCTTCCGGCATGCCCAGCGCTTTCGGGCGGGCGTGGAAGGAACGATCTCATTCCTCAAACGCGTGCTGAGACTCTTCCGCTGTTACAACAAGGGCTGGGAACACTACGTCGCCACGGTCGGGGCTACCGTCCTGGCCCACAACCTCTTGATTCTCGCGCGATGCTGACGTCCCTGTAAGGTTAAGCTCCACCGATACGACCGCCGGCGACTCTCCGCCAAGGGTGTGCGCGTCACTCATCCGTGCGAGCCCGGACGCCGCTGGAAACCCTCAAACACCGCGGAAACAGGCCGATCGGACGCCTCCTCTCTCGTCCCAATCACCTCTCGC
>JBHHVD010000128.1:0-4696 GCA_046754105.1 Candidatus Krumholzibacteriia bacterium
AGGGTGAATGAATGGATTTGACAAAAGATACGGCAGGACCTATCATAAGAAAAGTTTAATATAATTATAGTTATCATAAGTTATTCTAAGGATTGCGTCATGGAGATCCGTCAGCTCCGATACTTTCTTTCCGCCGTGCGGCTCGGGAGCCTGAAGGCGGCCGCGGGGGAACATTTCGTCACCCAGCCGGCGGTCAGCATCCAGCTGAAGAAGCTCCAGGAGGAGCTGGGCGAGAAGCTCTACCTGCGCCGCGGCCGGCGGATCGTCCCCACGCAGGCGGGCGAGATGGTCGTCTCCCAGGGCAAAGCGGCTCTCGGCCGCATCGACGCGCTGCGCGAGTCGGTCCGCGGCCTCGGGAGCGGGCAGGGCGGTTTTCTGCGAATCGGCACCATCGACGCGGCGAGCATCTACGTGCTACCGGGCGCGTTCCGCACCTTCCGCCGCAAGTATCCGGGCGTGGAGGTTCAGGTGACGGTGGCCGATTCGGATACCCTCGCGGCGGCCCTCCACGCGGGGTCCATCGAGCTGGCGATCGTAACGCTGCCGCTCTCCGGGGAGGGGCTCGAAGTCGTACCCTTTTACAACGACCGCATGGTCTTCGTGGTGAGCCCCCGGCACGAGCTCGCAGGGAGCCGGCCGGCGGGACGCCGCCCGCTGCAGGCGGCCGCCGAGGCGGGGCTCATTACCTATCCTGCCCGGTCCGTAACGCGGCGCTTGATCGAGAAGGTTTTCATCGAGAACGGGCTGACCCTTCGCGCGGCCATGGAGATGTCCAGCCCGGAGGCAATCAAGCGCCTGACCGAGGCGGGGATCGGTGCGAGCATCCTGCCGCGCAAGGTGGTCGCCGACGAGCTGAAGCGGGGCACGCTGCGATTGATTCCCACCGGCCGGGCCCGCTTCGAACGCACGCTCGGCGTCGTGCACGGCGGAGTCGAAAAACTCTCCCAACCCGCAGCGATATTCCTTACCATGCTGATGAGCAAACACCGCACGCGAAGAAACCGAAAGGCAAGCCGATGAAGTACGAGACCGAGCTGGAGATCGCGCGCGAGGCCGTGCGAAGGGCCGGACAGATCATTCGCAAGTCGTACGCCCGGCTGCGCGCCGGGGACGTATCCGAAAAGCGCGCCAACGACATGGTTACCGTGGTGGATCTCGAATCGCAGGAGAGTACCGTAACCCTGCTGCGCGAGCATTTCCCTTCGGATTTCATCGTTGCGGAGGAGAGTCTCGAGGAGTCGGTCAACCGGGGAATCGACAACGACAAGCGGCGCTGGTACATCGACCCCCTCGACGGCACGACCAACTACATCCACGCCTATCCGATGTTCGCGGCCAGCGTCGCCCTGGAGGAGGCGGGCCGGATGGTGATGGGGGTCACCTACGACCCGATGCGCGACGAGCTCTTTCACGCGGTGCGGGGAGAGGGTGCGTACATGAACGACGACCCGATCCGGGTAAGCTCCGTCTCCAGCAAAGTCCGCACGCTGCTCGCCACCGGGTTTCCGTTCCGCGCGCGCGAGTATCTCGACGACTATCTGAAGACCTTTCGCTTTTTCTTCAACAACTCACGGGGGATCCGCCGCGGGGGCTCGGCGACGCTCGACCTGGCCTACGTCGCCGCCGGCCGCGTGGACGCATTTTGGGAAATGACGCTGAGCCCGTGGGACATGGCGGCGGGCATCATCTTGATCGAGGAGGCGGGCGGTGCCGTCACCGATTTCTTCGGCGAGAGCAACTCGCTCGGCAACGGTCATATCGTCGCGACCAACGGTGAGTTTCACGGGTGGATGTGCGACCACATCCAGTCGGTCTTCCCGAAGGGGACCGACCTGAGTATCTAGGAAGAAAAACCCCCGCGGGATTGCCCGCGGGGGTCTTTCCAGGGGGCGGCACGCCCGTGGCTAGGCGTCGCAGTTCATCACCCACTCGCCACGGAAGAAGCCGCCGTTGCAGTGCTGGCTGCGCTGCCAATGGCCCTTGAGCTCGCCCTTGATGCGGAGGCGGCGGTCCACCCAGCGGCCGCGGAACCAGCCGCCGTTGTCGATGCCGGGGTCGGGAGCCCAGGTACCACGCACGATGCCCTCGAAGCGGCCGTCCGCGCCGATCATCTTGCCGAAGAGGACTCGCTCGCCGCTGTCGTTGACACCGTAGACGCCCTTGAGGATTCCCCGGACGTTGCCGTCGGCGCTCGCCCATCGTCCGTGAAACCTGCCGCCCGGGCGCTCGGGGTGGTTGAACCAGCCGCCGTGGAGGAACCCGTGGGGGCATCCGGACATGGGCACTTTCACGGCGTTGAAGGCGACCGCGTTGCCGTCGGGGAGGGTAATCACCCGGTGCAGGCCCGGGAGCTGATCGAGCGTAAACTCCACCTTGACCGGAGCGGTCGAGAAGCGAATGTACGTGCTCGATGAGTCGATCGTCGTGTCCACGGCGGTCGGCACGGGCCGCGGAACCACCCGTACCAGGATCCCGTCGACACCGCGCTGGGTCTTGGATTCCCATTCGAGGAGGTCCCGTTGCGTCCGTGGGAGGATGTTATCACCCGGCTCGAAGCGGATGACACGCTTGAGCACGAGGATCCCGGGGTCCACGCTCAGGGAGCCGGACCAATCGGTCGCGCGCTGGATGGTCGAGTCCCTCTCGAGGTTGCCCCAGGTGATCATCAGAAAAATCCGGCGGCCGGCATGGTCGGTGAGTGTCACGTCGCGGTCGTTCGCGAACGGGTCCGGGTAGTCCCGGACCGCCTCGTCGCCGTAGTCGGCCACGAGCGAGGGATCACCGAATCCCGGCGCCTCGTCCTTCATGTTGTAGCCTCCGTAGGGATCGTTGAGATCGGGGTTCTCCACCCGCGTCATCAAGTCGCCCGTGTCCGCTGCCGGCAGCTGCGGCGACCGGCAACCGGCGACCCAGGCCATCGACGTGATGACGAACAGCATCAGTAAAAAGAGCGGAAGACGTTTCATGGTGTCTCCTTTCGAGACCGCGTGGGGTGAATCGGAAAAGTGCTGGCTGGCCACCGCCGCCAGACGGTTGTGATTTGCAACCCGGATGCCTTTTGCTATCCTTTTGCGGCAGATTGTTGTAATATGAGTAGACACAAATGATTACGGGTCTCCACCGGGCCCGGGCATGCCGGACCGGCGCAGCGGAGATGTCCCTGTGCGTACGATCGCGGGCGTGTGGTGACCTGTGAGGGGCACCGGGGGGACGAGCCGGCCGGGGAAAGAGGCGTTTCGTTTGCATCCGAACCAGGAGAAGATCCGGGCTCAAACCGCTCTCGACCGCGGCGCGGCGCTGGCCGTAATCGTGTTCATCGGCCTGCTGGCTCTTTTTCCGCTGCGCAACAACGATATCTGGTGGCACCTGGCGGTCGGGAAAGCGCTGGCCGGCTCGGGCCACTTCATCACCACCGACCCCTTCACATTCACTCGCGCCGGCACCCCGTGGGTTCCGCACGCGTGGCTCTCCGGCCTGCTCTTGTATGCGGTGCACGCCGGGTCGGGCGCCCTGGGGCTGCTCGTCCTGCGCGCCGTCGCGGTCGTGGCGGTGTTCGGGGTGGTACTCGGGCTCGTCCGCCGCCTGGGCGTGTCGTGGGCCCTCGCCGCTCCCGTCGTCCTGCTGGCCGCGTTGAACGCCCATTCCCGCTTCATCGTCCGCCCGCACCTCTTCGAGTACGTGATGGTGGTCCTGTTGCTCGGCCACTTGCTCACGACCAGGGATGGGCGCCGCTACTTCGCGGTTCCGGTCTTGCTGCAGCTCGCGTGGGTAAACCTGCACGCGAGCTTTTATCTGGGGGTCGGCCTCGTTGCGTTGTTCTACGGGGGAGAGTGGTTGTCACACCGGCTCGCCGGGCCTCTGAAGACGGAGGGCTTCCTGGATGCAAACGCGATCGCGTGGAAGCGCGTGGGGCTGTTGCTCGCGTCGATGATCGCGGTATCATTCGTCAATCCGAGCCCGGCCGGGTTCGTCCTGCAGCCGCTCAACGCCGAGCACCGGGAACTGCTGACCGCGTATACACTGGAATGGCGCTCGCCGTTCGACGAGGCGATGAGGGGTGCGGCGTTTCACCCGTACTACGAGCTTCTGCTCGCCCTCTCGGCCGCGGCGTTCGCGCTGTCCGTGAAGCGGTTGCGGCTGACATCGCTCCTCATCGTCGGTTTCTTCGCCGTGCTTTCGCTAAAGGCGCACAGGTTCCGGGTGGAGTTCGCGCTGGCGGCGGTGCCGCTGGTGGTGGATCAAATCCGGATTTCCCCGGTTACCGGACGGGCTCGAAAATGGCTGGCGGCGGGTGCGGG
This sequence comes from Candidatus Krumholzibacteriia bacterium, assembly GCA_046754105.1. Classification (GTDB taxonomy): domain Bacteria; phylum Krumholzibacteriota; class Krumholzibacteriia; order WVZY01; family WVZY01; genus JAZGDW01. The sequence goes on from JBHHVD010000128.1 coordinate 4,299, forward strand.
CCGGTGGAACCGGGCGCCGCATGCGGCATGCATCGTCCTGGCCGCGGCCCTCATGGTGACCGCCCGCGATCGCGTCACGATCGGGGGCACGGTCAGCGACCGCTTCCCGCACGCGGCCTTCGATTTCGTGAGACAAAACGGCATCGCCCGGCGGTCGTTCCACAGCGTGGGTCACGGGTCTTTTCTGTTGTGGGATCTCTACCCGGAGCGCAAGGCGTTCATCGACGGGCGCAACATTGACGCCGTGTTGCACAGGGAATTCCTGGCCTGCCAAACGACGTCGGCGGGTTTCAACACCACGATCAACAAGTACCGGCTCGACGGTTTCATCCTGCCGTCCCCCGAGAAAAGCGACGGGGGCATGCGCAGGACACACGATTTTCTCATCCAGTCCCGGG
>JBHHVD010000129.1:0-4623 GCA_046754105.1 Candidatus Krumholzibacteriia bacterium
ACCAGAGGGAACTTTCGTATTTCTTCAAATCGATCGTCGCCTACGTGGTCATCATGATGTTCGTGTGGTTGGGCGGCTATTTTTTTTACAACCTCGTCGCGTTTTTCAATCTCGCCTCCATGCAAACCATGCAGAATCCGCTTGCCACTCCACAGATGAGCATGACACGGGGGATTTTCCAACCGCTGTTCGGCAACCTGAGCGTCGTGATGCTCCTGACCATACCGATGCTCACCATGCGCCTGTTGTCCGAGGAGCGCAAGAGCGGCACCGCCGAACTGCTCTTCACGTTTCCCATATCCGACTGGGACGCGATCCTGGGCAAGTACTTTGCCACGCTGACCGTGTTCGTGGTGATGCTCGGATTGACCCTCGTCTTTCCCGCGCTACTGGGCCGGTATGCGGCCCCGGAATGGGGTCCGATCGCGACCGGCTACCTGGGACTGCTGCTTCTCGGCATGGCGTTCATCGCCATGGGACTGTTCTTTTCGTCGCTCAACGAAAACCAGATCGTGGCGGGCATACTGACGTTTGGCTGCGCCCTGTTTTTTCTGATCATCGGGTGGGTCACCCCGTTCGTGTCGCCGGGCACGGCGCGGGTCGTCACCGAGGTTTCGATCCTCCGGCATCTCGACAATTTCGCCAAGGGAATCATCGACAGCAAGGACCTCGTTTATTATCTCAACGTTTCCGCGTTCTTCCTGTTTCTTTGTTCCAGGGTGCTCGAATCCAACCGGTGGAGAGGATAATCGTGGGGCGTGACCGCATCATACAAGCATCGGGATATGCCGGGCTGGCGCTGTTGGTGCTCGGCGCCGCCCTGTACGCGGTGAACTCTCCGCTGCTGGGCCTCGTCTACGCGGCTCTCGTGTCCGGCGCGGTGCTGCTCGTGGCCTTCGCCGCTCTTAATTTCCGCTGGATCCGGGGATACTTCGGGAAACGATCGTCACGGGCCGGCGCCAACATGGCGGCGATGATCGTGCTCTTCGGCGGCTTCGTCGTTATCGTGCAGGCGCTGGCCACGCGCCACGCCGTGCGCTACGACACGACTCGCAACAAGCGTTTCAGCCTGGCCGGGCAGACGCTAGGCGTCGTCCGCGGCCTGGGGCGCGACCTGGAGGTGTTCGCGTTTTTCGCCACGGGCACCCCTGAGGAAGCCCTCGCACGGGACCTGCTCGACCAGTACGCGTACCATTCGAGCCGCATCCGCTACGAGTTTATCGACCCGGACCGGAAACCGGCGCGAGTAAAGGAGTTCGGAGTGCGGAGTCCCGGTACGACCGTCGTGCGCTACGGGGATAAATCCGAGCACCTCTCCGACATTTCGGAAGCAATCTTGACCAACACCATCGTCAAGCTGACGCGCGCCGAGGCAAAGGTCATCTACTTCGTGTGGGGGCACGGCGAGCGGGACATAAACGGCCGCGAAGGCCACGGCTACTCGATCGCGAGCGACGCACTAGAAAGCGAAAACTACGTTACGCGCACCGTGTCTCTGTTCGAAGAGGCCGCGGTCCCATCCGATTGCTCCGTCCTGGTCATCGCTGGGCCCAAGAAAGACTACCTGCCGGCCGAGATCGAGAAGTTGCAGACCTACCTCGCCGGCGGGGGCAGCGCCCTCTTTTTGATGGACCCGGCCGTGCCGTTCGCGCAGTTGGAATCGCTGCTTGCCCGCTACCGAGTGCTTCTCGAGCAGGACGTCGTGATCGACCCCTACAGCCGTGGCTTTGGGCGTGACTTCACCGCGCCGGTGGTCCGCGAGTACGTCAAGCACCCGATTACGGCACCGATGAAAGAGGCGTCACTGTTCACGTACGCGCGCTCGGTCAATATCTCCGCCTCGGCCGCAGTCGGCGTGCGTGCCCAATACCTCGCGCTCGCCGGCAAATCGGCGTGGGGTGAAACCGACCTCGACGGCGTCCGTAGCGGGACCGCGGCCCAGGACGAATCGGATATTTTGCCGCCCATCGCGCTCGGCGTGATCGCCACCGGAACCTACACGGGCGGGGAGCCCGCGGAGGGTGGAGCCGACGAGAGCAAGATCGTCGTCTTTGGTGATTCGGATTTCGCCTCCAACAGCTCGTTTCGACTACTGGGCAACGGGGATCTGTTGTTGAACGTTGTCAACTTTCTGGCAGAGGAGAAGGACCTGATCGCCATCCGCACCAAGGACGATCTCGGCGACCGGTTGTTCCTGACCGCGACCCAGGGCCGATTCATTTTTCTGCTCTGTGTGGTGCTGCTGCCGCTCACCGTGATCGGATTCGGCACCACCGTCTTCGTGCGAAGAAAGAGAAGCGCCTGACGGGCGCTTCGGTGTCGTCTATGAAATACCGTTCGACCTGGATCCTGCTCGTCATCACCGCCGCCGGCTTTTTGTATTATTTTCTCGTCGAACAGCCGCGCCACCGGCGGCGGCTCGAAGGCATCGCCGGCGCGGCTCGCCTGACCGACATCGCAGCCGATTCGGTCACACGTCTCGTGATCGAACGGCCCGACGTCACCGTCGAATTCCACCGCTCCGGTGGAAGCTGGCGCATGACGCGGCCCGTCAGCGACGAGGTCGACCTCTCGGTGCTCAACGTGATGCTGCAGACGGTAACGAATGCGATTATCGAAACGCGAATCGAGACATCCGCCGCACGACTCTCCGAGTACGGCCTGCTCGCCCCCGGCGCCCGCGTGATGCTCGCCACCGAGGACGATTCGCTGCGGGTGTCGATCGGTGACTTCAACATGACGCAAGCGGCTTGTTACGTGGTGAGGAACGACGAGGAGGACGTCCTGCTCGTAGCCGCCGGGTTGCGCCGATACGCCCACCGGACGGTCTTCGAGTACCGCGACAAAAAGGTCGCCGCGTTTCGCGTGGAGGATGTAACGGAACTCGCCCTGGTGTCCCCGTCGCAGCGGCTCGATTGGTGGAAGACCGGGGCCGGATCCTGGCAGGCGCTCGCGGGTGGTGATACGATCCGCGGCGAGCGACAGGAGATCGAGGGGGTCCTTCGCGCCCTGCGCGCGATGCGCGCGGACAGCCTGATGCTCTCCGGCCCGGACGGCGCGCGGCATCTCTTCGCGCGCCCCGCGGGTACCGTGGCGTTGGGTGGTGTCGGAGAAAACGGTGTCACGTTCGTCTTCGCCGGCGACCCCGAAACCTGCTGGGTGACGAACGGCAGGCGGGTCGCTCGCGTCGATCCCGCGATCCTCGGTATCCTCTCCAGGACGCTGCACGACCTGCGCGACCGCAGGGTGGTCCATTTCGAGGCTGCTTCCCTGGCCCGCGTTACGCTGCAGGCGGGAAACCGGACGACGTCCGTCGTCCGGCCGGACGGCGAGTGGTCGTTCCCCAATCCGGGGATGGGCGCCATCGACCAGGCCGCCGTGCGCGAGTTTCTAGGCGTTCTCGAGAGCCTGAGGTTCCGGGACATCCTGTCCGAAGAGCCTCCCGCGCCCGGGGCACACGGCCTCGATGCACCGTCTTTCGTGCTCACGTTGTTCGACGGGCAGGGGGAGGTTATCGACCGATTCGCGGCCGGGGAGACGGAGTCCGGCCGTCGGGTCCGATTCGCGACCAGCCGCTCCGCGCCGCTGCTCGCGATCGTAGACGTGGAGCCCCTCGACGATTTGCGCGAGCGCTTCGAGGGGTTCCGTACACAGTAACGCTCGAGTCGCGGTCGGGAACATGTTGCGCCCCACGAGTCGGAGACCTATAATCGGCACGCCGCCGGGCCGCCGGCGTCGACGGGAGATGGAATCGTGAGTATGCCGCATCGGGTTCGAAAAGCCGCCGTCGCGGGGAGTTTCTACCCCGGTGACGGGGAGACCCTGCGCGATGAGATCGGGCGCTTCCTCGTCAATGTGCGTTCCTCTCCGCCCGCCGGGCGTCCAGTCGTCGTCATCGCACCGCACGCCGGGTACATGTACTCGGGCCAGGTGGCTGCCTACGGCTACCGGCTCCTTGAGAACCTTGGTATCCGCACGGCGATTGTCATCTCGCCTTCGCACGTGGAGCATTTTCCCTTTGCAGCCGTCTTCGACGGTGACACCTACGAGACACCGCTGGGAGCCATCCCCGTGGATCGAGAGCTGGCCGATCGCATCGCCGGAGCCGCGGAGAGCGTTCGCAGGTCCGGTCGGGGACATACCCAAGACGAGCTGCCCCGCCGCGAGCACGCTCTCGAAGTGCAGCTACCGTTTCTGCAGCTGGTGCTCGACGACGTGAAGGTGGTGCCCATCGTCATGGGGGACCAGGACTGGACGGTGTGCGAGGACCTGGGCCGCTCCATCGCGCCACACATCGCCCGCCCCGACGTGGTGGTCGTGGCAAGTTCGGACCTGTCGCATTTCCACCCGTACGACGTGGCCCGCCGCAAGGATGCGGTCTTTTGCGATCTGCTGGAGTTTATGGACCCGCGGCGCCTGTACGATTCGGTGGCCACGCGCGAGTGCGAAGCCTGTGGAGCGGGTCCGGTGATCGCCTCGATGATCGCCAGTGCGAACCTGGGCGCGACGCGGTGTACCGTGCTCTCTACCGCCAACTCCGGCGATGTCACCGGCGACCTGAAGAGCGTAGTGGGATACGCGGCGGCGGTGATCACCGTACCGCACGCACCGGCCGGCCGGCAG
>JBHHVD010000130.1:0-4253 GCA_046754105.1 Candidatus Krumholzibacteriia bacterium
ACGTACCGCACCATAGAGCCGCGTACGCTTCACCTGGAGCGGCAGATCAACCCGGGAGCCGAACGTGCGCTCATCACCACCGGCGTGCTGGGCCGCATGCGGCATCCGCGCTACGTCATGTTTACCATGATTGCGTTGGGAAACGTGCTGCTCACCGGCTACCCGCTGGTCGTGGTTTCGTGCGGGGCAACGATGGTCCTGCTGTGGGTGACGATCCGGCTCGAAGAGCGTGAACTGCTGGAGTACTTCGGAGAAGCGTTTCGCGACTACCGCAAGAGTGTGCCCGCTTTCATTCCGCGCCCCTCGCGCGGGGGGCGGGACGCGGTTTCCTGAGTGCGCCCATACGCTCGCGGAGCTTCCTTTCCAGCGTCATCGGCAGCTTCTTGGCCTCGCGGAGTGCCACGTCGATTTCCGCGGCCGCCGCCTCCGCGGCCGGGTCGCGGTCGCTCCTCGAGGGCAGGTAGTCCTCGCGGCCGAGCAGGACGTGCAGAATCGATTTTGCCGCTTCCTTGTCGGGAATGAGACCGCGCGAGTTCACATCGGGGTCGAGCTGCGAAAACGGTGGAATCGGCGAGCCGACACACGAGGGACAACCGCGCTCGCACCGGCAGCCGTCGATCAGCTGCAGGCACGCGCCCACGATCTCCGGCAGCATCTCGTACGTCTTGTGGGCAAAACCCAGGCCGCCCGGAAAGCGGTCGTAGACAAAGATCGCCGGCGCGTTGGCAGCCGATGAATCGACCGATGCGCCGATATCCATCGTGTCGCACATGGCGTAGAGGGGAATGACCTCCTTGATAACGTTCGAGATACCAAGCAGCCCCTCACGCGGTACGCGGCCGGAATTGCGCACGTGGACGTACACCTCCTCCAACGGAATGAGCCACGTACCGCTGGTCAAGAGCGTCTGCGGCGGCAGGTCGAGCGCTCCGAAACCCAGCGAGTCCCGGCTGCCGAACTTGATCTTCTTAAACATATACGTTACCTGCGTTACGGACAGATCACCGTAGTGGACTTCGCTCCGGTTCCATTTCTTTTCCAACTCTTCTTCTTCGATCTTGATTTTGACTTCGGTCAGCGACTGCGTGTAGTAGTCCGTATCGATTTTCTCGACGAAGGCGATTTTCTTCTCCAGGTCTAGTGAGCGCACGAAATACGTCTCGCCCGCGTGCATGTAGATCGCCTCCGGGTGCACCTGCATGTGCGCACCGGCCTCGTCGATGGTGCCGATCACGCGGTTGTCCGCACCCACCTCGATAATCGTGTAGACGCTGTCGCCGATATTGCGCAGCGACACGTCGGCCGCCGGGTAGCTTCCCCCCGCCCAGTAATACTTGTCCAGCTTGCGCTTGAGCTGGTGATCTTCTTCGAGGATCTTCAGGATCGCGCCGCAGTATTCCCCGAAATACTCCCAGTCACTCGCCGCGATCGGCAGCTCGAAGGCTGCGGAGCGAAGCTGGGACAGGACTACGTGCGGGTTTTTCTCGTCGATGACCGCGTTTTCAGGTGAGCGTCCGAAGAAATAATCGGGGTGCTGCACCATATACTGGTCGATCGGCGAATCGTGGGGAACGAGCATGACCAGTGAGGGTTCCTTGCCGCGCCCCGCGCGTCCCGCCTGCTGCCACGTGGAAGCGATACTGCCCGGGTAACCGACGAGGAGCGCGCTCTCGAGCCCCCCGACGTCGATGCCCAGCTCGAGCGCGTTCGTGCTGACCACCGCCTGCAGCTCCCCGGAAAACAGGGCCTGTTCGATGCGACGGCGCTCCTCGGGCAGGTAGCCGCCGCGGTATGCCTTTACCGCTTTCGCCCGGGACGGTGACATGCGGTCGAGCGCGTCCTTGGCGTAGCGCGTCACCACTTCGCTCACGACGCGGGCGCGCACGAACGTGATCACCTGGTGATCCTCGGCGACCAGTTCGGAAAGGACCCTCGCCGCCTCGACGTTCGCGCTCTTGCGTTCCATGCGGTCGTCGCCGATGAGCGGCGGGTTCCAGAAGACGAAGGTCTTGGCTCCGCGCGGCGACCCGTCTTCGTCGAGCAGCACCATCGGCCGGCCGGTTAGCTTTTCGGCGAGCTCCGCGGGGTTGCGAATGGTCGCCGAGCAGCACACGAACGCCGGGTCGGCTCCGTAGTGACGGCAGATGCGGTTCAGGCGGTTGAGCACGTGGCTTACATTGGAACCGAATACACCGCGGTACGTGTGGATTTCGTCGATGACTACGAATCGCAGCCGGCTGAAGAAATGCGCCCACGAGCCATGGTTGGGCAGGATACCCGAGTGCAGCATGTCGGGGTTCGTCAAGAGGACGTTGGCTTCGTTCTTGAGTTTGCGGCGCGTGGCCGGCGGCGTGTCGCCGTCGTAGGTCCCCGTGCGCAGCGGCAGCTCCGGGTCCATGCGCTGGTAGCGGTGTAGTGTTCGCAGCTGGTCCTGCGCGAGCGCCTTGGTCGGATAGAGGTAGAGCGCCGTGGCGTCCGAATCCGTGAGAATCCGTTCGAGAACGGGAACGTTGTAGCAAACCGTCTTGCCACTCGCCGTTCCCGTCACCACGACCACGTTCTTGCCGGCGCGCACGTTCTCGATCGCCTTCACCTGGTGCAGATAGAGGTCGCGTATGCCTTCCTCGTGCAACATGTGCGCGATGCGAGCCGGTGGTGGCGGGTCCAGCGGCGCGAAGCGCGCGCGGCGCTCCGCTAGTTGCTCGGAGTGGACGATCTGCCCACCGTAGTAGCCGCTGGACTTGAGTTTGGTGAGGAACGATTCCACCTTCATGACCGGCTATTCTACCACCGCCCCGAGCCGGTCACGAAGCGGAATCGTAAGGTTCGGATTCGAAGGTGTTTGTGGGCGCGAGCGCGCCGGCTAAGGCCGTTATTATTCCCGCGCTGCGCCGGGAGCGGCCAGGTAATTGACCAGGTAGACCATTGCCAACAAGTCCATGCGGTTGTGGTAGAGGATGCGCCCGATGGCCCGCGCGTTGCCGGTTCGCACAAAATCATGGTAGGCGCCGGGAATCTCCCCACCCGGTATGTCGCCGCTTCGCGCAACCCCCCGCAGGTGTCGTTCGACCGTTTCCAGCCTGCAATTGGCGAGTGTGCCGGCAAACGCTCTTCGCGCGGCGTCGAGGAGATCGACGTGCTGGTATCGCCGGCCGCCCTTGATCCGCGCCACCGTCATCCGCGTTTCGATGAACGGTATGTCGAAGTTGGCGCCGTTGAACGTCACCACCATCGGGTAGCGGTCCATCGTCTCGCGCAGGTAGAGGAGGATCGCCCGCTCCTCGGCGTAGTCACGCGCGAAGGGCTGCTCCACGACGAGCTCCGAGCCGTCGACGAAGAGCAAGCCGCACAGGAAGACGTAGGTGTTCGGCGTCAGGCCCGTGGTTTCGATGTCCAGAAAACACACCTCGCCGGCGCGGATGCGCGCCGCCATGTCGGGACCCGGGTCCTGGATCAGCGAGCTCAGCGGCCAACTCCGGCGCCCGGGGATATCGAGGAATCGTTTCGCGACCGCCTCGGCGTCGGGCGCAATCTCCGCTCCCCGCCGGCGGACGAGGTAAAACCGCTCCTCCCCCAGCGAACGCTCATCGCCGGGGGCCGCCTCGGCCAGTGTGCGGGGAGCCTCCGCGGCCGTCGGCGAGCCGTGGGCCGGTCGAAATTCCCGCGCCCGCGCCTTGATCAGGGCGAGACGCTTTCTCAGCAGGTTTTCCACGCGTTCCTTCCGCTCCCCGTTATGCGCCGCGCGCGGCGTCCGGACGCATGTTATTGTAGGGGAAATGCCAAAACGGCGCAACGCCGCATCATTGCAATAATGTGTGAGTTACGGTATAATGTGCGTTGCGGCGGCCGATGAGGGATCGAGGCATGAACGACCGCGCGGCCGCCCGCTCAGCGTCACACGCATTATCTCGCCAGGAGGGAAAACGTGCGCGCTCGCTACAAAGTGCCCGTACTTGCTTGTATCGTTCTGTGCGTCGTCGTGGGGGCCGCCGCGTTTTCCCCCGCGGCCACTTCCGTGGTCCGCTTGCCGCTCAAGGGCCGCGCGATGGTGCGGTCGCTTCACGAGCGTGGCATCGACATCCTCACGCTCAACCGCGATGGCACCATAGACGTGGCAGCCGACGAAAAACAAGTGGAGTATCTCTTCTCCCTGGGGCTGCCCGCTTCCGTCATCGTGACGCCGGAGATGGCGAGCGCCGCCGTGGCCCTCGATGCGAATCTGGGCCTCTACCATACGTACGCGGAAATGGACA
>JBHHVD010000131.1:0-4210 GCA_046754105.1 Candidatus Krumholzibacteriia bacterium
CATGTACTGGGCGATGATACGGCGCACCGACACGCCTCTAATGAGAAAGACCCCCATGTCGCGATGCGTCGGTGCTACGACGTCGCTCTCGCGCATGTGGATGGAGGTGCCGATACTGATCGCTTCCTGTCCCCGTCCCACGTATACGCCGCCCACGATCTTGCCCTGGCGGTAGAGCACCCGTTCGATACGATATTCGATTTCACGCGAGAGCTTCATGTAGTACAGAAGCTGCTTCTTCGTGTCGAGTGCGACCTCCACGTGCTTGCCTCCTTTGGCGACCTTACGGCCCTTCCTGGCTGCCTTTTCCGTCTCAGGGTCGATCATCGCGAGCCTCCATCGTTATTGCCGTAGACGTTGCCGGCGGCCGAGGCCGCTTCGGGAAACGGGCTGTCCAGCACCGCCCGGGTGTCATCGTCGAGTTGCTTGGTGATGCCCCGGTCGATCTCCTCGATGTCCTTTGCCGCCAGCACCTGTTCGTCGACGAGAAAGCGACGGTAGGCATCGAGCGGATCCCTGGCCTCCCATTCCGCGCGCATTTTCTCGGGCACGTATCCCGCCGGGTCGTGCTCGGCGTGGCCCTTGCGCCGAAACGTCTTGGCCTCGAGGAGAACCGGCCCCTCGCCGGCCACGCACATCTCGCGGGCACGCCGCGCGGCGTCGTATACGGCGAGCACGTTGTTGCCGTCGACGATCTCTCCGTAGATTCCGTACGCCGGCGCCTTGTCGGCGATGTCATCGGTGGGAAACTGCCTCGAGACGTGGGTCGAGTACGCCCACAGGTTGTTCTCCGCGACGAGGATGAACGGCGCTCGCTGCACGGCCGCGAGGTTCAGGCCCTCGTGAAAATCCGTCGTACTGGTTCCGCCGTCGCCGATATACGTCAGCGACACGTTTCTTTGCTTGCGGTGTTTCATGGTCATCGCGACCCCGACCATGACTGGAATCAGCGCGCCCAGCATGCTGATACACGAGATGAGGCCCTTGTCGATATAGCCGAAATGCGCGCTGGCGTCCCTGCCGCGGGTCGGCCCGCACTCGCGCGCGAGGTACTGGCCCATGAAATCCCGCGCCGAGACGCCGCGCACCAGGTACGAGCCGAGGTTGCGAATCATCGGCGCCAGAAAGTCGCCGTCCTCGAGCGCGTACGCGCTGCCGACGGAGGTCGCTTCCTGCCCCAAGCTCGAGTAGAGCCCGCCCACGACCTGCCCCTGCCGGTAGAGGATACCGAGGCGTTCGTCGACCGAGCGGTTGAGCCGCATGTACCGGTACAACTCCACGAGCTGCGGCGCGGCCAGGGCGAGCCGCTTCGGCGCCTCGATCCGGTACGGACCCGAGTCGCCGCGCGCGCTTCGCTTCGAGCGCCGCGGCGCCGGCGTGCCGGCCGCCGCCTGCGTTGACAGCGATTCCGCCGAGGAAGAACGCTTCGACGCCGTTCGCCTCGCCCGCCTAGATGTGGATGGCTTCGCCGTAGACACTGTGTGCCGCCTCCATCATGGCTTCCGATAACGTTGGGTGCGCGTGCACGGTCTTCGCTATCTCCTCGACCGTCGTTTCCAGGCCCAGCCCGAGGCTCGCCTCGGCGATGAGCTCTGTCGCCTTGGGCCCGATGATGTGAACGCCGAGCACCTCGTCGTAGCGCTTTTCACTCACGATCTTGATAAAACCGTCGGTCTCGCCCATGATCATGGCCTTGCCAATGGCGGAAAACGGGAATTCTCCGGTCGCCACGTCGTAGCCCGCGTCTCGCGCCGCTTTCTCGGTCAGTCCGACGCTCGCGACCTCGGGGCTGCAGTACGTGCAGTTGGGGATCTTCTTGTAATCGATCGGGCGCGCCGCCTTGCCGGACAGGTGGTCGACAGCGAGGATGCCTTCGGCGGACGCGACGTGGGCGAGCCACGGCGTGCGCACGATATCGCCGATGGCATAGACGTTGGGCACCCTCGTTTGCATGAACTCGTTGACCGCGAGGTACCCGGCCTGGTCCGTTTCGACCCCGAGCTCGTCGAGGCCGAGGTCGCCCGTGACCGGCCTGCGGCCGACGGAGAGCAGGACCCGCTCTACGACAAGCTCGCTCGTCTTCTCACCCGAGGCCACGGTCAGCTTCGCACCGCCCTTGACCTTGCCGACCGATTTGACTTCGCTCGAGGTGTGCACGTCCATTTTCTTTTTCTTGAACGCCCGCTCGAGTGCCTTCGATATCTTTTCGTCTTCGATGGGAACGACGTCCGGCAGGAGCTCGATCACGCTGACCTTTGTGCCAAACGAATTGAATATGGAAGCGAATTCCACCCCGACCGCACCGGCGCCGATGACGGCCATGGTTTTGGGAATGGTTTCGTCCCGCAAAATGCTGTCGCTGTCGAGAATCACCTCGTGGTCGGGCGAGATGTGGGGAAGGCGCGCGGGCACCGAGCCGGTGGCCAGGATTACCCACCGCGCACGTATCTTCTCTTCACCGCGATCGCTCTGGATGCCCACCGTGTTCGCGTCGACCATGTGGCCGCTGCCGGTGAAGACTTCGACCTTTCTTTTTTTCATCAGGTACTGGATGCCCTTGGCCAGCTTGCCGACGATGTCCGCCTTGCGCTTGTGAACCTTGGCAAAATCCACCTCCACCTTGCCTGCATGCAGACCGTGTTCGGCGGCGTGCTTGAAGTCGTCGTACAGATGTGCCGTTTGCAGCAGCGCCTTGGTGGGGATGCAGCCGCGGTGCAGGCACGTCCCCCCGAGGAACGGATCTTTCTCCACGAGCGCCGTCTTCACGCCGAGCATGGCCGCCCGAATCGCGGCGACGTATCCGCCGGGTCCGCTGCCGATGATGACCAACTGAAATTCCTTCACGAAGACCTCACTCCCCGACCCCGCTGGGCGGTTTTGTGCGTTGCGAGTTGACATTTCTCAACTCTACTCGGGTTCAAAGCCTGTGTACCGTCAGTTGTGGGACGTACCCGCGGTCGTGGTCAAATCCCAGGTGTGGAGGTGCCATTATACTAACCGACAACGGCCACAGGTTCAACAAGGAACTCCATCCGACGTAACCCATTGTCACAAGACAGGCTACACTTCGTCGGGGCCCGGGGCGCCCGTTCGCGGCACACGCGCGTCCCGCGCGATGCCGGGGTACGCTTCCGGCGGAACGTCCTCGCAACTACTTAAGTAAAAACGGGTTGACAGATTTGAGACGATCAAGTACTAGTTGAGTGCGGCAGCGGCCCGATCTGTCTGCATTTCGGCCGGCTCCGGCCGGGAGGCGGGGCCGGTCCGATTATTCCATCCTATTATATAAAAACGGAAGGTGGGGAGCAAATATGTCTGATGAGCGCTGGGCATTGATTCTGGGGGCGTCGAGCGGATTCGGCGCGGCGACGGCCAGGGCACTCTCCGGGGCCGGTTTCAACATTTTCGGCGTTCACCTCGACCGGCGCGCGACGATGGAGCTGGTCGAGCGGGTGTGCTCGGATATCCGGGCCGCCGGCCGAAAGGCGGTCTTTTTCAACGTCAACGCGTCCAGCGAGGAAAAACGCGCGGCGGCGATCGCCGAGATGAATGCCGCGCTGGGCGAGCGGCGGCCCGATCCGCCCATCTCCGTCCTGCTCCACTCGCTCGCATTCGGCACGCTGAAGCCGTTCGTCGGCAAGGCGGACGAGGTGATGAACAAGGCACAGATGGACATGACGCTGGACGTGATGGCGCACTCGCTCGTCTACTGGACGCAGGCGCTGGCCGAGGAAGGGCTGCTCGCGAAGGGCAGCAAGATTTTTGCGATGACGAGTTCGGGCGGGCAGCGGGTGTTTCCGTACTACGGGGGGGTGTCTGCCGCGAAGGCCGCCCTGGAATCCCACATCCGCCAGCTCTCACTGGAACTCGCGCCGCGCGGCATCAGCGCCAACTCCATCCGCGCCGGCGTGACCGATACGCCGGCGCTACGCAAGATCCCTGGAAATGAGCGCCTCATCGAGGAGGCCACACGCAAGAATCCCGGCGGCCGCCTGACCACGCCGGAAGACGTCGGCGAGACGATCCGCGCGCTCGCGCTCGCCGAGACGACGTGGCTTACGGGCAACGTGATCGGTGTGGACGGCGGCGAGAACATCGTAGACTAGCGGGGCGTGCGGTCGAATCGCCGCACCGATGCTACCCCTGCGGCCGTCGCGGGTCCTGTCAGCGAACAGCCCACCCGTGCTCGAAGGCTGCGCGCGGGCGGGCG
>JBHHVD010000132.1:0-3874 GCA_046754105.1 Candidatus Krumholzibacteriia bacterium
CAAGACGACTTTTTTCCGCAACCTCATCGACGCCGTTTCGTATATCAAGAGTCAGGGAACGGCGACCCTGGCGGCGACGGTTCTCACCTCCATCGTCTTTCTCATGGGCATATTCGGCCAGATGCTGGGGGGAAAGCTCGCCGACCGCTTCGACTTGCGGTACGGTTACCTGGCGGTTCACGCGGCAAGCGTGCCGTTCCTGCTGGCGATGGCGTGGACGACCGATTACCTCCTCGCGTTCTGCGCGGCCATGTACGTTTTTTTCAGCCTGGGAATGCAGCCGGTCGAGAACAGCCTGGTAGCCGCGCTCACACCGGCGCGGTGGCGAAGTACGAGCTTCGCCATCAAGTTCATTCTGGTTTTCGGCGTCGGCTCGGCCGCCGTCTACCTGGTCGGCCGGGTAAAAACGGCCTACTCGCTGGAGATGGTGTACGTGTTCCTGGCCGGGGTTGCCTTCATTCTGGTTTTGAGTATAATGGGGGTCATCGTTGCCAGCCGCAGGATCCACCGAATTCGTAATTGAGCACGGGTGTCTTTCCCGCAGGGAGGGAATGTAATGGCAAAGAAAGAAGGCGAAGAGCAAAAAACCCAAGCGTCCGGTGCCGGGGAGGAACCCAAGTCGGGCGCTGAAGCAAGGCCGCGGAAAGGGGTCGAGGACCGGCTCGACGATATCGCCAACCGTTTCTCCAAGGCGATGAGCGAGGGCGTCAGACGCATGGAGGGCGCGTTCGACAAGGGGATCAAGAGCGTCCGCGAGAACCCGGAATTATCAAAGGCCAAGATCCGGGGGTTCTTCAGTTCGTCTACGGGCGGCGGTATCCTGGTGATCGTGGGCTTTATCTGGTTGTTCTACGCCATCGGCCTGCTCGACAAGCCGGTTTTTCCCATCATCGTCATATTGCTCGGATTGTACCTTCTCTACCGCCACCGGGACGACTAGCGGCGCGAGCGGCCGCCGAGACGGGTGACCAGCGCCGATACCACGAGCGGAAGGCCGATTGTCGAATCGCAGAAGACCGTTACCTTCTCTCCCCGCGGGTCGATCTTGCCCCAGCTCACCGCTTCCTCGAACGTGCACCCGCTCAGCCCCCCCCAGTGCGGGGCGTCGGTAACCATCTGCACCGCGTATTTATGCCCGCCCGGCCGGTCTTCGGCAAGCTTCGCCGTAACCATGGTCTGCTGGATGAAGTTCTTCGGTGTGCCCCCGCCGCAGTAAAGCGCCATCGTCGACGGCCCCATCACCAGTCTCGCCGTTTCCTTGACGTCCGCCGTCAGGTCGAAGATGAAGTTCTTCTCCACGCTCGCAAGGCCGATTCCGATCGACGAATCGGCGATGGCGGGGCAGTAGATCGGCAATTCGTGCCGGGCCGCCGTGGTCAGGATGCCCGGATCCTTGCCGCCGCTCTGCCGGTCCACTTCGCGGCCCAGCTCGGCGAGAAATTCGCGCGTCGAGTACGGACGATCTTCCAGCTCGGTGGTTGCCCACTCGCCGATCCAGTTGTCGATGCGTTCGAACTCTTTCTCGTCCGCGTAGGTGTCGTAGACCCGGTCCAGCTGGTGCCCGAAGAGTTCCTCGTCATCCGCGTCGGGCGAACCTACGTAGTGCGGGGTTCCGAGCGTTTCGTAGATATCGTGAAACAGGTTGGCGCCCGTGGAAACGAGACAGTCGATGTAGCGCTTTTCGATGAGAAGACTGACGACGCGGCGCATGCCGGCGGCGGTCATTGCACCGGCGAGACCCATCATGACGAACGCGTTTTCCCCGAGCGCGGCCTCCCACACCCGCGCCGCCCGGGCGAGCTGGCGCCCCTGAAAGGAGATTTTTTCCATCCGCCCGAGAAGTTCGTCCGTAGTCATTCCGGGCTCGATCTCGATCGGTTCCGTCGGCACTTGCGTGTAATGCTCGCGTTTCACGATACCTCCCTCAGTTTGTGGTACGCATGGTACGCCATTATCTTGTAGACCAGGCGGGCCGCCGTGTAGCTCGACACCACGTCATCCACCTGCGGGCACAGCTCGACCACGTCGTACGCCAGTACGTTCTTCTCGCCGAACACCAGGTCGAAAATACCGAGCGTCTCCTCCCAGGCGAGCCCACCAGGCTCGGGCGTGCCGACGGCGCGCATCAGGGCGGGAGTTAACCCGTCCAGATCGACGCTGAGATACACGTCTTCCGGCAGTGCGCGGACGGCATTTCTTGCCTCTTCGTCCCAGTACCGAAAACACTCGACGCGGTCCGAGCTGCCGATGAACTCCACTTCTTCCCCGTCCAGGCTGCGCACGCCGATCTGGACCAGCGGCCCGAAACGGACGCTATTGCGGCCGGCGCAGGCGTGATTGTCTTCGCGGCCGTGATAACGCTTTCTCAAGTCTGCGTGCGCGTCGATCCATACGATGCCGATATCGCTTCGGCCGAACCCAGCGATAATGGCCGGTGTAATCGAGTGTTCGCCACCGAGGAAACCAAGCAGCGCCTCCCGCCTCGACGCCGCGAGTCCCGATACGTGCGATGTTACCGAGGCCAGGTCGGTGACGCGCGGGCGCAGCGTTTGTACACCGTGCCGGGACGCGTCGACCCGCAGCGTTTCGTCCAGCAGCTCGATGTGGCCCGACGCCTCGACGATCGCCTCGGGGCCGAGACGCGTCCCTTTCTTGTACGTCGTTGTCTCCTCGTACGGTATGAGAGAGAGAACAAACCGCCCGTCGTCTTGTGCCACGTCCGTTACGTCGATTTTGTCTTCCAGGAACCCCTGAGCCACGACTCCTCCATCCACGCCACTCAACCACAGAAAACGGCGGCCGCCACGACCGACGTCCACTGCTTGTTCTTGCCGATCGCGGTCTGGGTGATATTGGTCGTTTTGACGATATGGCCGGCGATTTTCCAGTACTCTTTGCGCTCGTCCCAGGCTTTGTCGAGGTCGATCTCGATTCCCAGGGTCGAGGCCAGCATGGCCGCGGCTAGATCCTCGGCGTATTCACTGACCTGCCGCTCGTTCTCGCCGTGGCTGTGATGCTCCGACAGATAGCCGTAGCGGTCCGGGTCCGACGGGATCGCCACACCCAGCGACGCCGCCACCAGGCGGTGTGATTCGTTGGTCGCGCTCCGGGCGAGCACGCAGTAGACGATCTCGCCGTGATGGAGCATCCCCAGTCCCCTGGACTTGGGGATGAGCCTGCAGTTGGGGGGAAAAATACTGGAGACGGTCACCAGGTTGTACGAGGCGATACCGGCATCCCGCAACGCGAGCTCGAAGCTCGTCAGGCGCTCACGATGGCGCCCCACGCCTCTGGTGAGACACATCTTTGTGGGTCGAAACGCCACTAGGTTCCTCCGTCGGATACGCCCGGGCCGGGTGACCTCGACCGGGCGGGAATCACGCACGGGGTGCGGATCGTTCGCTCGCGGTTTCGCTGCAATTTCGACATTAACGTATACGTAAATTACTACGCCCTGTCAAGTTACAAGAATCACCGCCCCGCGGGGTGGTTGCGGGTTGGATCGAGCCACCGCCCACGAGGGATACGAAGGGAGGGGACAAAAAGAGAAGGAAGAGGCGCTCCGACCTCTTCCTTTCTCAATTTGAAACGATAAGCTAGAACCGAAAGCTTCGCTGGCGAAGCCGGCGAACGCCCTACTTTCTCGTACGGGTCTTCGCCTTGCGCTTCGCGCGACGCTTGGTCTTACGCTTGGTCTTGCGCTTGGCCTTGGCCTTGGTCTTACGCTTGGTCTTACGCTTGGTCTTACGCTTGACCTTACGCTTGGCCTTGCGCTTGACCTTACGCTTGACCTTACGCTTGGCCTTACGCTTGACCTTGCGCTTGGCCTTACGCTTGACCTTGCGCTTGGCCTTGCGCTTGACCTTGCGCTTGG
>JBHHVD010000133.1:0-3737 GCA_046754105.1 Candidatus Krumholzibacteriia bacterium
CTGGCCGGTTGGCTCATCCGACCGGAAGCCGAGAGGATTGGGCTTACCTATCTCGTCCTCGCGCAAGAGCTGGGCGCGCCGGTGCTGTGTGTGGTCGCCTCCCGGCTGGGCTGCATCAACCACACCCTGCTGACCCTGGGGGCTCTCGAAGCCGGCGGCGCCGGCGTCGCGGGTTACGTCGTCAACGAACTCGGCGAGGGATCCGCCGACGCGTCGATCGCGTCGAATCTAGAGCTAATCGCTTGATTCACCACCCGCCGGGAACTCGGCCGCGTCCCTCCGCTCGATGGTCCCGCCGCGCAGGGCGCCGTGGCCGAGGACAACCTGAACTTCGAAGCCTTGCTCATCGCGAGTCAGCGCCTGACGTACGCCGACAGCGCCGCTGCTCTCACCGTCTCGAAGGCCAAACCCTCGTTCAGGGCGATTCGAGATACGTCGTCGAATTCGGGTTCCACCGATTCCCTTCCGTCGGGGCGCCGGATTACCTTGAGCGCGACTGGCCCGTAGCTGGTCTTGACCACTTCCGTACGCCGAGGAAGAACGAACCTGCTGAAGCTACGGTAACGCAGACCGCTGCTAGAGGTTTCGGTCAGAATCAGCGTCGCGAGCTCCGAGACCCGGGCCTGGTCACAGAGAACGCACAGACGCGTCCCCAGCCTCCCCTTCTTCATGGCCACCGGTAGAATGCTCACGTCGCGAGCGCCGGCCCGGCGCAGACGCTCGGCCACGAAGGCCAGTGCTTCGGGACTCATGTCGTCGAGATCCGACTCTATAGACACCACCGCCTCGTCCACGACTCCGTCACAGTGACCGACGAGCACGCCCAGCACGTTCGGCCTGTCTTCGATGCGCCGCGTGCCGGCGCCATATCCGCTGGTCTCGAGCGCGAACACCGGGCGTATAGGAAGGGCCAGGGCTTTGACTATAGCGGCGCCAGTCGGCGTCACCAGCTCGCCCTCACCATCGCCGGCGATGAGCTCGAATCCCGCCAGGAGTTCGACCGTCGCCGGCGCCGGAACCGGCATCCGCCCGTGTTCGCAGTCTACGTATCCACTGCCCGAAGGGAGCGGACCGCAGTAGCACTGGTCGACGCCCAGCTGATCGAGACACCAAGCCGTCCCGACGATGTCGATGATGGAATCGACCGCACCGACCTCGTGGAAGTGTACCCTGTCCGGATCTACTCCGTGGACCTTGGCCTCGGCCTCGGCCAGCACCGAAAAGACCGAAAGCGATCTGTCAACGGCGCCGCTCGGCAACCCTTCCTCGGCCGAGCGCTGAATCAACGAACGGATGGAGGCCCAGTCGCGGTGCGCGCTCCCGCCGCCGTCCACCGCCACGTTGAACGAAAGCGCGCGCAGGCCGTTGACCTCCACAGGCTCGGTCGCGGCGCTCCAGCCACTCAGCCCCAAGCTCGCAAGCGCCGCGCAGAGCTCCTCCGCGGACAGGCCCTGATCGCTGCCCGCGTCGAGCAGAGCAGCCACCGTCATGTCCCCACTTATCCCGGACGGGGGGTCAAAGTACGCGATTTTCATGCCTTTTGTCGTCCCGTGCCGGCCTTTACAGCCCCCAGGCGCGGTGATAGCATTCTTTGTTCAGTTTGCCCATGGGTGGCCGTTGAGGAAACTGCGAAGTGGCTGAACTCAGTAGCGATCAGTTAAGTATGTTCGAACGGCTTCTGTTGCACCAGAAGCGACAGCTCATGGACGAAGCCGGTCGGACGGTAGACGAGCTCACCGGTAAAGAGGCCTCTTTTGCCGACCCGGGCGACCGCGCGGCGTGGGAAAGTGAATCGGGCCGGGACCTGCGCATTCGCGACCGTGAGCGTAAACTCCTCGACAAAGTCGAAAGCGCGCTCCAGCGAATTGAAGACGGTACCTTCGGTGAGTGTGAAGAATGCGGAGAAATGATCCCTCTGGGCAGGTTGAGGGCCAGACCGGTGACGACCTTGTGCATCGAGTGCAAGGAGGCGCAGGAAACCAAGGAAAACAAACCTAACCATCCCTAGACTTCCGTCTACCGGCCGTTCTCGCGCAGCATCGGCGTCGCCCTGACCGCGAGCTGGATACCGCTTGTCGGCTCGCGGTTCGGTGGCGGTAGTCGCGTCTGGATACGGGGCAGTAGCTCAGCTGGGAGAGCACCACGTTCGCAACGTGGGGGTCGAGGGTTCAAATCCCTTCTGCTCCACCATCCATTCTTCGGGCGCCGGACAACCGTACACAAACCGCCCGATCGTGCCGAGAAGCCGCACTCCGCGTCTTCGCCATCATCGGCCTCGGCCACACCCGCAGTGGCGCCTCGATCAAATGTTCGTCTGGATCGGGGGAAAGCGGGGTCTCGCCCGGTCACGTGCTCAGGAACGCGTTGAGTTCTTCAACGATCGCTTCGGGGGCGTCCTCCTGGATGAAGTGGTTTGCGCCGTCCAGAATGCGGGCGCGGGCGCGTGGGAAGATTTCCTTCCAACGGTTGAGCTCACGCTTGCCGAATACCGCATCCTTGTTACCCCAAACGATCTGAATTGGCTTATCGGCGAGTTTTCCCAGTCCCCCCTCCACCTCTTCGAGGTAGTCGATCGAGCCGAGGATTTCGCGTGGAAAGACCGCGGTCGGCTCGCGGTCAATCGCAGTGGGATAAGGGCCGCGGTAGGCGGCCATGACTTCGGGAGTCAGGCGTTCCCTTCTGTTGACTCCGGCGGGCAACAACTTTTCGACGAAAAGGTTTCTGCGCAAAATTAGTTGCCGCCCGATCCCTTTGCCGAGACCGTTCGAGAACATCCATACCTTCCAGTCGTTCATTGGCCACGCCCAAGTGTTGCCGATAACCACGCGTGCAATTCTCTCGGACGCCCTAGTTGCCACACCCAACCCGATGGGTCCGCCCCAGTCCTGCACCATGACCGTCAGATCGCGCAGGTCGAGCGCTTCGACCAAGTCCTGGATCGCGCGGCTGTGCTCGGCCGGGGTAAAGCCGTACTCGGGATGCCCATGTTCGCGTGGCTTCCCGCTCAGCCCCATCCCCGGGTAGTCCACTGCTATGCAGCGGTAGCGGTCGCGTAGACCCTTGACGATGTCGCGGTAAAGGAGGCTCCACGTCGGATTCCCGTGGAAAAACAGCAGAGGCTCGCCTTGCCCCTCGTCGATGTAGTGAACCGGCAGGCCGTCGACCTCGTGCCAGTGTGACTTAAAAGGATACAGATCTTCGGGTAGATCGAATCGACGTTTCATTTTGGTTTGTCCTTCGCTGCGACTGTTTCCGGCATCGTCGCTCCGGCCGGCGCGGCCTCACTGCACGCGATCAGCCACTGACTCTCCAGACCCGCCGCGCGGTGCACGCCGATCTCTTGTACGTATGGTTCCGAGGAAATCTCGATGAACTCGCGGCGCGAGGGATACTCGACCAGCGCGACCATGTCGTACTGGTCACCGCCGGTGCCTATGAGTTGTTGCTCGACGCGCCCCGACCAGATCAGACGTCCACCTTTGGATTCGACAAACGCGATCATCTTCTCGCCGTATGCGGCGTAGGCCTCTTGGCCCGAGACACCTTCATCCGGCGAATCGGCCTCGGGTTTGAAGCGCAACAGATTCAACATGACGACCGGACCGTCATCCGGCGCCGCTACGAACGCGGCGATCTGATCGGAAGTCGGGTAGACACTCATAGTGCGCGCAGCCTAGCCGCAGGTTAGAGGTGCGTCCACCGGGCCGCCCGACAGTGTGCTGGCGTCGGCCAGAGAG
>JBHHVD010000134.1:0-3675 GCA_046754105.1 Candidatus Krumholzibacteriia bacterium
CGAAAGTTTCGTGGCTCTGGCAGAAGGGCTGCAGAATGCGCTGTGGGCGCTCGGCTGTAACCACCGGCGCAATACTAGGCCAGTGAAGCGGCGGCATGGGGCCGTTGCGCCGGAGTAAAATCCGGCCACTGGCTAGGCTTTCCTTTTCCGATTCGGAAGGGGGAAGTGGGGAGATGCATGCCGTGGAGACTTACGCGGCGGTACGGCGTTTCGTGTTTGTTGAGGGCCACAGCCGACGCGAAGCCGCTCTTGTTTTTGGCCTGCACCGCGACACGGTCGCGAAGATGTGCACGTTCTCGGCGCCGCCCGGGTATCGGCGCAGTGGGCCTCCGAAGAAGCCGAAGCTCGATCCGTTCATTCCCATCATCGACGCGATCCTGGAAGCGGACAGGGACGCGCCGAGGAAGCAGCGCCACACGGCGAAGCGGATTTTCGAGCGCCTGAGGGACGAGCATGGGTTCACCGGCGGCATCACGATTGTCACCGACTATGTGCGCGAGGCACGTCAGCGAACGGCGGAGAAGTTCGTGCCGCTTGCGCATCCTCCCGGGCATGCACAGGTGGATTTCGGTGAAGCCATCGGGGTGATCGGCGGGTTGCGTCTTAAGATGCATGTGTTCTTCATGGATCTGCCCTATTCGGATATGCCGTTCATCAAGGCCTATCCGGCGGAGACGACGGAGGCCTTCCTGGATGGCCACGTCAGCGCGCTTTCCTTCTTCGGCGGCGTGCCCCTGTCGATCCTTTCCGATTATGTGGCGCGCCACATAATCGGAATTATGTTCCCAGCGCCGTTATGTGGCCGGGGACGGCAAAGTGTAGAGGTAGCGCCCCATCGGGCCGCCGCCCGGCCACATAACGAATCATGGCACCCGCTCATTCCCCTCATCACGGAATGGAGGTTGTCATGTTGGAACGCTATTTCATTCGCCCGGATACGATCGATCGCATCCGGGGCTCCTGGATCGGGGTGCCGATCGAACAGTACGTCACGTGGCTGGCTGAACAAGGCTACGCGGCGCGCACGATCTATCGCCGTGTACCGTTGCTCGTCCGCTTCGGCGGATTTGCCGAGCGACGCGGTGCTCAGGCCTGGGACGACCTGCCAGCGCATATTGACGCTTTCGTCACGGATTGGGTCACGCGGCATGGGGCCGGCAAATCGACCGGGGCACAGCGCAGGCTGCAGAACTTTGCGCACCCCGTGGTCGAGCAGATGATTGCCTTGGCCGTGCCCGGCTGGGACATGGGCAACCATCGCCCCAGCCTACCCGATCCGTTTCTTGATCCGGCGCCGGGGTTCTTTGCCTACCTCCGCGACGAGCGTGGATTGCGTGAGACATCGATCCGCCATTACCGACATTTTCTGCGCCGTTTCGAGGCGTATCTGAGACGGATCGGCTGTGGCGATCTTGGCGCTCTTTCGCCGCCTATTCTCTCCGGCTTCATCATCAAGGCGGCGGGTGACGGGCTCTCTCGCTCCTCCATGACCGGACTGTGCAGTGCGTTGCGCGTCTTCCTGCACTACCTACACCGGCAAGGCATCATCGCGCGGGACCTGGCCCGCTGTGTGGAACCACCCCAGAATTACCGCATGGCAGAGCTACCGCGCTCGATCGGCTGGGACGATGTCAGGCGCATGTTGGAGGCCGTAGACCGGCGCATACCGGTCGGCCGGCGCGACTACGCGATCCTGCTCCTGCTCGTCACTTATGGTTTGCGGGCCCGCGAGGTTGCCGCGCTAACGCTCGACGACATCGACTGGAAGCGAGAGCGACTACTCGTGCGCGAGCGCAAGGCCGATCACACGACCGCCTATCCCTTGTCGCCGACCGTCGGTGAAGCGATCCTCGACTATCTTCGACACGGTCGTCCCGAGACCGAGGATCGTCACCTGTTCTTTCGCCACCTGGCCCCGCATCGACCGCTCACTTTCGCGGCCGTGTCGGGACGCGCGAGCCACTATCTGCACAAGGCCGGTGTGTCGGTCCGCCGTCCCGGGTCCCACACTCTGCGGCATGCCTGTGTGCAGCGGCTCCTCGACGCCGGTTTCCCGCTCAAAACCATCGGGGACTACGTCGGCCACCGCTCTGCATCCTCGACCGAGATCTATGCCAAGGTCGCGCTTGATTCTCTTCGTGACGTGGCCCTCGGCGACGGGGAGGCGCTGCCATGAACCGGTTTGGGAAGCTGGAGTTCCGCAGTCCGCTTGGCGAAGCGATCCAGCGCTTCATCACCCACAAGCGGGCCTTGAATCGGCGCTTCGATACGGAGGAACGGGCCCTCCATCTCTTCGATCGCCATCTCGTCGAGCAGTGTGTGGTCGATCTTGCCGGCGTGACACCGGACCTGCTCGAGGCCTTCCTGGCCGGGCGTCCGCGAACACGCCCGCGCAGCTACAATCATTTGCTCGGCGTCCTACGTCGCCTGTTCGACTGGATGGTTGAACAGGGCATTCTCGATATCTCGCCAGTGCGGGTGCGGCCACGCCGGGAGACGGCGTGTCGCATCCCGTATATCTTCGATCTGCCACAGGCTTGCCGGCTCGTCGAAGTTGCCGCCGGGCTGCCGGACAACGCCAGGGCGACGCTACGCGGTCCGACCTACGCGACGATCTTCGCGCTTCTTTACGGACTGGGGCTTCGTGTCGGCGAGGTGGCGAGGCTCACCCGGGCGGATGTCGATCTCGACCGGCAGCTGCTTGTCGTTCGGCAAACCAAGTTCGCCAAAACCCGTCTGGTTCCCTTCGGCCCGCGCATGGCGGCCCGGATCGGCGCCTTCATCGGGCGCCGCGAGCAGTCGACCGGACCTCTTCTGCCGGACAGACCGGTGTTCTCGTTCAGCGCCGGTCGCCCCGTACATCCCGGCACCATCAGCCAGACCTTCCATGCCCTCGTGCCACGGCTCCGCCTCGACGTACGACCCGGTGTGGCGCCGCCGCGACTGCACGACCTGCGGCATAGCTTTGCCGTCGGCACCCTGCTGCGCTGGTACCGTTCCGGTGCCTACCCGGCGGCGCGTCTCATCCACCTGTCGACCTTCCTCGGTCATGTCGACCCGGCATCCACGGCCGTCTATCTCACACTGACCGCCGAGCTGTTGGAGGCGGCCGGGTATCGCTTCGGGCGGTTTGCCGCGCCATTGTCCACGGGGAGGACACCATGGTGACGCTCGGCACGATCCTCTACGCATTCTTCGAGCAGCACCTCAAAGCGGAGAAAGGCCTCAGCCCGGCCTCGATCAGGAGCTACCGCGACGCCTTGCGGCTGTTCATCATCTTCGTCGCACGGCAATCCCGGCGCAAGATCACCCGGCTTGGGCTCGCCGATCTAACCGCCGAACGGGTCCGCCAGTTCCTCAACCACCTCGAGATCGAGCGCGGCAATCGCATCTGCACCCGCAACCAGAGGCTCGCCGTGCTCCATACATTCTTCGACTATGTCGCCGCGCAGGTGCCGGAATCTTTCGTCGAGGCCGAACGGGTAGCAGGCATTCCGACAAAACGTGCGGCTCCACCACCGACCCACTTCCTCGAGCGCGACCAGGTGGAAACCCTGTTCGCAGGTCTGCCGGCGGAGGGACGACTTGTGTTGCGCGACCGGGCTTTGCTGCTGTTCCTCTACAACACCGGCGCCCGGGTGCAAGAAGTCGCGGATCTGCGGGTCGCCAACCTCC
>JBHHVD010000135.1:0-3542 GCA_046754105.1 Candidatus Krumholzibacteriia bacterium
CCATCGGCGTGTGGTTTTCGCCACGCACTTCGAATTGATAGATTTCGCCCAGACCGGTCGATATCGGCCCCATCTCCGGCTCGCCGTAGCCCTCGGGAATCTGCTCGCGGGCCTCGACGAGTCGCTCGGCGACAAGCTGGCGCGCCCAGTAGATATCCGTGCCCTCCTCGAAGACGACGGTGACCGCGGAGAGACCGAACTTGGAAACGGAGCGTACCTCCTCGATCGCTGGAAGTCCGCTCATGGCCGTCTCGACCGGGAATGTGACGAATCGTTCGACCTCCTCCGGCGGAAGTCCCGGTGCGTTGGTGAGAATCTGTACCTGGATGTTCGTGACATCCGGGACGGCATCAATCGGGAGTTCCGTCAAGGCGTTGAGTCCCGCGCCGACGACCAACACCCAGAAGATGATGACGAGAAGGCGATTATTCAGTGAGAAATCAATGATTCGCGACATGGTCGCTCCGTCAGTGTGCGTGGCCGCCACCCATTCCCTCTTTGCCTATTTCCGACTTGAGCACGAATGTGTCACCGACGGCGACCTCGTCGTCGACGGCAAGCGCCCCCCTTACCTCGGCAAACGCGCGGGACCGCCCCAGGACCTGAACCGGAACGAGTTTGTATTCGCCGGATCCTGTGGCCTGGAACACCACGAACCCACCCCGGAGGGCCCCCGCCGGTACGAGTATGCCCTCTGGGTCCGCTGCCTCTCGCCCGTTGTCAATGTGAATGACGACGGTTCCGAACATGCCGGGGCGAAGCCGACCGTCCGGGTTCGGCAGGACCACGCGCACTTGTACGGTCCGGGTATCGGGATCGAGGTGGCTGGCTACATAATCGACCTCCCCCGCGAAGAGTTCACCGGGAAACGCGTCGAGTCGAACCGTTGTGTCCTGCCCCGGCTTGAGAAAACGAATATCGCGCTCATACGCACGTCCCATGACCCAGACGTCGGAAGGGTCGGCGATCGTGTAGAGCCGGGTGTCGGTATTGACGAGCTCCCCGCGGGTCGCGTGGCGATCCACGATGACGCCGGAACTCGGGCTGGCCAGCGCGGCACGTGCGATGTCCGTATCAATCTCATCGCCGCGTTGCGCGATCTCCTCCGTCTGTTCATTCGTAAGCCCCAGGATATGCAGGGCTCGCTCGGCGTTGCGCATTTCCGTTGCTGCTACCCGATAATCCTTCTTTGCGCGAAGGAACCGGAGCTCCAGGTCAAACGATATCTCCTCGCGCTTGGACAAGTAGTCTGCTCGGGAGACCTCGTATTCGCCCTTGGCTTCAAGAAACTCCGCTTCGCTGGCGATCTTGCTCGCCAGGAGCTGCTCGTTCCGCTTGTAGTTGCGGAAGTTCACCTTCATTCTCGTGTAGGATGTCAGAAGCTTGTTCTTGTTGTCGCCCACCGGAAGATCGTGTGCCCGCGCGAGCACCTCCTCCGGAGGGGGTTCCGGATCGAGGATCGTCAGGAGCTTTCGCGTATTCTCGTGGACGGTGAGGGCGCGTTCATAGTCGGCGCGGGCCACCTCGAACCGGCTCAGGTCCACCAGGTATTCCATCTTGGCGTCGCCCATTTCGCGGGATTCCAGAACACAAAGTGGATCCCCGACCTCGACGCGATCCCCGAGCGTCTTCTCGACCCGTGAAACAATTCCGCTGACGCGCGGCGTAATGTGTACGAGCCTGTCGGCGTTCCACCCGACTTCGCCGGGAAGCTCCACGATCGTGGTAAGCGATCCGCGTTTCACCGCCACATGCGTAAGCGTCAACCCGGAAAGCTGCGCCGCGTTGAGATGCACAACGCCTTCTTCATGACCTTCGTGATGGCCATGCTCATCGCCGTGGTCGTCGTGATCGTCGTGCCCGGGACCATCGCGACCGTGCTCGTTATGGTCTTGATGTTGTGCCATGGCATATCCGTCCTGTGAGAAACGCAGCCATGCGTGTCCGATCCCAAGAACGGCGAGAACTACGACGAACATCGCCACTGTTGTTTTCTTGCTCATCAGCATGTCCTTCGTTGTCGGCGCAGTGCCGTTACAGGAGCAGCGCCGCTGCTGCGCTGCGTAGCAAGTCCACGACAAATGTCTCCAGCGCCGTCGGGTCGGCGTGCGCGCATCCGCCCAAGAGCGTCATGCTGAAGATGGCCAAGACCACGCGTGTGAAGCCGCTGCGCAATCGCTCGCCGCTCATGATCCGTTTCCCTTGTCACTACGCTGAGCGCGTCGCGTGGGCTTCTTGAGCTCAGCTAGAAACCTGTCGAACGGAAGCCCGATCGTTCGTTCGAGTTCGGGTATCATCGTGGCCGCGGACTGCGACGCCTCGACATAACCGCGACGGGTTGCGAGAAAGAACCGCTGCGCCTCAAGTACGGACAGAAACGACGCGCGGCCCGCGCGATACGCTTCGCGCGAAAGGTCGAGATTCCCCTGAGCCAGTGGAATCGATTGATCGCGGTACGTTTGCATGAGTTGCCACGCCGTCATCGCCCGGTCGACGGCGCTGCGGACTTCCTGCGTGACGGCTCGATCGAGCGCGTCCAGCGTCTTGCGCGCTTGCTGAAGGGCATATCGCGCCTTGGCAATCTGCGCCTGGTTTTGATCGAAGATGGGCAGCTCGATACCGAGACTCGGACCGAAGATAACATCCTGGCCGTTCTCGCTTCGCCGCTCGGACCGGGGTTGCAACTCCGGCGCCGTCAAGCCCCCGCCGGCAATCGACGCCCGTGCCGTGTCGGCCAAGATATCTCGACTACCTTGACGGCCCCGCTCCGACCGTTCCATTTCGAGGCCGATTTCAATCGTCGGCCAGACAAGGCGGTATTCGTACGCCAGCCGAGCCTGCGCCGTGGCTACCGCTTGTTGCGCGGCTTGGATATCCAGGCGCCAGACCTTGGCCAGTTGGACAAGCGATTCCGGTGCCGGGGGCTTTGGAGATTCGGTCGGCAGGGGGTCCGTTAAGGCCAACGCATCCGCGTCGCGGGTAAGGCCCAGGATGGTGGCCAACACCCGGCGAGCCTCGGCGGCCGCGAGTCGTGCGCGCGCGACCTCGATGTCCGCATTGAGCGCGATGCCTCGAGACAAGTTGACTTCGAGCTCATTGGCAGCACCGGCTTTTTGACGTGCCAGCGCCAGGTCGAGGAGATCATTCGCGATGGCGAGATTCTCTTGGGCGATCCGAAACCGCTCATCCGCGCCGACGGCGACGTAGTATGCAGCCTTCGCGTCCGCCGCGATGCCCGCCGCGGTTCGGGCGAGGTCGAGGATCGCGGCATCGAGCGACCGCTCGGCCGCACGCTTGCGCAGGGGGATCTGCCATAACTCCGCGATGTTCTGCGCGACGCCGGCCTCAATGTTCGCCAGGCCGCCGCCGTCGGGAAACCTCGCCGAAACCCCGAGAAACGGGTTGGAAAACAGCCCCGCCTGCACGGCGTCCGCGCGCGCGATGCCGACGTCCATGAAGCGCGCCTGGAGGCTTGGGTTGTTGAGCAGGCAGATCTCGACGGCCTCCGCCGCGGTGACCCCGTCTTGGAACAGTTCGGCAAC
>JBHHVD010000136.1:0-3460 GCA_046754105.1 Candidatus Krumholzibacteriia bacterium
GTTCTTCGAGCGGCAGCGCGTAGCCGTACGCGTGGAGCAGCGCGTAGAGAAGCGCGGATCCGTGGCCCGCGGAGAGAACGAAGCGGTCACGGTTGAACCAGTTCGGGTTCCCGGGATTGTGACGCAGAAAACGGTCCCAGACGACGTACGCCATCGGCGCCGCACCGAGCGGTAGACCGGGATGACCCGACTTCGCCTTTTCCACCGCGTCCACGGCGAGGAAGCGGAGTGTGTTGATGCAAAGCTGATCCTTCGAGTTCATCGCGTCCTCTCCAAAATGTTCGCGAGATATCGAGCCTGGGTGGCCCTGGAAGTATGTAAAAAAGAGCTGTGATTCCTTACCAGGTAAGTTGCGGCAATCGCAGAGGAGTATCCGCCAATCCGGTGGGTTTATCAAGCAAAAGCGGCCGCGCCCGTCCACGCAGCCGCGGCCTCCGCCCGCGGGGCCGTTCGCCCCCGGCCGGCAAAGGGCTCCCTACGGTTTTCCGTCTCCCGTCTCGACCGCCACGCCGACGGCGTTTCCCCACTCGGCGTAGGAACCATCGTAGTTTCGCACTTTCGGGTAGCCGAGCAGGTACTTGAGGATGAACCAGCTGTGGCTGGCACGTTCCCCGACACGGGAATACGTAATGATTTCCTTGTCCGGCGTGATGTCCTTGGACAGGTAGATCTCCCGCAGCTCGTCCGCCCCCTTGAAGGTGCCGTCGTCGCGGCAGGTAAGCGCCCACGGCACGCACCTCGCCCCCGGAATGTGACCGCTTCTCTGGAACGGCCCCAGCGGGCCGGGCTTGCCCAGTAGTTTTCCGGAGTATTCGTCGTGTGAACGGGCGTCGACGAGCGCGCAGGCGCGGCTCTTGACGGCGGATTTCACCTGGGCGAGAAACGCGCGCACGTCCTGGTTCAGCGCCATCGACTTGTACGTCGTGGGGTTGGGCTGGGTCGGTGTCCGGGCCAGCTCTCTCTCTTCCGCCACCCATTTCTTGCGCCCCCCGTCCACCACGCGCGCCTCGCGGTGGCCGTACACCTTGAGCTGCCAGAACGCCAGGGTGGCGTACCAGTTGTTGCTGTCACCATAGAGGACGACGGTCGTGTGGTTGCCGATGCCGCTGCGGCCGAGCAAGTTCTCGAAATCCGAAAGCCCCAGGATGTCCCGGCGCCTGCGGTCGAGCATCTGCTTGCGCCAGCTCCAGGCGACGGCGCCCGGGACGTGGCCCTGGTCGTATGCGGCGGTGTCGGCATCCACCTCGACCACCACCACCTCGGGGTCGCTGTGGTGCTCCGCCAGCCACTCCGTTGAAACCAACACGCGGGGGTCCGCATAGTCAGTCATATGGATTCCCTCCTTATCCATAGAACGAATCGTCGACGGGTGGGGCGTCGCAAAAAATATGTTACTTCGTGAACAATATTCGGGACGCGGAACTGCGAAACGAAGGAAGGTACCGGACGGCGGGCGAAACTTCTCCCATACCCCGGCACCCTTCGGTGCTCACACCGAAAGCCGGACTCACGTTGCACCCATAATGTAGATAAATAATGAAATGTTAACAACCTTTTTGGTAGCATCTCTACAAATAACATTCCGGAGGTTACCATGAGAAAACTACTATTTACTTTAACGTGCGTTAGTTTCTTCGCTTTGCCCGCGTACTGTCAAGACCGGATTACTGGCAAATCTTTTGCCACCCGCTCGGAGGTCATCGCGGCGCACGGCATGGCCGCTACCAGCCAGCCCCTGGCCACCCAGGTCGCCCTTGATATCTTGAAGAGCGGCGGCACGGCCGTCGACGCGGCCATCGCCGCCAACGCCACCCTCGGGCTCATGGAGCCCACCGGCAACGGCATCGGCGGCGATCTCTTCGCCATCGTATGGGACGCGAAAACGAAGAGGCTCTACGGGTTGAACGCCAGCGGGCGCTCGCCCGCCTCGCTCACCCTCGAGCATTTCAAGAGCGAGGGCTACGAGAAGATTCCCAGCCACGGCCCGCTCCCCGTCACCGTGCCCGGCTGCGTCGACGGGTGGTTCGAGCTGCACGGGCGTTTCGGCAAGCTCAAGATGAAGAAGGTCCTCGCGCCGGCGATCCGCTACGCGCGCGAAGGGTTCCCGGTGAGCGAGCTCATCGCCTACTACTGGGGACGGAGCGTACCCATTCTCGAAGAATACGACGGCTTCAAGGAAACGTTCATGCCGGGTGGCCGCGCGCCGAGGAAAGGCGAGATCTTCAAGAATCCGAAGCTCGCCCGCACGCTCGAGCGGATCGCCAAGAAGGGCCGCGATGTGTTTTACAAGGGTGACATCGCCCGCACCATCGCGGCCTTCATGGCCCGCAACGGCGGCTTCCTCTCCTACGAGGACCTGGCGGCGCACCGCTCCGAATGGGTGGAGCCGGTGTCCACCAACTACCGCGGCTACGATGTGTGGGAGTTGCCGCCCAACGGCCAGGGTATCGCAGCACTGCAGATGCTCAACATTCTCGAGGGCTACGACATCGCCTCCATGGGGTTCGGGAGCACCGAGTATATCCACACCTTCGTCGAGGCCAAGAAACTCGCTTTCGAAGACCGCGCCCGCTTCTACGCGGATCCCGACTTCAACCGCATCCCGGTAGACGAACTCGTCTCCAAGGAGTACGGCGCCCGCAGGCGGCGGCTGATCGACCCCGCGCGCGCGGCGGCGCGTTACGACGCGGGCAATCCGTCGCTGCGCGCGGGCGACACCATCTATCTCACGGTGGCCGACAAGGACGGCAACATGGTGTCGCTCATCCAGAGCAACTACCGCGGCATGGGCACCGGGCTCTCGCCGGACGGCCTCGGGTTTATCCTGCAGGACCGCGGCGAACTCTTCGACCTCGCCGAAGGCCGCTTCAACACCTACGCCCCGAAGAAGCGGCCCTTCCATACCATTATACCGGCGTTCATTACCAGGGACGGCAAGCCGTTTATGAGTTTTGGTGTGATGGGCGGCGCGATGCAGCCGCAGGGACACGTGCAGATCATTGCCAACATGATCGACTTCGGGATGAACCTGCAGGAGGCGGGCGATGCCCCGCGCATCCGCCACTCCGGGTCCTCGCAACCGACGGGCGAGGTGATGACCGGCGGCGGCACGGTGTATCTCGAGTCGGGAATTTCCTACGATACGGTCCGCGCGCTCAGGCGCCTGGGGCACCGGGTGAGCTTCAGCGTCGGCGGCTACGGCGGCTACCAGGCCATTCTTTACGACCCGGGCGCCGGTGTCTACTACGGCGCCTCCGAGTCGCGCAAGGACGGCCAGGCGGCGGGGTACTAGCAACCGGTGCGACGTGGGGGGATCACCCCGCGCAGCGGGGTAGCCGAGCGAAGTGGAGCGCGGGCCGCCGAGATGTCGACGCCCCTCCGCCACGGGCCACACAAGCTGGCGTTACACCCCCGCGGCGTCGGCCAGATCGGCCAGGCTCGCCACCTCCAGGTCCGGCAC
>JBHHVD010000137.1:0-3061 GCA_046754105.1 Candidatus Krumholzibacteriia bacterium
CGGACTGCAACGGCAACGGCGTCCCGGACCGGTGTGATATTGCCGCCGATCCCTCGTCCGATCTTGACGGCAACGGCATTCCGGATGTGTGCTGCGTGCCGCCGGCGCCGGCGCCGTCCGGCCAGGTGGCGGCCATGAATCGTTATATCGTGTTTTCGTCCCCCTTGGTCGGTGAGGCGCAGGCCGTCCGCGTGAGGTTCGTCGACCTGCCGCCGCCGTTCGATGTGTTCAACGGTCAATCCCTATGGGTAGGCCCGCCGTCCCAGGTCAGCGAGAGCCCGGCGCAGGTCGGGGCCGCTCCCGGAATCCCGACCTTCACCGCCGCGACGCTTCGATGCGACCCGACGTTCATGGATTGGGGCGCGGTGGGGCCTGTTCACGTGTTCCATGAGCGCATCGTGCCCGGCGGCGTCTACGCGCTGGAAGCGGCGAAACAGGGCTGCGGCCAAGGCAGCTTCTCCGCGCCGCTTACGGTGGCGATGGGTCGATGGGGCGATCTGGTCGGCCCGTTCGATTCCCAGGCCGGTGGATGGACCGCACCGGACGGATCGGTGGACGTGACCGTCGATGTCATCGCCGTGGTGGACAAGTTCCGAGGGCTTCGCAGCGCTCCTCCCAAGGTGATCGTCGACGTCGAGCCGGGGACACCCGACCGCATCATTACCATCGCCGACGCCGTGCGCACGCTTGATGCCTTCCAGGGAAAACCCTACCCCTTCGACTCCGTCCTACCGCCCTGTCCGTAGTCCGTTGTCTTACAGGTCCCTCGATCCACAGAGCCGCGCGCGCTGGCGGGTCCCGGGTACGGGTCCATGACGGAACCGGCGGCTTGCCGATCTCTACGACGCCGCAAAGCCGGGGAAGCGGTTCGCCAAGAGGGCAAGCGAGTGGCGGGACAAACGTGAAAAAGTCAAAACGTGAAAAAGTCAAAAAGTCAAAAAGTCAAAACCAGGGACGACGCGACGAAGGGGCGGGTCAACGTCGAAACGACAAGATGAGCCACGGAGGGACGGCGACGGTGCCTGAAGACCAACCTATCGCGAAGCGAACAGCAAGGCGTTGAGACCGGCAGCGGCTCGCTGGCGACGGCGTAATCGGAGTCTATAATCGCGATGATGAAGGCGCGCGTAAACCTTGATGTGCCCCGCGAAAAGATCGCGGCGTTTTGCCAACGCCATCGGCTCCGCAAGCTGGCGTTCTTCGGTTCGGTGCTGCGGGATGATTTCGGTCCGGACAGCGACGTGGATGTGTTGATCGAATTCGAGCCCGGGGGTTCTGTCGGACTGTTCCGGCTGGCCGGTATGGAACTTGAGCTATCTGACATCCTGGGGGGCCGCAAGGTGGATTTGAACACGCCGAATTGCTTGAGCCGCTATTTCCGCGAGCATGTGGTGGCCGAAGCCGAGGTGCAGTATGTCGCCCCGTGACGACGAGAACCGCCTTCGCCACATGCTCGATTACTCGCGCGAGGCCGTCGCGCTGATCGTTGGAAAAACGCGGGCCGATCTCGAGCGCGAGAGGCTTCTGCAACTGGGGATCGTTCGATTGGTCGAGATCATCGGCGAGGCAGCGGCGCGCGTTTCCAAGCCGACGCAGGATGCGTATCCCGGCGTCCCCTGGACGCAGATCGTCAGCACGCGCAATCGACTGATCCACGGGTATGACTTTGTCGACTACGACATCCTGTGGCATACGGTCCAGGAGGATTTGCCGGCGCTGATCCGCGAACTCGAGGACGTGCTTTCGAGTGACGATCGGTCGTAGGGCGTGCACCGGCATCGGGAGTTGCCGTCGTTGCGATCCATACGCCGCAGGAGGTCATCAAGCTCTGTTTGGCGCAGGAGCGACCGGCGAGACAACACTTCGCGGCCGCCGAGCAAATGGAGATTCCTGCCTGAGCCGGCTGCGTCCGCTCGCTTTGCGCTCGCGGCTCGTAGCGCGGCATTTACGCGTCGGATGGGGCGGCCCGGTGGTTGTCGCCGCCAACACCGCCAGGTAGAATCAGTGCCATGACAACGGAGCAACTTCGCAAGATGGTCCGCGCCGCGCCCTTCCGACCATTTGCCATCCACTTCGCTGATGGTCGGGAGATACACATCAAGCACCCGGAGTTTCTGGCCACCAGTCCCGCGGGGCGTACGGCGATTGTGTTCTACGAGGACGATACTTTCGAGGCCTTGGACGTCCTTCTGGTCACGAGTGTTCGCGTCCTGAACGGAGCGAAGCGCCGTCCGAAGAAGCGACCTCGATAGGCGCGTTGCCGAAGGCGGTCAGCGTACACGGCAGAACCGAAGAGACCCCGCATCGGTTGGCCTGTCCGTCCGCTCGCTTTGCGCTCTCGGCTCGTACCTGTCGGGCAACAGCCGTAGACGAGGTGTAAGCGGTAAGGCGGATGCGAGCCATCACGGACCGGGCGTGAGGCCGGTGCGTTTGGCGGCCTGGCGGGCCTTGTAGCGGGCGTTGAGACGCGTCACAACCTCCTCGGTCAGCTCGACCCGCGGGCTCCAATATAGGACTTTCTGGAGGAGGATCTGCTGGCGGGCCTGGTTGGTGCCGGGCGGGCTGCCGTCCGGCAGTTTGTCGCTGGCCAGAACCACGTCGATCCCCTTCTCCTCGGCCACGTCGCGTACGACCTCTCGGATGTCGTCAAAGATGGCCCGCAGGGACCCGGCCAGGTCCGTCTCAATGCGCTGACCCTCGGTTTCCATAAACCACTGCAGCTCGGCCTCGGTCACAGCCAGTTGTTTTCGACGCTCCTGGAACTCGCTGGTGCCGGGTTTGAACTCCTCGTCGAGCGACCGGCGAAGCCGCTGGATCTTCTGCTGGTACTCGTCGCGTTTGCGGTTGAGTTCGGTGCGTCGCTGGTCGAAGCGGGCCTCGAGGGCTTCGGTCCTAAGGTATCGCTCGGAGACCACACCTACGCTGACCACGGCGACGCGGGTGGTGCCGGCGGCGGGTTGGTTTGTGGCAAGCGTGGTGAGGGTCAGCACTGCGGATGAGAGGAATAACGACATAGGGTGTTCCTTTTTCGGTAACCGTTCACGGGGTCGGGGTCCGGTAG
>JBHHVD010000138.1:0-3001 GCA_046754105.1 Candidatus Krumholzibacteriia bacterium
AGTGTGCGGCCCTCGTAGAGGGCCATGCAGATGAAGATTTGCCGATCGGGCGTCTCGTCGATCGCGTGGACGTTGCAGATGTTGGGATGATCGAGCGCCGAGGCCGCCCGCGCTTCTTCGATGAAACGGCTCTTCGCCCGAGGGCCGGACGTCAGATCCGGCGAGAGAAACTTGAGGGCGACTTTTCGTTTGAGCTTTGTGTCTTCGGCCTTGTAGACGACGCCCATCGCCCCCGCCCCGAGCTTGCCGAGAATCTCGTAATGGGCGATGCGTTTTCCGATCACTCTACCCCTCCGGGTTCGCTTACCAAAAGATAACATGTAATTAATGATTGCAACAGCCGCGTTCGTACGCCCCCCTCCGCTGGAGAGGTGCACCGCTGTGTTTTTGTAATTCAGTATGGAGAAAAAAGTTAGAGGCGAGCCCCGCATGGTGCGCCGGCCGGGGTCGTGCGGTAGATCGTGTTCTCGCCGCCGACGGCGGGCCGGCGAGCGCGGGTTCACCGCTCGAGAAGCGGGCGGGTTTTCAAATCAGCCGGCCGCCCCAAAGTTCTCCACAAAACTCGCGCCAGGGCATGATCTCGATGCCGTCTTCGGTCGTGCGCCGTTTCTTCTCGCGCGAAACGACGATTTTTCGCCGGGGAACGTGTTCCTCGCTCAGTGCCCTCAAGCCTTTGAGGTCCGCGGCGCGCACCTCCCGCTTCGACTTGCATTCGATCGCCAGCTCCATACCGCCGACGACGAGGTCCACTTCGAAACCGGAGCTCGTCCGCCAATAACTGACGGGGTGGTCCAGGCGCCGGTAGGAGAGGTAAGCACGGGTCTCGTTTAGCACGAAGTGCTCGAAGGCCCGGCCGAAGCGATCCGATCCCTCGGCGACCGTCTGGGCCTCCGGATGAAGCTGGTTTGCAACACCTACGTCAAAGAGGTAGAACTTCGCCGTCTCGACCAGGCGCCGTTTCTTGCGCCGCCGCCAGGGCTCCAGCGTAAAGCCGAGAAGCGTGTCTTCCAGTATTTGGAAATAATTGCGCACCGTGCTCGCCGAGACCCCTGTCTCGCGCGCGAAGTTGGCATAGTTGATCTGCTGGCCGTGACAAAGTCCCGCCACCTGCAGGAAGCGAGAGAAGGCGGGGATGTTTCGCGTGGCCGACTCGTCGATGATTTCGGCCTTGATGTAGTTGTGTACGTAGGCTCGCAAAAGCGGTGCGGGATCGTCGACCAGGTAGTGCACGGGCAGGAACCCGTGTTGAAGCGCCCGCGGCAGGTCGACGTCGCCGATTTCGTGCGTGGTCAGCGGCAGCAGGTGGCAGTCGATCGCGCGCCCGCCAAGGAGGTTGCGAGACCCGCGCCGGAGTTTGCGGGCGCTCGACCCGCATAGAACAAAGCGGGTCGACGTGTTCTCGAGCAGCCAGTGCACCTCCTCTAGCAGGGGCGGCACGTTCTGGATCTCGTCGATCACGACCATCTCGGGCCGCGCCGCCAGCACGTCTTCGCGAAGACGCCGCGGGCGCACGGCCAGTTCGGCACTCAGCGCCGTGTCCAGGAGGTCGTAGAATGTGGCCTCGGGATAGCGGTCGTGCAGAAAGGTGGTCTTGCCCGTCTGCCGCGGGCCCCACAGGAAGACGGCGGCCGAGCCCGTAACGGGGTTCGGGACCCACGATAACCCTAATGAACGATTAAACTTAGATATTCGTTGACTCATATACTGATTATCATGTAAATCAGCATCTTAGTCAAGAATATTTTTCTAGGTGCCTGCAATTATGCATTCCAAACGCACAATTACACGGTAAATCGCGGTGCCTACTCTCCCGACCCAGAGGCAGCCCCCAGCGGTGGGGGTACGGGTCCTATGCCCCCGTCCCAAAGGCGAGTCGCCACCGCTCCCTCGGGTCATCGAAACTCACCTCCGACGGGTCGAACGCCTCCGGATCGAAGCTCCCACCCGCCCATTCGAGCATGGACTGGTGCTCCGGATCGGTCGCATCCGCGATCACGCGCAGGAATTCCTCGTAGCCGGGGATCCCGCCACAGTCTTCCGGCGGGCACTTGCGCCCGCCGGCTACGCATACCGGGTGGGCGCG
The DNA here is from genome assembly GCA_046754105.1 of Candidatus Krumholzibacteriia bacterium. Lineage (GTDB taxonomy): Bacteria > Krumholzibacteriota > Krumholzibacteriia > WVZY01 > WVZY01 > JAZGDW01. Next base: position 2,084 of record JBHHVD010000138.1, read on the forward strand.
GTCCGCGGCGTGGCGCAGTTCCAACTCCACCTGGATCGCGTGGATCCACGAGTCGCCGAAGTCGTACTCGTAGGTCACAAGCGGCGAGGCCTCGAAGAGATAATCGCGCACGCAAACGTCCCAGCCGGGACGCAAGGGCCGCTCGTTCTCGAGCCCCTCGACGGGAATGCCGATCTCCACCACCGTCCCCGTCCGCGGGTCCGGGACGCGAAAGACGTGGAGGTGGGAGTCCGTCCAACCCATCGCATCCTGGATCGCGACGTGGAGGTCCCAAAAGGAATAACTCGACGGGATCTGAATGAGGCGCCAGATCGGGGGGTCGATCCCGACCAGGGCGACCCGGATTTGAAGAATGGTTTCAGGCACCATTTTCGGACCTCACTTCGCCTGGCGTACGGAGCAACCTCCGACCAGCGGCCGTCGTCCTAACGCTGTTTCACACCGGAGATTCTGAAGGTGAACACGTAATCGTTGACCACACCCCGAATTTCGATGGGCAGTACGATCTGTATTTCATCCCCCACGAGGGGTGCTTCGATGACAGATTCTTTCTCGCTGTCTTTCGGAGTTCTCGGCGGATACCCAACTTTTTCACCACCGCCACCGCCCTCTCTTGTCGGTTTCATGGTATGAGCCAGCCGCACCCAACCATAGCGTGTCCAAAGTACATCGTCTGCGGGGACGACGACTTCAGAAAGATAACCCATCGAATGGTCCGTCTGATTCCAGATCCTGAAGGCGATATCATTCTCTGTGAGCAGCCAGTCTATCTTTACGACGTCATCCACGTATTGGTTGTTGTGGCCGACGTCCGCTGCGACTGACTCCTGAGGTCCGAACCGATCCCCACGATCTTGCGGCCGCACGACCTGATCGAGCGTGAACACGTACGCGATCCCGGCAGGCGTGGCGCAGCCC
>JBHHVD010000139.1:0-2812 GCA_046754105.1 Candidatus Krumholzibacteriia bacterium
TGGCGTAGCCGCCCTCGAACCGCACTTCCGCGTCACGCCGCGCGCCGAGGCGCAGGGCCGCGCCGGCGCCGCTGACCTGGCCTTCGACGCGGTTGTAGTCGAACAGGTGCGAGGCCGGGACGAATCTGAACGCCACCGGTCCGCTCCCCCGGCCCGCGACGGCGATATACGCGTCCAGGCCGAGCGAGTTGTGCCGGGTGATCGTCGTGTCGCGGAGTGTCGTGTTCACCTCGAGAAGCTCTTCGGTAAAGAACGCGTCGTCGCCGCGCTGGAGCGTCTCCAGCAAGGAACCGGAGGCCGTTCTGGCACCAGACTGCGCTTGTGCGGCCCCTGCTTCCGCATCCGACAGCGGCGGCCGCACGTGGGCGCCCTCACGGCGCACTCGCCGGCCAGCCTCCTCCACCGCGGGCATGTCACCGAAGAGGCGTGGGTCGTATCGCTCGTCGAAGCGGAAGTCCTCGCGGACGAGGGCGATGCTGATGTTACCGGGAAAGAACGGAATACGCCTCAGTTCTATCTCACCCATTATCTTTGTGAAAACCCACTCACCCGTGGGAAGTTCGGTCCACTGGCGCGATATGCGCTTTACCCCTTTGAGGAAGAGCGGTGCGGGGTTGCTCTCGAACGTAAACTCCTCGTGAATGATCTGGTAGTCCTTCGTGTCGACGTAGACGACACCCGATGGCAGTGCCTTGAAATCCGAGCGGGGCTCGAACCCGATCTTGAAGATGACGCGATCCACCTCCCGCGTGCGCCCTAGAAGGACGAAGTCGTAGTCCGACATATCCTGCAGGTAAAACGGCAGGTTGATGAAATCATCGTACCCTTCCATCTCGATTTGAGCGCGGACGTTACTCTTCTCGTCCTTGTCCGGCTTTTGTGCCCACCCGCCGCCGGTCAACTCGTACTCGCGGGATTGCTCTCCGAGCTGGACCTGGACGTGATGGCCCCGCGTGTCGAGATACGTGCGGTAGACCTTGTCCGTCACGATCTTCTTCTTTTTCCAGGCGACGATCTCGCGCGTGGTCATCGTGTAGGTCATGTTGTCGTGGCCGGCGAGCTTGGTGCGTTCACCACGGGTCGCGCGCTCGATGATCTCCCGGATCGTTATCGCATCGCGGGTCACAAAAACGGTATCGGCGCGGAACTCGGGAATCGCGTAGAGGCTGTCGACGGATGCTGCGGCAAGCCTGGGGGCCGGCGCGGCCGTCACCGGGACGGTGGTACCGGCGCGACGGGTGCCGGGATTGCCCTCCGCGGCTTCGCCGGGATGGGAGACGGCCCCGCCGTGCAGGATGGCAGCGGCCGCCACGGCGGTGGTTGCCGCCACGGCCGTGGCGCGAATCGCTGGGATACGTCTTCGTCGCATTCGGTTATCGGGTTGACGGATCTCCGCCCGGTCGCCGGGCGGCGGTATTCCTCCAGTACGCAGCGCGGCCACCCGAGGTTGCGCCGGCTCGCGAGAATTCCGCCACCGGCGCGGGTGTATGCCCGAGGACCGCGCCGGGCACCCAGCGAAACGGCGGGCGTCGCGGCAAGACCCGGGGGGCGACGAACGCGGCTGTATAGTGTATGATATGTATTGGGTAAACATGATCAAAAGGAGTGTTCGTGGTGAGTGACGAGAAAAGGGTCATTCGAGGAAAGATGGAAATAGCGGGCCTCATGGGACCGCTGTGGTTGACTGGCTGGTTGTTCACCGTTGGATACGTACACCTGCCCTTCGTCAAGGGCCTATGGGCGCTGGTTCTCTGGCCTTACTATCTCGGAGCTGCGATTGGCGGATGACGGCCGGGAGGAGAGAGGCCGAGGATCTCAAACTGGCCGTTGCTGCTGACCGCGCCCGGAGGTGGAGAGGAGAAGCAAACTTTGGAGACGGAAAGCGGCAGCAGATCGTGGGCGCGCCGACATCTGTGGAGCACGATCCGCCCGCTCGCCCTGTGGGGCAACCTGCTCTACGGGGTCGGCTTTATCGCCGCGCTGAACGTTCTGCTCGGGCTCGGCGGCGCGCCCGGACGGGCGTATGCGAACGTCCTGCTCGTGGTCGCCATCGCGGCGGCAACGCCCCTGCTCAACGTCCGGGCGGCCGGGCCGGGCCTTGGAGCGGCGGCGTCGGGAGTCGCGATCGTTTTGAACCTGGCCTGCCTCGGGTACCTCGTCTTGCGGGTCGAGTACGCGGTGGTACCGCTCGAGCTGCTGGCCGCGCTCGTGCCGCTGCTCAACATCGCCGTCGTCGCATCCGCCTGGCGCCGCCCCGCTACGCCGCCGCCCGCCGCGAGAAAATCCGCTTGAAGCGTTCGCCCGCTTCCTCGATCTCTTCCACCGGGGTTGCCGAGTACGAGAGCCGCACGTTGTCGGTAAAGTGTTTTCCAAAACACGCCCCGTAGACGCTGGCGATCCCGTTTTCCATCAACAGCTCGTAGATGTACTTTTCTCTCGCCTCGCCCTTGCGGTCTGCCGGAATGACCCCGGTGAAGTTCGGGAACATATAAAAAGCGCCCTGCGGTTTGGCCACCCGCACGCCGGGCAGATCCTCGAGGCTCTTGTACAACGCCTCGCGGCGACGGTCGAACTCGGCCTTCATTTCTGATATGGATCGCTCGCAGGCCGTGACGTCGTCGAGCGCCCTGGCCGCCGCGTACTGCACGAACGACGTCACCCCGGCCGTCTGCGTGTAGCCGCCGAGACGGAGGAGCTTTGCGATACGCTCGTTCCGCGCGACCACGTACCCCACGCGCCAGCCCGTCATGGAGAAGGTCTTGGACAGGGAGTGGAACTCGACCCCCGTCTCGATCCCCCCCCCCGTCTCGAG
>JBHHVD010000140.1:0-2762 GCA_046754105.1 Candidatus Krumholzibacteriia bacterium
AATCGCGCTTGCCGCCCTCGCCCTGGCTCTTGGTGTATCGGAGTGGTCGAGCGCCGGGGCCTCGGCGCCCGCCGATCCGGGCCGCGCGCGCACGGCGGGAGTCGCAGGCGGCCCCAGGGCGCTTACCATCGAGCGCATCTACGCCGACCCGCCGCTCACCGGCCGGGCACCGTCGAGCATCCGCTGGCTCCCCGACAGCAAGGGCGTCACCTATCTCAGGAAGGTCGGGGAGGGGGACGCCAAGCAGACTCACCTCATCGTATCCCGCGTGACCTCCGGCAAGGAACGCATCCTGTGCGTGGCCGATACCATCGCCGTCCCCGAAGACCTCCTCGAGGAAGAATCGGACAAGTTCGCGATCGGTTCGTACCGCTGGGCGAAGAAGGGCAGCCACATGGTGTTTCGGTTCAAGGGCGATATCTTCACGTTCGATTCCAGGAACGGCCGCGTGGTGCGCCGGACGCGGTCGGAGGAGAAAGAGGGCAACGTCGCCTTCGCACCCGACGGTGACAAGATCGCGTTCACCCGCGGGCACGACCTGTGGACGGTCGACCTGGAGAGCAATACGGAGCGCCGGCTTACCACCACCGGCACCGATTCGCTGCTGAACGGCGTCCTCGACTGGGTATATATGGAGGAGCTTTTTACCCGTGGCAACGTCAAGGGATACTGGTGGGCGCCGGACAGCCGTTCGATCGCCTACCTGGAGATCGACGAGAGCCCGGTCCGGGAATTTCCCATCGTCGATTTCGTTCCCGCCTACAACACAGCCGATATGCAGCACTACCCCAAGGCCGGAGCGGCCAACCCGGTGGTTCGTATCGGTGTCTACAACCTGGAGCGCGGCACGACGAGGTGGCTCGGCGTCGATACCAGCGACGACGGCTATATCGCCCGCGTGTACTGGCTTCGCGACGGCAAGACCGTCGCCATCGAAAAGCTCAACCGCAACCAGGACAAACTCTCTCTCCTCTTCGCCGACTCCGAGACGGGGGGCGTGCGCGAGATCCTCGAGGAAAGCAAAGACACGTGGATCAACGTCACGTACATGAAGCATTACTATGAGAACAAAGATCTCTTCGTGTGGAATGCCGAGCGCGACGGCAACTCGCATCTCTACCTGTACAAGAGTGACGGGACGCAGGTACGGCAGCTGACCCGGGGCCCGTGGGAGGTATCGGCGCTGAACGGTGTCGACGAGAAACGGGGGCACGTTTATTTCACCGCCCTCAAAACGTCGGTCCTCGAGCGCCACCTCTACCGCGTAGCCGAAAAAGGCGGCCGCATCCGCCAGGTGACGAAACGGCCCGGGACGCACCAGGTGACCTTTTCACCCGACTATCGGTATTACATCGACCGCTTCTCCAATACCGACACCCCCCGCGTCATCTCCGTCCATGACGCCGCCGGCAAGGCGCTCTTTACGATCGACGAAGCGGACCGGACGGAGCTGGCCGGCTACGGGCTGCCGGTGAGCGAGTTCTTTGCCTTCACCTCGAAGGACGGTCTCGAGTTCCAGTGCTCGATGATCAAGCCCCCGAATTTTGACGCGAGCAAGAAATACCCCGTCCTCGTCTATGTGTACGGCGGCCCGCACGCCCAGGTGGTGCGCAACCGCTGGGGCGGCTCCCGCTATCTGTGGCACGCGTACATGGCCCAGCGGGGTTGCATCGTCTTCAGCCTGGACAACCGAGGTTCGTACGGCCGCGGCACCGAATGGGAAGACCCCATCCTGAAGAACATGGGAAGGGTCGAGCTGGAGGACCAGGTCGCCGGCGTGGAGTATCTCAAGTCTCTCCCCTACGTGGATGGATCGCGCATCGGCATCTGGGGATGGAGCTACGGCGGCTACATGACGTCGCTGGCGATGTTCAAAACCCCGGGCGTGTACCGGGCCGGGGCGTCGGTGGCGCCGGTGACCGATTGGCGTTTCTACGATACGATCTACACGGAGCGCTATATGAAGCGGCCGCAGGACAATGAGGATGGCTACGACGAGGCGGCGCCCATCAACTTTGTCGAGGGCCTGCAGGCGCCGTTTCTGCTCGTGCACGGCACCGCCGACGACAACGTACACATGGCCAACTCGATCCGCCTCGTCCACGAGCTCATCAAGGAGGGTAAGGCCTTCGACCTTATGGTCTATCCCCGCAAGCTCCACGGTATCAGCGGCCGCACGTCGCGCGTGCACCTGTACAAGAGGCTGACCCGTTTTTTTGACGAACACCTGCTCGCGGGCAGGCCGGAAGAAACCACTCTGCCGTAGTACGTAGCTTTTCGCTGAGCATTTCCCGAAGGAGGTACCATGCGATCGTTGAGATTGTGTCTCGGCGTGCTATGGGCGCTCGTCGCGGGCGCCGGTACGGCGGACGTCGCCTTCTCGCAGTGTACGATTCTGTTCGACGCCACGTGCCCGAACGCGGCCCCGGAGTGTGGAGCCAGCTTCACCGGCGGCGGCGGATGCCTCATTGCCGGGCTTCCCAATTGCTACGACTCCGGTCTCGTATCGTACCAGGTGACGTCGGCGCTTCCCGTTACCGTCACGCTGACTCCCGCGATCGACGCGATTACCGTTTTCTTCGCGCACTCGGGCACCGCCACCGGGACGATGCGGTTCTTCGATGCGATCACCGGGGGTAACGAGGTGGGAGCCCTCATAAACACCAACGGCAATTGCGCGGTGTTCATGCCGGCGCGGCAAACACGTAACTTCGCCACGCCCGTGTTCCGAATCGAGGCGACGGCGACGGGTATCGGCGCCG
>JBHHVD010000141.1:0-2718 GCA_046754105.1 Candidatus Krumholzibacteriia bacterium
AATCCTGTCCTGCCAGCTTCTTCTCTTGTAGCCTAGAGCGACCGCGTCGGTTTTCATCCCTGGTTACCTTTGCGTTCGGATCCTTTGCACGCAACCACGCGCGCGTTTCATTCCGAATCTACGGCAATCCCCGCGTAAGTCAAGGTTGTTTGTCCCGGACCGGCGCCGTTCCCCGCCAACACAAAAGCCTTTTACAACGGTTCGCCCGAAGTGCTAGACTTGCATTGCGACGCACTCGCTAATGTCATATAACCCATTGTCTTATAGTGCTTTGATACGGGAGGTCCCATGAGCACGTTCATGCACCACGTCAGCCTCTCGCAGGCGGACGAACGCGAAACGCTGGACGTGGACGTCCTCTTCGTCGGTGGAGGACCCGCCTGTCTCGCAGGCGCCTACCACCTCGCCAGGTTGATCGAGGCCCATAATGAAGAGGCCGATCGCGGCGGCGCCGGCGAGAAGCTCGAACCGATGATCGTGCTCATCGACAAGGCCTCAGAGATCGGCGCCCACGCGTTCTCCGGAGCGGTGATCAACCCGGTGGCTTTGAAGGAACTCATCCCGGACTACATCGAACAGGGGTGCCCCGTCGAGAGCGCCGTCAAGCGCGATGCGTTTTATTTTCTGACCCGGGGCAAGGCCGTGAAGGTTCCTTACGTTCCGTCCTACATGTCGAATCACGGCAACGAAGTCATCTCCCTCTCGAAACTGTGCCGCTGGCTCGCCGGCCGGGTGGAAGCGGCCGGGGTCAATATATTCGCCGGCTTCGCCGGTGTCGAGGTTCTCGAGCAGGGCTCGTACGTCACCGGCGTCCGAACCGGTGACAAGGGCATCGACGCCAACGGCGAGCGTAAGAGCAATTTCGAACCGGGCATCGATCTCAACTCGAAGGTCACCGTGTTCGGGGACGGTCCGCGTGGCTATCTGTCAAAGGAACTGATTCGCAAGCGCAATCTGCTCGGTGGGAAATCGCCACAGGTGTACGAGACCGGGGTGAAAGAAGTATTCGAAATGCCGCCGGGGCGCACCGAGCCGGGCCGTGTGATCCACACGTTCGGGTACCCCTTCCCGCGCAGCAGCGTCGGTGGCACCTGGATGTATCACATGGCGGATAACCTGATTTCGGTGGGCCTCGTCATGCCGCTCGATGCCGGGGATCCCTTCGCCGACCAGCACCGGCTCTTCCAGCAATACAAGCGCCACCCGTTCGTGCGTTCCTTCCTCGAAGGGGGCAAGCCGACTCAGTACGGGGCCAAGGCCATCAGCGCCGGCGGCTATCACTCCGTGCCCCGTCTGTATACGGACGGCGCCCTGCTCGCCGGTGAGGCGGCTTCCATGGTGGATATGCAGCGCCTGAAGGGGATTCACCTGGCTATGAAATCCGGCATGCTCGCCGCGGAACAAGTATTCGAAGGACTGAAGCTGGGCGATTTTTCGGAGAAGACGCTGGCGCCGTACGAGGACAACGTCTACCGGAGCTACGTCGGCAAGTCCTTGCGCCGCGTTCGTCATTTTCACAAGGCGATGAGCAAGGGACTGCCCAGGGCGTTCTTTCACCTGGCGATTCAACACGTAACGGGCGGCGCGGATTTCCAAAGCTATGATGACGACCGCGAAGACTACCAGACCACCGCCAGTATGGAAACGTACTACGGCCGCCGTCTGGATGCCCCGGGGGAACCGGATTACGACGGCGAGTTCAACCTGGACAAGCTCTCGGATGTCTATATCTCGGGAACGATGCACGACGAGGACCAGCCCTCACACCTGAAAATCCTCAATCGCGCCGTGTGTATCGACACGTGCGGTGATACGTACCGCTACCCCTGCAACCGCTTCTGCCCGGCGAAGGTCTACGAGATGCTGCAGCTGGAAGGCTCGGGCGAGCTGCATCTTCGCGTCAACTTCGCCAACTGCGTGCACTGCCAGACGTGTGATATAAAATGCCCCCTCAACAACATCCGCTGGACGCCGCCGGAAGGCGGGCAGGGACCGAACTACACGCTTCTCTAACGTGGTTTGTCAATGTGGGCCGGTGCTCGCATCCGCGAGCGGCGGGCGCGTTTCGTCATTCGGCGTGGGTACGCCCGTGCGCGCCCCGGTGGGGGCTGCTCGTGTCGTTACGGCGCGGCGGCCCTATTTCTTGGAAGGCGACCGCAGCAGCGGCTGGCGGCCGGCGACACCATCGTGGATGGAGTGCCAGAACTTGATCGAATCCTCGCCCTTCGTCCAGCACAGAAAGACAACTGTGCCGTTCTGGATCGAGAAAAAATCCACCAGCGCTTTGTCGACGTCGCGCAGGATACAACCCGCATCCTCGACGGTCGCGATATCCTTTTCGATTTCGCGCGACACGGCCTTGTACTTGACCGTTTTCTCGTTCAATTGTACGGCATCCGGATTCTTGTCATCGGAACCGCACTGAACGATCAGCTTCAGAATGGCGATTTCTTCTTGCAGCCACAAGAACTGCTGCTTGTTTCGCTTGATTCGTTCGAACGTGGTTTCGAGGAACCCGATGAGCTTCTCGGCTTCCTCGACCGTGAAGAATTTGGGATTCTTCATGCACTCTCCTTGAGCCCGACACTTGGCCTATGCCAGTTCGATGTTAGCTGCTTGCCAGGCAACGATTCATAGCCTATTGCCCTACTGTATTCCTAGCCGTTTACCGTGCAAATTGCAAGACAATTCACGTCCCACGCAGCGAATCCACCTGCC
>JBHHVD010000142.1:0-2711 GCA_046754105.1 Candidatus Krumholzibacteriia bacterium
CGATGTCCGGAGGGACATGGGCCACGTGACGTATACCCCGGTTGGACCCCGGTGCGACACACGCCGACGGGTGGCAAGGGTAAACTCGTTGCCCGTCCGCCCGGGATTGGCGGCGGCACGGGCAAGCCACCGATTGCCCATACCGCCGATCATGCGAAGTGTCGCGGAGGACGAGTGCATCTTCGCGCGTGTTGGCGTGCGTTTGGCTACAAGGCGCTTCGTTTCGGGCGCGGTTCGGATCGGGCCGAGAACGCACGAAACGACGTGTCGCCACGCTAGTCGGTGGCGTGGCGTGTCATCGCGCGCCGTCGTCTAAGGACGATGGTCGCCGCGGTAGAGAGCAGTAATCCCATCACGACGACACCCCACTCTGAAACGGTGGGGATCGGCGGAGGCGACTGGCCGCAATTGACCTGGCTGCAGGTCAGTCCCACGGACCAGACATCGCTGGGACCCTGGCAATCGACTTCCAGTACGTCATCCGCGCAGCTGCCCGCGCTTTCGTCGCAGCAGGCACCGGTCGGTGCTTGGCACGCGAAGCTCCCGCCCTGGAGGAACACGTTGGAATCCAAACCCGTGTCGCCGGCGTCGGCGATCGCGAGCTTGATATGATTCAGACCTGGGTTCAGGTGCGCGGTGGCGGTAAAGACGAGGGTGAGCCCATCCATCTCGGTGTTGATGGCCCCGCCGCCGTCATCCACGTCGTTGTTGATGTAGAGGTTGCAGTTGTTGCCGCCGGTCGGAGGTAGGAGCGGGTTTCCGCAATTCACGTTGTCGATCGCGACGGGAACGACGTCTCCGGGAACGATCGCTATGTTGGCACCATTGAGGAAGAATCCGAACACGTCGTTGAAATCGGTGAAGACCCATTCATTGTATTCTTCCGACGTGAAGACGTATTGGAACTGGATGGTTTGGACGCCCGTACACTCGAAGTCAAACTCGAGGACGGTCGCATCGAATGTTGTGAACGGCGGTCCGAGGAGGACGTCGAGGTCGGGATCTCCCGGGACGCCGTTGCTCGTGGTCGTATTGTCGGACATGTTCGGCCCGGGAATCGACGCGATGTTTCCGGAGCCCAGCATGATGCCGCTCTCAAACCCGATGATGCCCGTCCCGCCGGTGAACGTCCCAGCAGCGATCGAAGCCCCGGTGAAAGAGACGTTGGAGGTTGTCGCGCCGACACCGACCAGGGCATCGACGAGGTCCTGCGGTGTCAAGACGCTAAGATCGGTGGTCGTCAGGACCAACGGATCCAGTTCCGCCGACGGCGCCCAGTTGCTTTCGCCCGGTCCCAGGTTGGGGCGGTCCGCGGGGGCGGGGTCTCCCATGGCCAGCAACCCCAGGCCAGACGCAAAGGCCGCGACGGCGACCGAAGGCGCCGAACGAGACAGGCGAGTTCCGCGGAATGGCTTCACGGTGATTCTCCTCCTGTGGTTGATGAAGCGGAACACTTCACCACGGGTTTGCCTTTGGTGTATCCCGCGCGGGATGCGGGGGCACACGAAACGGGCTTCGGTTCGTCGTTTATCTCTTCTTCAAGGCGAAGGTCTCCGGCGGAAGATGGGGCGCGACCGCCTGAGCACGAACGGGCCTCATGGACCATTCCCGTTCGCACGACCGTGTGTTGCGAGATGTGGCGTTCGACGCCCTTTTTGCAACCCCACTATGCCGCGCATGCCGCCCGGCGTCAAGTAGTCTCTTCGATTTCGGCACGTCCTGTGATGTAACAGTCTCTCACAGATAGTCTTGCGCCTGGGAGCATGTCGCGTGGGTGTGCCCTTCCACGAAGCGGCGTGGGCAGGTTTGCGGGGCGTTCGACGGTGGTTTCAGAAGGGCGCTCTTGGACGGGATTCTCGGATGGACAGAGCCGAGGCGCCGCCCGAGGCCAAAGCGGTGTTTGAGGCATGGCTGGCGTGTCCGACGGTGGCAGACGCGGGGTTCGCCATCCCCGGTGAGCGGTGGGCTCAGCGCGATCGGCACCCGGTGGACCCGTCTGGTAATCGCTGCATTTCGCCCCCGCGGCAGATCCGTGCGAACGGAATCACCGCATGTGGCGTCTACTTCGGATGCTCGGCGGTTCCGTGAGTTGTGTTGGCGGTATCGTCGGTGTTCTTCGTGGTGTCATCGGTGGTTTTGATGGTGCCGTCGGGGCGCCGTTCTAGTTTTTGGATCTTTTGCTCGGCCCGCTCGAGGATCGCGCGGCACTGCTTGACGAGTGCCATACCGTTTTCGTACTTGGCGATGGACTCCTCGAGGCCGATGTTGCCTTGCTCGATGTCGTCGGCGATGGTCTCAAGCTGCTTGAGCGCGTCTTCGAATGATAGTTTCTTGCGGCCCATAGATTCGCTCCGGTTCAACGAGTATTCGAACAGTGCCGGTAATTGGTGGTGCAGCGCGTTTTCCGATCAGTCGCGCAACAAGCTCGCCGATCCGCCAGCGCACGGCGCTGCCGATCACGAGCCCAACCAGCGTTCCGAATCCGCCAACAGACGGGTCCGACGCTCAATCGTCGAACAGCTCCCATTGCCGCAGGTTACGCACCTGCGATTCGAACTCGCCATCGCGTAGCTGTGTGATGATGGTATCGCCATCGTACACCTGGCCGACCGAACGGACGACGTCGCGGCCCTTCTTCCGGCGCGTGATCGAAAAACCGCGTCCCAGCACGCTCTTGTAGCTCATCGCGGCGAGCACGTCTTCGCGGGACC
>JBHHVD010000143.1:0-2645 GCA_046754105.1 Candidatus Krumholzibacteriia bacterium
CAGCTCGGGGGCCGGCAGCGCCGGCTTCGCCGTCTCGATCGAGCCCGCCATCTCGACCAGCTCGGCGTCGGGCAGGGCCGTGGGGCGGATCCGGGCGCGCCGATAGCGGTCGATGTGCAGGCGGCGCAGGATCGTGAACAGCCAGGCCTTCGCGTTCGTGCCGGGGGTGAACGAGGCGAACGCCCGCTGGGCGCGCAGGAACGTGTCCTGCACGAGGTCCTCCGCGTCGTGGCGCTTGCGCGTCAGCGAGAGCGCGAAGGCGTAGCAGTCCGGCAACAAGGGCAGGCAGGTCTGCTCGAAGAGGGCACGCGGCGCGGTTCCCACCGACCAATCGTCGCGGGGGGCCCAGGAGCGCGCAACGATGGGTTGCGGGCGCCGCGGGGACGGCCCGTAGAATCCGCGTGTGGTGCGTCACGAAGGCAGATCGTCCCGCTGGGCCGGGATGCCATGCTGCGCACACCCAGCGGGTGCAAGTCCCGTCCCGGTAGGCGTCGGAGCGCCGGGTAGCAGGCCCCAGGCGGGGGGAGAGATCCCCTTGGCCCGAGCGGGGCGTCGAGAGCCTCTTCGGAGGGAGCAACCACGCGGGCCGCAACATGAAGTGAAGCCTGCAGCCTCGATAGATTCACAATCCGGGGGCCGAGCCGCTCATGTCACGGTGAAGGCCATGTCTCCTGCGCTGGTTCCGAAGCGTGCAGGAGGTCCCGGCGGGGTACGGGGCGTGGCACGCGTGGAAGGGTGTGTGTGGAACGTGAGAGACCCGTCTTCGCGGTCGTTGTCGCGGCAAGGCGTCCCGTATAAGCGGAAGGTGAAATCGGGCGTTGCGGAGCGGGAGTCCGAGGGGGTCGTAGTACTGTCGAAGCCGGTGCAACACAACGCCGGACGAGGGAAGGACCCCTACGGTGGGTAGTGTCGGAGGAAGACGTAAGCGTGAGGGCATGGCCGGGCAATCGTCCCGGTCCAACTCCCCCGGTGGGCGCAAGCCCACGGACAAAGTGCGACAACTCCAACGCCGACTGTGGGCCGCGGCCAAGCGGTCCCCTGAACGCCGGTTCCATGCGTTGTACGACCGCATCTACAGGAGTGACGTCCTGCGGGAAGCGTGGAAGCGGGTGAAGCGCAACAAGGGTGCGGCGGGCGTGGATCGCCAGTCGATTGCCGAGGTGGAACGCCTAGGGGTGGAGGGTTTCCTGGAAGCCCTCCAATCCGAGTTGCGCGAAGGCAGGTACCGGACGAGGGCGGTGCTCAGGCGGTACATCCCGAAGGCCGACGGGCGCAAGCGTCCGCTCGGCATCCCGACGATCAGGGACCGGGTGGTCCAGATGGCGACGAAGCTGGTGCTGGAGCCGATCTTCGAGGCGGACTTTCGTCCTGACTCGTACGGCTTCCGCCCGAAGCGAGGGGCCACGCAGGCGCTGGAGCGCCTGCGCACGCTCGGTGCCAAGGGCGGCAACCACGTGCTGGACGCCGACATCAAGAACTACTTCGGGTGCATCGACCACGACAAGCTGATGACGCTTGTGTCGCTGCGCATCTCGGACCGGCGGGTGCTCAAGTTGCTGCGGCAATGGCTCGAAGCGGGGGTCATGGAGGACGGCGTGGAGACCACGATGCTCAGCGGGACTCCGCAGGGCGGTGTGATCTCTCCCTTGCTGGCCAATGTGTTCCTGCACGTTCTCGACCGTGTCTGGGAAGACCACTACGCCCATCTGGGCGTGCTGGTGCGGTACGCCGACGATTTCGCGGTGATCTGCAAGACCCAGGCGGCGTGCGAGGAAGCCGAGGTGAAGGTGAAGGAGATCCTCGATCGGTTGGGCCTGACGCTGCATCCGACCAAGACGAAGCGCGTGGACCTGACCCGTGGACGGGAAGGGTTCGATTTCCTGGGCTGCACTTTGCGGAAACGCATGAGCGGGAAGCTGTGGGAGCAGAAGCGCAAACGCCTCTACTACCTGCAGCGGGAACCGAGCGTGCGGAGCATGAAGCGGGTGAGGGCACGTGTGAAGGAGCTGACCGATCGACGCTGGAACGGGGCGAAAGACGTGCGGGTGCTGATCCGCCATCTGAACCCGGTTCTGCGCGGTTGGGGCAACTACTTCCGCACCGGGAATGCGGCCGGCAAGTTCAACGTGGTGGACTCGTACGTCTGGTGGCGCCTGTTCCGCTTCCTCGTGAGGCGCAAGGGGCGGCACCTCCGTGCGGGGGAAGCTGCGGCCTGGACGGCGGATTTCTTCGTGAGCCTCGGGCTCCATCGCCTGCGTGGCACGGTGCGATACCCGTCCACGCCGTTCTGGGGGACGGCGTAATGCCTCGGTTCGAGAATCCGCCCGTAAGCCGTGTGCGGGAAAACCGCACGCACGGTTTGAAAGGAGGCCCTGTTGAAACTCGACCTACGGGTTGAGGGGATGCAGGGTCCACCAATGGACTGGTTTCGCCACCGGGACGGCGCGCTGTGGTGCGAGGACGTGCCCCTCGCGGCCGTGGCGGCCCGCGTGGGCACGCCCGCGTACGTCTACTCGGCGCGCACCCTGGCCCACCACGTCGAGGCCCTGCGCGCGGCCTTCGCGCCCGCCGACCCCCTGATCTGCTACGCGGTCAAGGCGAACGGGAACCTGGCCGTGCTGCGCCGGCTGCTGGACGCCGGCACG
>JBHHVD010000144.1:0-2642 GCA_046754105.1 Candidatus Krumholzibacteriia bacterium
AGATGCCCAGCCCCTTTCCGCCGCGTTCCGAAGTCAGCGCGAGCACCCGGCCGTCGGCCCGAGTGAAGACGTCGACGCCGACGCCTTGTTTCACCCACGCCACGGCGTCGCCCGCCGGCGAAAAGACCGGCCACGAATTGCCCCCGTCGGTGGTGAGCTGGACGCCGTCGCCCGTTTCGAGCCAGCGGATGTAGATTTCTCGCTGGCCGGTCCGCTCGGAACTGTACGCAATCTCCATTCCGTCGGGCGACCAGGACGGCGACATGTTGCTTTCTTCATGCCGATCAGCCCGGGCTCCTCGGCACGGAGCCACTGGTCCCGGTTGACGACGGGGAGCGCGAGGGCCCATTAGGCGGATCCAAAATTACCGCTCGTGTAGGAATACCAGACCTCCTGAGACATTCTGTGCTAATTATTAGTGAACGATCAGGAGGTTTGACCCGTGAACAAAGAAGTAGTTGTCCGCGAGGCGTTAGCGCTTAGATTCAAGTACAACGTTCTTGAGTTTGCCCGAGAAATTGGCAGTAATGCGAAATCCTATCGGTTCTTCGAGGTACCCAAGGCCACGTTCTACAGGTGGAAGAAGGCCTACGCCGATTGCGCGATCTCGAACTGGTCGTTCCAGAACCCCTTCGACAGCTCGCGCATGACGATACCCGAGGCGGCGCTCCTCAATGAGTCAAAGCCGTGAGATAGGCGGCGCGGGGGGGCGCCTGCCGCGCACGGTCATCGCCCTCGGCCTGGTGAGCCTCTTTACCGATCTGTCGAGCGAGATGGTCTACCCGCTCATCCCGGCTTTTCTCTCCGGCTTGCTCGGGGCGGGGGCGCTGTCGCTGGGCGTGATCGAGGGCATCGCCGAGTCGACCGCGGCGCTGCTCAAGGTCTTTTCCGGCGTGTGGTCGGACCGCCTGCGGCGCCGAAAGCCCTTGGTGCTGGCCGGCTACAGCCTCTCCGGCCTGGCGCGCCCCCTGATCGGCCTGGCAACGGCCTGGCCGTTCGTCCTCGCCATGCGCTTCGCCGACCGCGTGGGAAAGGGCATTCGGACGACGCCGCGGGACGCCCTGATCGCCGACGTCACCAGCCCGGCCATGCGCGGGCGGGCATTCGGGCTCCACCGGGCCATGGACCATGGGGGTGCCGTCGTGGGTCCCCTCGTGGCCGCCACGCTCCTCGGCCTGGGTGGACTGACCCTCCGCCATGTCTTTCTGCTGGCCGCCGTGCCGTCGGCGGTGGTGGTCGCGCTCCTGGTCACGGTGGTGAAAGACCCGGCGGCGTCGGTGGTCCCTACGCCCCTCAATCCCGGCACGGGATGGGCGCGACTCGGGCCCGACTTCAAGCGCCTGGTGCTCGCCCTCATCATCTTTACGCTGGGCAACTCCACAGACGCCTTCCTGCTCCTTCGCCTCGCCGGGCAGGGGGTCCGCCCGGGCTCGGTCGCCGTCCTGTGGTCGCTCCACCACGTGGTGCGGATGGTGGCGACCTGGGGTGGCGGGCGCCTCTCGGACCGCACCGGACGCCGCGGCATGGTTCTCTCCGGCTGGCTGTTGTACGCCGCCGTCTACCTGGGATTCGCGGTGGTGGAGTCCCGCGCGGGGCTCATAGCGGTCTTCCTCGCCTACGGTCTCTACTTCGGCCTGACCGAGCCGGCGGAGAAGGCGTGGGTGGCGGACCTGGTACCGAAAGAGTGGCGGGGCAGCGCCTTCGGCTACTACCACGGGGCGGTGGGGGTGGCGGCGCTCCCGGCGAGTCTCGCCTTCGGGCTGCTCTGGCAGCGCTGGGGCGCCGGTGCCGCCTTCGGGACCGGCGCGGGGCTCGCGGCGGTGGCGGCCGTGGTGCTTCTCTTCGTGCGCGGGGGCAGCGCCCCCGAATCGCCTTGACACGCGTGGCCGGCCGGCCGGGGTGAGGGCGCCCCGTCAGATCTCGAACTTAATAACAAACTTGAGGACGATCGCTGCGACAAACGAGTATATGATAAAGATGGCGATCCAGTGGAGGTTAAAATAGTTCTGGAACTCGTTATCTATCTTCCCTAAGAGCACCTACAGCCCGTCATAATGCGCGAAATGCTGCGGAATAGCGCGATTGAGGTTCGCTATACTCTGCGGTCTCGTTTTTTGACACCCATTTACTGCTTAGCTCTCTCTCCGCGAGATCTTAGCTCCTCGCCCAGGGAGCACTCCGGATACAATACTAGACATTATTATGCGAACACAACGCGGTTGGGCAGCACTGAGAAATTGGTTCTTTATCCTCGTTGTCTTCCACATACTTTCCTCACGGATCGGGGCCTGATCCATAGGACTTACCTCGCCTAAAATCCAGTACACCATTGTCTGAAACGATAAAGTAATGGACGTCATACTTGCGGAGCAGCGTCTGATCGTCATGGTTCTTCGCAAGGGCAACGATCTCACGGAGCCTCTCAGCGAGCCTCGGTGGCACACGGGCCACATGTCCGCCCACGAGCGGCTTTTCATAGATGGTTTGAAAGTAGAGTTGGTGATATGGGTCGTTCACCCCATCAAGAACCCCACCACTGTTCGAAAGATCCCTTAATATCTCCACACTCGCCGGCACGTGGGGACGAAACGTAGGTAGGCGCGAAGGCAAGAACTCGGCAAAAAGGACAACCACGATCAGGA
>JBHHVD010000145.1:0-2593 GCA_046754105.1 Candidatus Krumholzibacteriia bacterium
CGCCATGCCGCGCGGAACCGGGCGTGACGGTGCTGGCATCTGGGTGATCTTCTCACAGCGGCGGCAGGTTTTCTTCAGGCGGGCCGTCTCCACAAGTTTGAGCTTGGCCGAGATGAACTCGAGGATTTCACTGACATCCTCGCCCATCAGGCGCAGGGGGCCACCGCAATGGGGGCAGTCATTGCCAGGATCAAGCACGATACGCTCGCGCGTAGTACCCTCACTGACCCGGGGTGTCAACGCCGTTTCAAATTTCCCCAGAAGTACCGGAGTAAAATTCCCCACTTTGGCGGGCCCGGTAATCAGCCGGTTTCAGTGATTGGCGGCTCCGGTTTTGGTTTTTGGTGGTCGTCCTCGACGCTTTGGCGGCGGGGGCGGCGAGATCGGGGCGTTGGCGCGGACGTACTCGGGGATGAGATCTGCGTGGCCGCGTAGCCGGTAGCTGGCGCCCTCGATCTGGACGACAACCGCGTGGTGCAGCAGTCGGTCGAGCAGCGCGGTGGCAACGACCGGATCGCCGAAGACATCTCCCCACTCAGCGAAGCCGCGGTTCGAGGTCAGGATCATGGCCCCCTTTTCATAGCGGGCGTTGACCAGTTGGAAGAACAGGTTGGCGCCGCCCGTGGTGATCGGCAGATAGCCGATCTCGTCGACGATCAGCAGTGAGGCCCGCGTGTAGAAGCGGATTTTCTCCGCCAGACGGCCTTCCCGTTCGGCCTTGGTCATAGCCTCGATCAGATCGGCCAGCGCTGCGCGATATACGCTTTTGCCGGCCTTGACCGCGGCGACGCCGAGGGCGGTGGCCAGGTGGCTTTTCCCGGTACCCGGCGGACCCAGGAAGTGGACGACTTCGGCGCGGCGGATGAAGTCGAGCTGTGCCAGCGCCGCGATGCGTTCGCGATCGAGAGAAGGCTGGAAGCTGAAGTCGAAGCTTTCCAGCGTCTTGATCGGCAAGAGCTTGGCCGTACGCAGGGCGACGTCGATGCGGCGGGTTTCGCGGGTGGCATATTCTTCGCTGAGAAGGCCGTCGATCGCCTCGATCGCGGTGATCTCGCCTTTTTCCAGTTGCTGCATGGTATGGTCCAGCGCCTCAAGTGCGCGCGGCATCTTGAGGCCGACCAGGGCGCCGCGGATTCTGTCGAGAAGATTGGTCATGGCCACACCCCTTCAACAGCCAGCCGTTTGCCCACCGCGTCATAGAAGTCGAGCGGCCGACGCAGCCCCATGGGCGTGGGCGGCGGTGCTGGTCTTGGCGGGGGCGCTTTACGATGCACTGGATCGACCCGGCGCAGCGCCTTGCCCTCCAGGACCGGGTGGCGGGCGATAAGCTGGCCATCTTCGAAGATCCTCAATTCGGTGACATGGTGCTGGACCTCAAGCGTCCGGCGCCGGGTGGTGTCGGGCACGGAATACTGGTTTCCGCCCACCGAGATCATCCCGTCCTTGCTGACCCGGCGCTCCACCGTCAACACGGCGCTGTAAGGGATCGCCGGCAATGGCCTGAGGCTTGGCCGCTCATCGGCGAAGGCCTCATCGACGATCCGCCGGGTCGTGGCATGAACGCGAGGATTGGCGACCTCGGTCCGCCAGGCATCGAATTGGGCATTGAGATCGTTCATGTTCCGGAATGCCCGCGCCAGAAAGAAGTCCTGACGGATGTAGCGGAACGGCCGCTCGACTTTTCCTTTCGTCTTCGCCCGGTAGGGCTGGCAGGCGCGAGGCCTCGCGCCGTAATGGTTCAGAAGCGCGACCAGTGAGGCGTTGTAGGTGACCACACCCGCCGCGTCCTCGCCGATCACCGCGGTCTTCATCCGGTCGTAGAGAATTTCATCTGGCACTCCGCCCATGGCCGCGAATGCAGCGATGTGGCAGCGAAGAACCGATTGCAGGTTCTGGCTGGAGACAAACCGCCCCCAAAGCCAGCGGCTGTGGCCGAGCACCATCGAGAACAGCCAGACCTTGCGGATGACACCAGGCTCGTCGGTGAATTCAACCGAGAATTCCGCGAAGTCGACCTGGGACTGCTTGCCCGGTGGAGTTTCAAACCGGCGTTCGAATTGGGTTTGCTTCGGCGGCCTGACATCGCGCAGGAAATCCGTCACCGCCGTATAGCCGCCGTTGTACCCCATCTGGCGTATCTCGCGCAGCAGCCGTGCTCCGCTGAGATCGGGAAAGGCCAGCACCCGCTCCCGAAGATACACCTCGAAGGGCTCGACAACGCGTGGTCGCGGTTGCCTGGGCCCGTAAACCGGAGCCTCAAGTCCAGTTTCGAGATATTTGCGCACCGTCTTCCGGTCGCAGCTCACCTTCCGCGCAATCGCGGAAATGCTGAGCCCCTGTTTGTGTAAGTCGTTGATCAAGACGATCTCCCTCAATCCCTTCACCTGACTGCCCCCGTTTCTCGCTGTTGGGGGACATCAGGCCTGTTTCCCGCGACGGCGCCAATTCCGGATAAATGAGGTCCGGAATTGACGACGCCGCTCGCGTCTGGGGAAAATTCAAACGGCAGTTTCGGGGAGATTACGTCCGGCGCTTACACGGCCCGAATGTGGAAGCCTATGCCGAGGTGGTCATGCGCCAACGCACCCACCCG
>JBHHVD010000146.1:0-2546 GCA_046754105.1 Candidatus Krumholzibacteriia bacterium
CTCGTTGCCCAACTCCCGCAGCCGCTCGCCGTTCTTCTTCAAATCCTCGGTCGGAAACGGTCCGTTGCCGACCCGCGTACAGTAGGCCTTGAAGATGCCGACCACGCGCTCGATCGCCGACGGGGGCAGCCCCGATCCGACCACGGCGCCGCCGGCCGTCGAGTTGCTCGAGGTGACATAGGGATAGGTCCCGTGGTCGATATCGAGCAGGCTCCCCTGCGCACCTTCCAGCAGGACCCCCTGCCGTTTTTCGAGCGCGTCCCACAATACGATCCGCGTATCCGTAATCAGGGGTTCGAGGCGTTTCTTCAGCCGCACCATCTGCGCCACCGTCTTCGCGATGGGGACCGGTCCGAGCTCGAGTTGCCGGAGGCGCTTGTTTTTCGTGCGGATCCGTCGCGCGAGGAGTTGTTCGAAGTCGGCGCGCGCGCGCAGGAAATCTCCCATACGCAAGCCTTCGCGCCCGATCTTGTCCACGTACGCGGGACTGATGCCCTTGCGCGTAGTGCCGATCGCCGATGCCCCGAGGCGTGTCTCCGAGGCGTCATCCATCAGGATGTGGTACGGCATTACGACGTGCGCCTGCTCGCTGATGAGGATACGGCCCTCGACATCGACGCCCTGTCCGGCCACGTGATCGATCTCGCCGACCAGTGCCGCCGGGTCGACCACCATGCCCCCACCGAGCACGCAGGTGACCTGCGGGTATAGAATCCCCGACGGCACCAGGTGGAACGCAAAGCGCTGGCCGTCTACGACGACGGTGTGCCCTGCGTTCGCACCGCCCTGGAACCGAACGACGTAGTCGGCGTCCCGGCCCAGGTAGTCGATGATCTTCGCCTTCCCCTCGTCCCCCCACTGGCCCCCGATGATGAGTGTGACTGGCATTTCCTTCCAATGGACAGGGCCGCAACGTGACGTCAGGGCATAAAAACAACCGCTCGATCGGCGGTCTCGCACTACTGTCAATCGGGCCGTTCGTGCCGGCCGTTCGACCGTGTCTACGCCGCCCCGCGGCGGACACAACGCTTCAATTTATACAATGGGAAACAGGTGGAAATCAAGCAAAATAGCCGGCGGCGGCGCCCGTCCCTATCGAGGCATTTCCCGGCTGAAGATCTCTTTGATGACACCCCAGGTAACCGGGTCGACCGGCAGCGTGCAGTCAGCCACGCCGGGGTTGCTGTTTTCCAGGATGTCCGGTCCTTGGTCGTACACGCCGTCCCCATCGACGTCCCCCAGCTCGAAGCCGTTGCTGCAGCGGTCGCCGTCGGAGTTCTTGGCAGCCAGCGCGGCATCCCACACGTTGCCGTTCGCCTGGAAATCCGCGCCGAAGGCGTTGAGCGCAAAATCCACCGGGGTCGGCGTCACCGTGGTGTGGCACAGGACGCACTTGAACTTGTTGAACGCCGGCAGCCGCTGCATGAGCGTGGTGTTGCCGTCGGCCGCCTCTGGCGCCAGGAGCATGGCGACCGGCGTGGCCAGCAAGCCCGCCGCAAACAGGGCAAATAAGACCTTATGGATGCGATAGGTCGGCATGGTCGTACTCGACATTACTATAGCCGCAAAGCCCCCGGAAGTCAAGCTATATCTTGATTAATCCACTAAGGCTTAGAACGGTTGACCGCGTCCCGGACCTCGCCGGTCACGAGCGCGTCCGCCACGTTGCGGGCCACGTCCACCGCTACCCGTATCTGCGCATCGCGCGTGGCCGCTCCGAGGTGCGGCGTGAACGCCGACGCCCCGTGCGAAAGGAGCGCGTTCCCGCCGGGAGGCTCGTGCTCGAAGACGTCGAATGCCACACCCGCTACCTTTCCCGATTCCAGCGCCGCTCCAACCGCCTTCTCATCGATGACACCGCCGCGCGCGCAGTTGACCAGAAACACTCCGTCGCGCATGCGCGCGATCTCCTCGCCGGCGATAATGGCCCGCGTCTCCGCGCCGAGCGGCACGTGAACGGTGATGAAATGGCTTTCTCGCAAGAGACCGTCCATTTCCACCCGTTCGACGCCCAGCTCCCGTGCCGCCTCGGGCGTCACGTACGGGTCGACGGCTACCACCCGCATGGAAAACGCTAGCATACGCCGCGCCACTTCCCGTCCCACGCGCCCGAGGCCGATGATCCCGAGCGTTTTCTTGTAGAGCTCGATGCCCTTGAACGCCCCTCGCTCCCACCGCCCCTCTCGCAACGATCGGTCCGCCGCCGGGATGCGCCGCGCCAGCGCGAGAAGCATGGCGATCGTATGTTCCGCCGTGGATACCGTGTTCCCTCCCGGCGAGTTCATGACCGTGATGTCCCGGGACGTCGCTTCCTCGACGTCGATGTTGTCGACGCCGACACCCGCGCGGCCGATGAACTTGAGCCGGGTACCGGCGGCAATCAGGTCCGCCGTTAGCCGGGTCGGGCTGCGCACGATGATGGCGTCGTAGTCCGGCAGCATGCGGGCAAGTTCGTCCGCCGCCGGCGTGCCCACACGGTCGGCCTCGATATCCGGATAGCCGGAAAAGACTTCCAGCGCCTCTTCGGCGATATTGTCGGTCAACAG
>JBHHVD010000147.1:0-2516 GCA_046754105.1 Candidatus Krumholzibacteriia bacterium
CCCGGGCGCCATCCTTGATGGTGGCGCTCTTATCGTTTTCCATGACGACGACTTGCAGTCCTCCCGTCCCGGCGCGCCCCGGATTTTCGCCCCGAGGCGAGTGGATGGAGCCGTCACGGGAACAGGCGACGATGAGACCGCAAACGACGCACATCGCCACCACGGCGACGGTCACTTTGTGAGACATGATAACCTCCCCACTCGGGTTCAAGAGATTCGGCGCCGACACCACCCATCCCTTCAGCTACCCCATGCACGGGCCCTCATTCACTCGAACCGCACCACACGAGCCCCCGTCCCGCGGTCGGCCGTCACACCCAAAGTGCCGGCGGGTGCCACGCCCGTGGTCTTCCGCCGCGGTTACCGGGCGCGGATTTGTTGCATCGACCGTTCCAGGGCCGGGCAACCATCCGAACTCGAACCGGCACAGCGCGTTCGGGCAATTCCCACAGCGGGGCGTCAAGAGTGGCGGCAGAAGACTGCGCCCGGCGCGGCGGGCCCCGCGCTCGCAACGCGAGGCGTCACAAACGACGCAGCCCCCTGAATGGTGAAGAGGCCGGTGTCAACATATTGACGGCGGGCGCCGTGCCCACACGCGGGAGAAGGTAGCGGGTCGGTTCGGCTGACCCATTCGCCGGGAGAACGCGCGCTTGAAAAACACGCCAAAATGTGAGAAACTGTATCGGTTACAGGATGTTAGATCGGCCGCTACCCCTCTGCGCCGATCGCCGGACAACACAAACAGGCATAATCGACAGGTCGCGATGAAGAATATCCACCGCTGTCTCTTGTTGCTCGCGCTGGCGCCGGTCGTCTTCACCGGTTGTGGCGATAACGGCCCGGCGGGCCTCCCGGGCCCGCCCGGCCCGCCCGGCTCGCTCCAGCCCGTCCGGGTGTTTTTCCTCGCGTTCGAGACCGAGTTCAATCTCCTGCGCATGGTCAAGCTCGCCTACAAGGAATCGCTCTTCCCCCTGGGCACCGAGATTCATTTCGCAAGCCTCCTCGACTCGGTGCCGTCGGTCGAAACCCTTCTCCAGTACGACGCGACGCTGTGCTTTACCGTGGGGGAGCCGGCCTACCCCGACTCCATAGGGGACGTCCTGGCGGACTACGTCGATCAGGGCGGCGGCGTAGTGCTGGCCCAGGGGGCGTATTCGCCCCCCATCATGGGGCCCATCCGCGGGCGCATCATGACCGAGGGGTACTCGCCGCTGATACCGGCGCCGGTTTCCCGCGATCCGAACATTCATTATCTCGATCCCAATTCGCTCGCGCTGCCGATCCATCCCGTTTTCAACGGCACCGACGTGGACAATTTCCCCATCTTCTTCCAGCCGAACTTCTCGAACCCCGGGCTGGACTCGACCGCGACCCTGCTGGCGCTGGACGAGACGGGTTTCAACGCCATCGCCATCAACGCCGATGAAAACGTGATCGGCGTCAACATGCTGGGCTCCTGGACCTTTAACTTCGCCTTCTACACCGAGTCTGTGCAGTTCATGGCCAACGCGTTGATGTACGTCGGCGGCGCGTTCGACCGCCGTTAACATTAAAAAGTTTTAATGATGTTTCGCGCGGGATTCGTCTAATATTGACGACACCGTGAACGATATACTTCCCCAGGTTTTCCTTCCCCGCTACGAGGTCCTGGAGCCGCTGGGCGAGGGGGCCGTAGCCACCGTCTACAAGGTGCGAGCGCAGAAGGACGAGGCCGTCTACGCACTCAAGGCGCTCAAGCCCCGTCACGCCCGCACCACCCGCTCGATCGGCCGCTTCGAGGACGAGTTTCGCATCCTCCGGCGTCTCCACCATCCCAGCCTGCCCGAGATGTACGACTACGGGATCGCGAACGACGGCACGCGCTACATGGTGATGGAACGGGTCGAGGGCGTGCCGCTCGACCGCTATTTTCCCGGTCACAAGGATGAGTTGTGGCTGCTCGTCTACCAGCTTACCGAGGCCCTCGCATTCGTCCACGAACACGGTCTGCTCCATCTCGACCTCAAACCGGGCAACACGCTGGTCAAGCGCATGCGCTCGACCGACGGGGGCGAGCGTCCCATGGTCGTGCTCATCGACTTCGGGCTGAGCTATGAGCGCGGCGCCGGCGGCGAGGCCAAGATGAGCGGCACGCCGGACTACATGGCGCCGGAGATTATCCGCGGCGGGGAGTCGCTCACCCGGGCGGCGGATTACTACTCGCTCGGGGTGATTCTCTACGAGTTGGTCGAGAAGCGTACTCCGTTCGAAGGCGAGGTCCACGACATCCTGCACGCGCATCTGACAAAGAGGCCGCGGTTCGCGGAGACGAAGGTGGAGTACGCCGAGCTCTATCCGTGGATCGAGCGCTTGCTCGACAAAGAAGTCGGTGAGCGGCTGGATGCGTTCCAGGGGTTTCGGCGCGTGATGGCGGACCGGGTGGGCGATGCACCGGCCGATCTGGAGCGCGCCTACGCGCTCGGTTACATCGAATCGCTGGGACTGATCGGCAAAGGGGCGGTTCGCAAGGGTCTGGG
>JBHHVD010000148.1:0-2383 GCA_046754105.1 Candidatus Krumholzibacteriia bacterium
CAACGGCCGCTGCCGGTGACAATCTCCATCAGTCATAGCGGCGGGGTCGGATTCTGCGTCTTTGCCGAACGAGACGTAGGCTGCGACGCCGAGTTGGTCGAGCCGAGGAGCCACGCTTTTATTCGCGACTATTTTCGGCCGGAAGAACGCCGCGCGGTGTTTCTCGCGCCGGCCGCCTACCGGCCGCTGCTCGCGACGCTGACCTGGAGCGCGAAGGAAAGCGTGCTCAAGGTGCTCCACGCCGGATTACGCCGTGACACGAGAACGGTAGCTGTGGATGTCCCTCGTGTCCGCGGGGGCCGAGGGCCCGCCTGGAGTCGGTTTTCGGCCCGCTGTACGGACGGTCCCGAGCGCTTCGATGGCTGGTGGCGAACGTCCGGCCGCCACCTGTTGACGGTCACGGTGCGGGCGCCGCAAGGCGTGGAACTGTAGCCGCCGGCAGCCTGGACGGGCCCGATGGCGGCCATACCTTGACTGGACGTCGCCGGCGGGTTACATTGAAACCACCCCACCTGTTATCGATCCCAATCACAATGATTTGCGGCAAGACGTTGCGGCTGGCCCCAGGGGATTATCGCATGTCCGGGAAAGTCTTTGTCATCTTCGTGCTTATCGCAGTAGCGCTCGCCGCGGCTGTGCTGGTCGTCTCGTGCTCGGATGAGGCTCCCGTGACCGCCCCGCCGAAGAGTCCTCCGGTACCGGGTATCAGCGGCCTCGATTCCGCGCGTCCGGGGTCGCCCTTGACCCTGTGCATTGGTACGCAAGCCGCCGGGGCCGGCGTGGAATACCAGTTCGACTTCGGGGCGGGCGGCCCCCTCAGCGGCTGGTCTCCCGACTCCTGCCGTACGCACGGCTGGGCTTTCGAGGGCAGCTACAACGTGCGCGTACGGGCGCGGCGGGGCACGCTCGTGTCCGGGTGGTCGAACGGGTGGCGGGTTACTATCATCGACGAAACGGTAACGCCGCCGAACACGCCAACGGTTGACCCGATCGTCACGGTGGGTCAGACGGTGCAGGTTTGTGGTTCGGCGGCGGTCAGCAGCAAGGCGCACCCGATCGAATACCGCTTCAGGGTCGACCCGGACCGGGTCATGGACTGGCACATCGACAAATGCGCGCCGGTTCGATGGACGGTTCCGGGCACGGTCAGGATGAGGGCTCAGGCCCGTTGCGTGCTGCACAACGGCATCTTTTCACAGTGGTCGCAGTCCGTGGAGGTGGTGGCGACCTCGGGGGTCGACACCCGTATCGTCGAGGTGCTCAATTCGCCGTCACCAGGATCCGGTAGCGTGACCGCGGTGAATTTCGAGGATGCCGTTCCCGATACGCTGCCGATGGGCAGCTGGGTCACGGTGGTTGTAGAGGGTAACCGCCCCAACTACGCCATCGGTTCGTGCGTGGACCCGGTCAACCAGTGCGTCGGTTTTCAGCTGCAGTACGAGCGCGTCCGCGCATCCGTTGCGGCCAGCCGGTTCACCTCGCCATGGCTGCCGGTCGATCCGTTCGACGGCAACCCGACCGGAGTCCTCGACACGCTACGACTGAATGTCGGCAGCGTCGAATACACGATCCGGGCGCGAGCTTCGGACGAATTCGGGCCGGATACCGCTCCCGCGTCTTTCTCGATCGTGGGGAATCTCGCACCCTTCCTCGATGATTTCTCCCTCCGGGGCGGCGATGACACGGTCATCCCCGATGGAGGTACGCTCGCGTGGAACTGGTGGGCCCCGGACAACAGCGACACGCTGGACCTCGGCGCGGGAGAACGGAAAAAGCAGTTTTCCCTCGTCATCAAGGCCGCCGGCCGCGACGATCCGAGGGATTCGGCGGGTTCGGGCATACGGGGGTGGCGCTATCTTTTCTCCGACGTCGAAACCCAAACGAGTTTTTTTGACTTCGCGCGGGCGGGCTTCACCTACGTCGAGGCCCTCGATGTGAACGCGCTGTGCGACACGTTCACGTGGACGGTACGGTATCCGGCCGACGACGTTAACGGAGATACGGTGTTTGCCGTGCTTCCCGCGTGGATCGATCAGGACCTGGTTTTTTCGATCAGGGGACGCGATTCCAGTCCCGGGAGCAGGTTCCGGCAGCTTACCTACCTCAAGGGGGTGCAGGAACTCGTCAACGAGTATGACGCAAGTGGTTTTGGTCGCGTGACCCGGACCGGTTCCCAGACGTTCCGCATTCGCTTGACGCGATAAGCCTTGCCGAGGACGGGCCGCCGCGATTGTCGCCGCCGGACGAGCGCACCACCGCCAGGACAGCGGCCGGGGCGCCGAACGACACGGCATCGTTCGTCTCTACGCTGATCGCAGGTTGAACTCCAGCCGTTTCCATACTAGAACATATAGAAACGGCTGGACCCCTCCATTTATCGTGG
>JBHHVD010000149.1:0-2244 GCA_046754105.1 Candidatus Krumholzibacteriia bacterium
TCTGTGGCACGGGCGTCCCGCCCGGGTCCGCACCGCCGAGACGGCGGTGCCACAGGACTTTCAGGACGCACTCTCAGGGCGAACGTCCTCAACATCCAACACCGGGGCATCCGGATGAGACCCGCCGGCTCTCACTCGGCGAGCGCGGCGGCACCCCCGCCTCGATATCCCCACGCGCAATCTCGGAGAATCCCGGCACTACGCGGTCGAACCGCCCAGGCGAACCGATCGCCTCCGCGATTCCGGCGGCTCCAATCGCCGCGGCAGCCGAAACACATAACATGCTGTCGCGAAAAGACTTAGACGACACACCCCCATGCCGGGCTCACCGCGATCACACCCGTCATTCAGAATACTTGCTCGCCGTCCCGCCGACGGCGCTCATTCCGTATAGCCGTAGCGACGAAGAAGCGCTTTCTGGAGCCCCGGCGGCAAGGGTGCGTAAGTCAGCGGCTGCATCGACCACTGCGAACGGCCCTGGGTCAGGGTGCGAAGCGCCGTCGCGTACTGGAACATCTCGGCGAGCGGCACCTGGGCGTGGATGATTCGAGTCGTGTGGCGAAGCTCCGTCTCCTGAATGATGCCGCGCCGGGCCCCGAGGTCCCCCGCGACCGCGCCGAAGTATTCCTCCGGCACCGAGACCTCCAGCCGCATCAGCGGCTCCAGCATGACCGGTTCGGCCTGTTTGATCGCGGCGTCGAAGGCGATCCGCGCCGCACTCTCAAAGGCCAACTCGGTGCTGTCCGTTTCATGCACATCCGCGTCGAGAAGGGTCGCGTGGACGTTCAGCAACTCGTAACCCGCCAGCGGCCCGACCTGCAGACTGTCCCGAATGCCGCGCTCGACCGCCTGTACGAACACCGTGCGGACCTTCTCCGGGGGGGCCTCGTTGCTGAAAGAGAACGAGGTCTCCACCTGGTCAACGGGCGCCCGCGGTTCGACCCGCAGCTTCACGACGGCGTACTGGCTGACCGTCGCCGTCTGGCGGATGAACCGCCCTTCGCCCTCCCCCGCCCGCGTGATCGTCTCCCGGTAGGCCACCAGCGGCTTGCCGACATTGACCGGCACACGAAAGTCCTGCTCGAGCCGCCGAGCCAGAACCTCCAGATGCAGCTCCCCCATCCCGCTGAGGATCGTCTGGCCGGTCTCCGTGTTCACCTTGTGGAGAAACGTCGGATCCTGCCGTGCCAGCTTCTCCAGGGCGTCGATCAGCGCATCTTTGTCCCGCGTGCTTCTCGGCTCGACCGAGACGCTCATCACCGGCGTGGGAAACTCGATCGTCTCCAGCACAATCGTCTGCCGGGGATCGCACAAGGTGTGCCCGGTCAGAGCATCCTTCATGCCCAGCGCCGCGACGATGTCCCCCGGCAGGGCCTCGGCGATCTGCTCGCGCCGCTTGGCGAACATCCGGAACAAGCGGCTGAGGTTTTCTTTCTTGCCGGTGTTCACGTTGAAAACGCGCAGGTTGCTCTTTAACCGGCCGCTGTAGACGCGGATGTAGTACAGGTCGAGGGGCTTGTCCGTCACGATCTTGAAAATCAGTGCCGCCAGCGGCGCATCGACATCCGGCCGCCGCTCGACCTCCGTCTTGTCCTCCAGCGACTTGGGGCCCCGAACCGGCGGCCGATCCAGCGGCGACGGAAGGAAATCCACCACACCGTCCAGCAACTTCTGAACCCCGACATACTTGAGCGACGACGCGCAGAACACGGGATGCATCGCGCACGCCACCGTCGCCCGCCGCAACGCGCGTCGAATCTCGGCCGGCTCCAGGGAAACCTCTTCCAGGTATTTCTCCATCAGGGCGTCATCGTATTCGGACACCTTCTCTTCCAGATGATGGCGCCACCGCCTCGCCTCGGCGACGAGGGCCGGCGGAATCTCGCCCGCCTCGACCCGGTCGCCCTGCGCCCCCTTGAACCGATAGGCCTTCATCTCGAGCAGATCGATCAGTCCCTCGAATGAGCCTTCGGCGCCGATCGGAATCTGCACGGGCACCGGCCGGGCGTCGATCCGCGTCTTCATCGTCTCGACCGACATGAAGAAATCGGCGCCGATCTTGTCCATCTTGTTGACCAGGCAGATGCACGGCACGTTGTATTTCCGAGCCTGCTGCCAGACCGTCTCGGACTGGGCCTCGACCCCCTCCTTGGCGTCGAACACCACGACCGCCCCGTCCAGCACGCGCAGGCAACGCTCGACCTCCGCCGTGAAATCGACGTGGCCCGGCGTGTCGATCAGATT
>JBHHVD010000150.1:0-2209 GCA_046754105.1 Candidatus Krumholzibacteriia bacterium
AGTTCAACCAGGGTGACCGGCCGCTGCCGGGCTACACGATCCAGCGGGGCGTGGGGCGCGGCGGCTTCGGGGAGGTCTACTACGCCACCAGCGATGGCGGCAAGGAAGTGGCGCTCAAGTACCTCCGCGAGAATCCCCAGGTTGAGCTGCGCGGCGTCACGCACTGCCTGAACCTTAAAAGCCCGTACCTGGTTTCCATCCACGACATTCGCCAAAACGCCGAGGGCGATTCCTTCGTCATCATGGAATACGTGAGCGGACCGTCGCTGCGGGATCTGTTGAACGCCGCGCCCGGCGAGCCGGGCGGTGCCCCGTCCGGGCTTGGTCCTCAGAAGGCCGCCTATTTCCTGCGGGAGATCGGCAAGGGTCTGTCGTATCTGCATGACCGCGGCATTGTCCACCGGGACATGAAACCGGGGAACATCTTCTACGAAGACGGCTATGTGAAGATCGGCGACTACGGTCTGGCGAAGATCATGGCGGCGAGCCAGCACTCGGGTCAGACGGTCTCGGTGGGGACGGTTCACTACATGGCCCCGGAGGTGGGCAGTGGCAACTACGACCGGACGATCGACATCTATGCGTTGGGCGTGATTCTGTATGAGATGCTGCTGGGTCGGGTGCCGTACAGCGGCGCGACGATGGGCGAGGTTCTGATGAAGCACCTGACGGCCCAGCCGGAGGTGGATGAGTTGCCCGAGCCGTTCCCGCGGGTGATCCGGAAGGCGTTGGCCAAGGACCCGAAGGACCGCTACCAGAGCGTCAACGAGTTGGTGTCGGAAGTGTTTGATGTTGCGGACATCAATCGCTCGGTGGCATCCTTCGATACGCTGAATCTGACGCGCATGGCGGCGACCGTCGGGCGTCGCGTGGGCGCGGCGGTGGCTGCCGGCGTAGGCGGTCGTCGCGGCAGCAGCCACGTCCCGCCGCTGGGTGAGACGCCGCCGGTGGTGGTCCAGCCGGGCGGATCGCGCCCGGCGCGGCTGGATCCCGGACATGGACGACCCGGTGTCCAGACGGCGTTCGATCGCGATCGGCCGTTCTGGAACGACTTCAAGCGGCGACCGTTCGGCCTCCGGGATGCTGCGACGTTCCCACAGCGCTACCGGTTGACGACCGGTCTGCTGGGCGTGTTCCTGGGGCACCTGGGGATTCATCGTTTCTACACGGGTCATAATCGGCTCGGCTTGGCGCAGATTCTCGTGACGTGTTTCACCGGAATCGGCGCCTTGTGGGGCATCATCGAGGGCCTGCAAATCCTCCTGAACGGCGACTTCCGCGACGCTCTGGGACGGCCGCTGCTGGAACGGAGTCAGCGACCACGGCGCGCGGGGCGAAGCACTCTGGCGCGGGGGCTATGGGGAGGGCTTGGCGGTGCCTTGTTGCTGGTCGGTACCGGGCTTGTCCTTGGCGGCACATTCGCCGCGCCGGATTGGGAACGGATTGATCTGGACCCCAGCGCGGTATACGCCGCGAACACGTATCACCTCATGTACGCCTTTGCCGGAGCGGCGCTCGCGCTCAGTGCGATGTGCGTCTGGAAGGCGTCTCATCGGGCCGGTCTGCCGGCTTGGCGCCGCAACGTGCGCCCGGCGCTGATGTGCGGATTGCTGGCGGTGATGGCGGTCGCCTGGACGGTCGAGTCGTACTTCCTGCCGGGGAACTATCAGAGCGCCGGATTGATTGTGCTCGGCGTTGCGGCGGTCGGGTTCGTTGCACTGTGGTTTCTTCGCGGGCCGGACGTGCCGCCACGGCGCGACGACGCATATTGGAATCGGGCTTGGGCGAGGATGTTTCTGTTGGCGGCGTGCCTGGCCGTGTTCGCCGGTCTGCGCACCTATCACACATGGAAAGCGAGCGGTGGCGTTTTCGAAAACCCCGCTCGGGCAAACGCCACCGCCGAGATCGCGTCTTTCGCAGGCTACAACTACCTGTCGCGCCGCTCGGAGCGCACGACTCAGGAGTACCCGATCATTGAGCGTCGCTACAATCATCTTCCGATTGCCGCGGGCCTT
The DNA here is from genome assembly GCA_046754105.1 of Candidatus Krumholzibacteriia bacterium. Classification (GTDB taxonomy): domain Bacteria; phylum Krumholzibacteriota; class Krumholzibacteriia; order WVZY01; family WVZY01; genus JAZGDW01. The sequence goes on from JBHHVD010000150.1 coordinate 2,016, forward strand.
CTGTTGTTGTTGACGGCAGGGTGTTGCGGCGAGGCGCGGTATCGTCGGCGGCATGCGCGACGGGCCGAGCGTGTGGTTGCCGAAACGGAATAGAGAACATCGATGGCGTTTCAGTTCAAACAGGGCGACCGGCCGCTAGCGGGCTACACGATCCAGCGGGGCGTGGGCCGTGGCGGGTTCGGAGAGGTCTACTA
>JBHHVD010000151.1:0-2080 GCA_046754105.1 Candidatus Krumholzibacteriia bacterium
GTTGCTTCGGTGGGCTGGTCTTGCGCGCCGATAACCGTCACCGGGTCGGCGCGGCTATCGTGTGGCCAGGGCAAAGGCATTGCGGGCACGGATGTTTTCGGGTTTGAGCCAGTCGCCGATGGCGGTGCGCGACCGCGCCCGGCGTATTTCTTCGAGCAGGGCCGCTCGCCCGTCGTCGAACTCATCAGGCTTGGTGCGCTGTGTATGGACCCACTCGACCACCAGCAGGGCCGCCCGGTCCGGCAGCTCCACGATCTCGGTGCCGCCGTCACCTCGCTCCATGGCGAAGAGTTCCTCGACCACTGCGGCGGAGAGCCGTCCGAGCCCGCCCCCGACCACCGTCATGTCGTCCGCTACCGCTCCGGTCGCGTTGATGCGGCTGGTTCGCGGAAAAGGGGGCGGCTCAACGAAACCGCTGCCGATCACGCCCGCCGCATCGACTGCCGCGGCCAGGTCCTCATCACTCCGGTAGGCCTCTTCCAGTGTCAAAGAGGCTTCACAGCTTCGCAGCGATTCCGCACGCGCTTTGGCGCGTTCAAAACCCTGCAGAACGCGAAGGTCGGCCACGACACGCTCGCGAACCTCGTCGAGTGATTCGGGCACGTGGCCTGCCCGCGCGGCGATGACTCGAAACACATACAGGTTGCCCGCCGCGTCACGAACCGGATAGCGGCAGGTCTGGTACATCGCCAGATAGTCGGAGGGATTCACGTTTTTACCCTCCGGCACCTTGGGCACGATGGCCTGCGTGTTGAAGGCGAGTTGCTCGAAGGGCTTCCAGCTTCCGCCGCGCGGGGCAAAGAAGTAGCTGCCACCGATGTCCGGCACCTCGCCCGCTTCCTCCTGACTGAAAAAGTCGGTCGTGGTGACGCTCACCGCGTCCGGATAGGCGATCGTGGCGGGGACATTCTCAAGAAGTCGCGCGTAGCACGCTTCATCGGCGACGCCCGGGGGGGCCGCCTTGTAGCCGTCTTCGCCCCGTGTCATATCGAGCCACGCCTCACTCGTGTACTGCACCAGCCAGTCGGCCAGGCGCGACGCCGCCTCCGCGGCCTGCTGCGAGCGCACGTTCTCCACGGCCTTATCCCGGGCTTCCTCCCACGTCAGGTACGGTGGCTTCTCGTAGACCGGCCCGACGAATGTCTCGTCCTCTTCAGGATCGGGCGCCATCTCCTCAGGCGGTCGTCTGAAGGCGGGATTGCGCTCGCGCTGCTCCTTGTAATAGGTCTTGGCTTTGTACTCCAGATTCGCGACGCGAACCTGCTCCACGAGGGACGCCTGATCGATTTTGATGTATTGGACCTTGATCGCCGGGGGAACGTAGTAGCCGAAGGCAAGCCCCTCGCCGGGCTCCCGATCGCGGTACTTCTCGAATTGCGCGCTCAGTGCCTCCTCCGTGAATTCAGCGTCCTGATCGACAAACACCTTCGCCGGCAAGACCACCGCGTTGATCTGCACTTTCTCCATCGTCTTGCGGGCGGCCGCCGCGACCTCCGCCTCGCTCGGTGTGACCGACGCCCCGATCATGCTGGTCAGTTCCTGCACCGCCGCGAACTGGGCCAGGGCGGCGAGAATCCGCTCGGGTTTCTTGCGCAGCCGCCGCGCCTGCTCCTCGATGAGCGTCGAATCCTCGAGCGTTGCCTGGATCCGGCTGATGCCGCCGGACAAACCAAGACGCCTGGCTTCGCGGGACAACAAAATCCAATCCATCAGCTCCAGCGGCTCGCTGGCGTATCCTCCGGGATACTGCCACGGGTACCCGAGCGTCGTCAGAATGCTGGTGGTTTCGTTCGCGACCTGTTGATCTGCGTAAGTTATCGGACTTTCGATCGTCGTGGCGACCACCACGTTGGTACTCGGCCTCAGAAGCGTATCCAGCGCGCTGCCGCCGAGGAATACGATCATCAGAAGCGTCATAAAGACCGCCAGGAGCTTTTTGTTGTGCTTTCGAAAGAACTTCATCATGACGACGTAAACCTTTACTAAAGAATAGGTTGCAGCTGTTCTACGGCCTATCGCGCCCGCCGGTTCGCCTGGTGCGCATCTCGCGAAGCACAAGGCGCCGCCGTGGATCATCGTG
>JBHHVD010000152.1:0-2007 GCA_046754105.1 Candidatus Krumholzibacteriia bacterium
CCTCGGTAAACGGGGTGTGGGATGACCCGGTTGTGAATGGTGCCGGGCATGGCTGGTGCATGGTCAACGTTGAACTTGCGGGTGGCGCCGTGGGCAGGATTCGAGAGTCACCCGGCACGGGTCCGCTCTCTGACGATCGCGGGTCGGTAAACGCTTGCGATGAAGCGCATGAGAGGACGCATGACTTTGCACTACCCTTGCAACAACGCGTTGGTGAAGCGGATGGTGTGGCGCATGATTGACATCCCCAGCGTGGTGGCTTCTCCGGACAGAAGGACGTGACAGGTCATCCCGTATCGCAGGTGCAACGGTTTCGGATCTTCGAGCATGATGGTCAGGTCGAAAAAGGGGCGATTCGCTTTTCCGGTGCGGGGATCCACGGCGATGTCACCGCCGCCCATCCTGGTGAGCGACTGGGCTTCGACCTTGCGTGATCCGGTCGGCGCGACGCGCGTGACGATGCCGCGCAGCGTTTCACCGGGTGCGGCCAGTATGCGGACGCCGACCCGGTCTCCCACTTTCGGTGTGGTGTCGGCGAGCTCCTCTTCACCCAGTACGGCGCGGACCTGCCACCGGCCGCGCGTCACCGTGGCGACGGTGTCGCCGGGCGCGACGTACCGGCCCAATTCGCGCTCTTCGATGCAGTCCAGGACGACGCCGCCGGTTTCGGAGCGTACGTACAGATTGGACCGATCGCGCTGCCAACGATCGAGCTCCATTTGATAGACCTTGGCCATCTCCCGTTCTTCGTGGGCCTTGGTGGGGTCTTCGACCTCGAACGCACCGAGGCGGATTCGGGACACTTCGATGCGGGCTTGAGCGGCGACGACGGCTTCGACGATGTCGTCGTCCTGAAGCTCGACCATCAGGCCGCCGGGCTCCACGACGTCGCCGGGGCAAACGCCGATGCGCGAAACAAAGCCGCCCGTGCGGGCCCGGATGGTGGTCTCCTGCTCACCGCGGACGACGCCGGCGACGGTCACGCCCGAACGCATGGGAACCAGCAGCAGCAGACCGGGCAGCGCGATGATCAAGAGGCAGCTCACGGCGACGGCCCGCCGGCGGACCGGGGCGGTTTCGCGGGCGAACCAGAGGAACTGGAACAGCCTGCGTACGGCCGTGACCACCGTCTGCCCGAGCAGGAACAGTCCGAAGCCGAGTCCGACGAGGAACATCTTGGACGCCAACAGGGCGGTGATTCCGACGAGCACGAGAACGCGGTAGATGATGGCGGCGACGCCGAAACACGCCAACAGCACGGCCAGCCGTCCGGTCACGGGCTTGTCGTCGCCGCGGAGGCCGAGGGCGAAACGTTTGAGCAGGCGTTTTACGAAGTCGGTCGATCGCTGTCGCAGGTTGGGCACCTCGACCAGGTCGCTGAGCACGTAGTACCCGTCGTAGCGCATCAGGGGGTTGATGTTGAACAGGACGGTCACGACTCCGGCGAGGAAGATCACGTTGTAGGCGATGTCGTGGAGAAGACCGGGCGGCGCGGTGGTCCAGACCATCATGGCGACGGCGGCGCAGATGCTTTCGATGTACATTCCGGCGAGGCAGACGATGATCCGATCCCGTTTGCGGGTGAACGACCAAGTGGACGACGCGTCCACGTAGGCGCAGGGGGTGAACACGATCAAGAACGCGCCCATTTCGGGCACGTAGCCTCCGAAGTGTTTGCAGGCGTAGGCGTGGCCCAGCTCGTGCAGCAGCTTAAGCCCGATGAGCACGCCCCAGAGCAGGGGGATGTTGCGAGCCAGCAGAAACCCCTCGGCGGGATGGAACAGTTGGTCGGCGTGCCTGGCGGCGAGGGTGGCGGCGGTGGCAATCAGGCAGAGCCAGAATATGAAGAACGGTCGGCCGAAGATCGGACGCACGAAGCGGATCGTCCTTCCGAGGAACGCGTCCGGGGTCACGAGGGGAATCCGGAGGAACAGGATTCCCATGATCTTTCGCCGGCGGTCGAGGCGTTTTCGGGACGCGTATCGCTCGTAGAGGAGTTTGCTGTCG
>JBHHVD010000153.1:0-2006 GCA_046754105.1 Candidatus Krumholzibacteriia bacterium
GACCACCAGCAATATGGCCAACACAGCCGCCCGTCTGCTGCCGAGATTACGAGGCTTGCCACTAATCTGAGATCCGTTGCCCATAGCCGCCCACCAATGTTCGTCCGGATGGCACCCCTGACAGACAACTCGTCGGGATGCTGCGGATAACTCATCAAGCAGATCGCCACCGCCGGACAGGAGAACAATCGGCGATCGACGGAAGCTGTTATTGGGTACCAGTCGGCGATCCGCTTCGGTAAAGAAATATGACCCAGCTGTTCAGTGTTGGATCAGGGTCTGCACTCCTCGCTCCGTGAAGATAAACGCCGACTCGATACTCGGCGCTTGAGAACTCCCTCACCACATCGAGCGTTTTCGCGTGTTGCCACGCAGTATCGGCTCTTGCAAAGCGCGTGGTCCTTGCGTCGTTGAAGAAGTACTCCATGCGCACGGGCGGTCGCAGGGGTGGCCATGTTCGAATGAACCGCTCCGTCGCCAGAAACTCCGAGGGATACACGATGCGTCCTGACCCTCCCCAAATCGTCGTCGCGTAGAGCAACGTATCACCGGTTTCAGTGTACCTGAATGTGATGTCTCCCAGGTCGACGGGAGGATTGTAGATCTGCTCAAATGGAAGGCTATCCACATCACAGGAATCACACGGCGGAAAGTAATCCAGCCGACCACCTTCGAATTCGTAGGACAGGAAGTCCAATATCAGAATCCCCAGGTTCATCGAATCCGGCTTGAGCACCCACGGTGAAGGACCTGGCGGGATCACCACGGCATCCTCACACCCACCCAGCACCGCGACCACCAGCAATATGGCCAACACAGCCGCCCGTCTGCTGCCGAGATTACGAGGCGTGGCACTCTTCGTAAACCCGTTGCTCATGTCCTGCCCCCTGTGTCAAAAAGGACCGATTATTGACAATATACAAATCTAGCGCAAAAGGACCATTTTTTTTGTGGCCCGAAACTCCCCAGCCGTTAATTGATAAAAGTACACGCCGGTCGAGACCGTATTTCCCGCGCCGTTCTTTCCCGAGAAGGAGTGTTTCGTCTGGAAGTAGTCGAAGGGTGTCATTACTCCCCAAGCCGTGTTCGTAAATCCGACAGTCGCCGCAGCCCCAGTAACGTCCGGGTACCAAACCAGGTGAGATAACTTCCATCCACCAGCACGGCGTGCGCGCGGTGGGATTTCTCAGCGAGAAACGACTCGACGTCTTGCTTGTCCTTCTCGCCAAACTCGTACGGTTCGTCGGGCAGAAGGATAACATCCGGCGAGCGCTCGACGATCGCGTCCAGCGTCGTCTCCGGGTAGCGGCCGTCGGCCGCGCTGAAGACGTTCTCGAAGCCCGCCGTCTCGAGCAAAGCACTCGCGTAACTATCCGGACCCACCGCCATCCACGGGTCGCGCCAGATAAGGCAGGCCGTTCGCAGAGCCGTCATGGCTCTTGTCGTCGCCTTCGCGGAGTGCCGCGCCGGAGTCACGTCATGTTGCCTCCTGCCCGCGCTCCGCTTCGCTCGGCTATCCGCCTTCGGCGGATGATCCTCGCTCGCTCCCGCGAACGGGCCGTCGCCAACACAACGCACCCCCGGCGCTACTGCTTGCGCAAGTGCCTCGAGGCACGCGTCCACGAACGCATCGGCCTTCGCTTGCGTAGCGGTGAGGGTGCCCAGGTCGCGTACCATCTCGATCGCTTCCTTTACCGTGCGCGGGTAGGTGACGAACACCGGGTACGCTTCGCGCAGCCGGTCGATGTGGTGCTTGCGGTTCTCTTCCTTGTTGGCGATGACGAGGTCGGGCGCGAGCGCCTCGATCTTGTCGAACGAAAAGCCCTTGGTGCCTCCGACCTTCGCAATGGATGCGACCGCCCCGGCAGGGTGAACGCAGTAACCGGTAATCCCCACCAGCCGCTCACGGGCACCCAACTCGATCAGCGACTCGGTAATACTCGGCACCAGCGACACGATGCGCTTGGGCGGCCCGGCGAGCCGAAGTTCATCGCCCAGTGCATCCG
>JBHHVD010000154.1:0-1987 GCA_046754105.1 Candidatus Krumholzibacteriia bacterium
CCTGCCGATGAGAAGCCGTGCCGCCCGCGTGGGACTGGGCGCTCGCCGTCGCCGCTCCTCCAGGCCGCGAGAACGATGCCGAGGACGCCTTCTGATCACCACCGGCGAATTCTACCGATGGACCTTATAATAGCACGATGGGCGCTGGGTGTGCAGGCTGCGACCGCGACACGTGGTTGAGCGGCGGGCGCCATCGGCGCGAGCGGTTCAACCGCCGGCGGAGAGGCCGGCGTTGCATGCACCGTGTGGGTTCGGCGATGCCGGCCGGGTCGGGCCGACGGTTGCGTGAAGAAGGGTACGAACGATGCGCGACAAATCACCTGGACGCCGTTTTTCAGCGGTGATGCTCTTGAGCGGATTGCTGCTGTCCGCCGGCGCGCCCGCTCGCGCCGGTATGCCTCGGCCGGCCGCCGCGGCTGCGGCATGGCAGGCGCCGCCTGGCGAACCCGAGGGAGGCGATGCCGACCCCGTGGAGCCCGACGCGCTGGAACCGGGCGCTTTGCCCAAGCTCAAGAAACTGACACCGAAACAGATCAATCGGATTCGCTATCTGGAGCTCCGGGGCATGCGGACGCGATCACCCACACCGGATCGCGTTGTTGTCAAGATTCCCCGCGAGGTCATGGAAGATTTCCTGGTGGAAATGGAGGGGCAGCCGGGCTTTCGCGGGGAGCGCGACCGGCGGTCCTTTTACAGGATGACCGCGCCGCAAAAGCTCCACATGATCGCCCGCTACAGGGGCGCGGCCTACGCGGATAGAGTCGAGATCAAGACCGACCCCGAGGTCTTCGTTACCTTTCGCCGGCAGGTTCTGCCGATTGTCCTTCGCGGCTGCGCGACGACGGCCTGTCATGCATCCACCAACGAAGAAGCGGCAGGCTTCAGGCTCTTCAAGGACCCGAAGAAGACTCCCGCATCGGTCTACGCGAACTTCGTCATCCTGAACGATATTGAGGTCGGGCATAGACGGATGATCAATCGGGGTCAACCCGAGAACTCGCTGCTGCTGAGCTATCTTCTCCCCAAGAGCCAAGTCAGGCCCGAGTTGCGCCATCCGGGCGACGTAGCGTACAAACCGATCTTCCGCTCTCGCAGGGCATTGAAGTACCGCCAGATCGAGCGATGGATCGCCTCTCTCAAACACCCGGCTGAGGACTACGGCGTACGACTTGTTCCTCGGCCGCCCGGCGAGCCCGCCGAAAAGGGTGCTGCTGACAAAGCCGACGGTGACAAGGGCGCCGGCAAAAAGCCCGAAGCGAGCCGGTGAGAAGAATGGACCGATTGAGGTGCCGTGCTCCTTGGGTGGGCAGGGTGACGGATTCCGGGCAGAACCGCTTTCTTGATACACGTCGCAGGTTGCCTTGACCACCAGCTTGTTGATTGCCGGCGGGGGTATGATCGCGGTGGCGACCGCGATGGCGGTCGTCCGTCGACAAAGAGAGGCCGCCGCTCGTCGTGATCTGGCGCGTCGGTTGGGGTGGACGGTCGTGCCGATTTCGGCGCAAGACTGGGGCGAGCGGCTGCAATGTGCCGCCCTGATGCGAATCGGCCACAGTCGACAGTTTCTTGCCGGATTCCAGAGCCGGGAGGGTGTTCTGCTGCTGGCGTACAGTTGCGAGACCGGCTTCGAGCATCGTCGAAACAGACACCGTTGGCGCGTCGCGGTCGTGGAGCTTGAACACGGCCTGGCGCGAGCGGCCTTCACCCGACAGGACTGGTTGCTCGCGACAACGGCCGCGCCCGTCGCCCACGAATTCCCGCTGTGCGACGACCCGACAGGGGACCCCGGGTCGCCAAAGCTGACCGCCGTGGTGGAAGACCGCGAGGCCTGGGCTGGGCGATTATCCGGCGGTGTCCGCGATTGGCTCATCCGACAGCCGCAGGAGCGGACCTGGGAGATTCTGCCGGGGATGATCGTTGGTTATGAGCCGGGTGCGTTCCTTGAGGCGCGGGTGGGCGATCTCGCGGCGGCTGCACGCGAGTTGGC
>JBHHVD010000155.1:0-1897 GCA_046754105.1 Candidatus Krumholzibacteriia bacterium
CACGTCGACTTCACCGTCGAAGTGGAGCGAAGCCTCCGGGTGCTCGACGGTGCCGTGGCGATTTTTTGTTCCGTCGGCGGCGTCGAACCGCAGTCGGAGACGGTATGGCGGCAGGCGGACAAGTACCAGATTCCGAGAATTGCTTTTGTCAACAAAATGGACCGAATGGGGTCCGATTTTTTTAATGTCGTCTCCATGATGAGAAACCGCCTGGGTGCAAACGCCGTTCCCGTTCAATTGCCGATTGGGAGCGGCGATATGTTTACGGGCATCCTCGATCTGGTCAAGATGAAGGCCTATTTATACAAGCGTGAGGATCTCGGTGCGAAACCGGAAGAGGTGGAGATCCCGCAGGACATGATGGAAGTGGCCAAGGAGTACCGGGAGGGTTTGCTGGAAAGCCTGGCGGAGTTCGACGACGATCTGATGCACGACTTCCTGACCGAGGCGGACTCGAGCGAAGAGCGCATCCTGGGTGCGCTGCGCAAGGCGGTGCTCAGCGTCGAGTTCGTACCCGTGCTCTGCGGATCGGCATTCAAGAACAAGGGAGTCCAGAAACTCCTCGACGCCGTGGTCGATTACCTGCCCGCGCCGGTCGATGTCCCCCCCGTCGTCGGAATCAACCCCTACACAACAAAGGAAGAGATCCGCAAGGTCGGTGACGGCGAGCCGTTTTCGGCTCTGGTCTTCAAGATCACGACCGACAAGCATATCGGCAAGCTGACCTACATACGCGTGTACAGCGGCGTGGCAAAAGCGGGAAGCAGCATTCTAAACGTTTCGACGAACAACAAGGAGCGGATCGGGCGCCTGGTGCAGATGCATGCCAACAAACGCGAAGAACGTGATGCCATCTATTCAGGTGATATCGCCGCGGTAGTCGGCCTGAAAAAGGCCAGTACCGGGCACACGATCTGTGACGTCAAACACCCCATTGCGCTCGAGCAGATGCATTTCCCCGAACCCGTCATGTCCGTCGCGATCGAACCCAGGACAAGGGCGGACCAGGAGAAGCTCTCAACCGCCCTCGACAAGCTGAGCGATGAAGATCCCACTTTCCAGGTCAAGCCGGATGAGGAAACGGGGCAAACCATTATTTCCGGAATGGGTGAGCTGCATCTCGAGATTCTTGTCGATCGTATGCTTCGGGAGTTCAAGGTCGAAGCGAACGTTGGCAAACCCCAGGTCGCCTATCGCGAATCCATCTCGACCTCTGCGGAGGCGGAAGGCAAGTTCATCAAGCAAACCGGCGGCCGCGGGCAATACGGCCACGTGGAAATCGCTATCGAACGCAACGCGGAGGGCGACGATTTTGTGTTCGAGAACAACATCGTCGGCGGGGCGATACCACGGGAGTTCATCCCGTCGGTGGAGCGCGGAATCTCCGACGCGATGGCAGGCGGGGTCGTGGCGGGCTACCCCGTGATCGGCATCAGGGTGCAACTAGTAGACGGCTCGTTCCACGACGTTGATTCGAGCGAAATCGCCTTTCGAATGGCGGGATCCATAGCGTTCAAGGAGGCGATGAGAAAAGCGCAGCCGGTTATCCTCGAGCCGACGATGGATGTCGAAGTGGTGGTCCCGGAGGAATACATGGGGGATGTGATCGGTGATTTGAACACGAGACGGGGAAAGATCGGGGGTATGTTCCCGCGGGGCGACGTTCAAGTGGTGGCCGCCCGTGTGCCGCTGGCGCAGATGTTTGGATACGTGAACCGGCTCCGCTCATTGACCCAGGGCAGGGCCGTTTACACGATGCAGTTCTCGAAGTACGAGCCGCTTCCCCAGAGCATCGCCGACGAACTTGTCAACAGATTTCAAGGGAAAGCCGTCCAGCGTTAAGGAGGAAAGAAATGGCGAGAGCAAAGTTTGAGAGGACGAAGCCCCATGTGAACAT
>JBHHVD010000156.1:0-1893 GCA_046754105.1 Candidatus Krumholzibacteriia bacterium
AATACCGGTGCTGGCCCAATCGTGTGGCGGATCTACCCAGTTCTCTTCCGAAAAAAAGAAAGGGGCCGTGATCATGATGCAGCCGATCTTGAAATCTCCGGGTCTCGCGGTCGAAAACGACTCTTTCCGAAGTCGCAAGATGCGATCGACCATCGTCTCGAAGTCCGAGGCACCATTCATCTCAGAGAAACAGTCCCAGGCGAGCCACGCTGGAAGTATTTCGAACCGCTGAAAGAATCCGAAACCTGCAATCGCTTTCTCTGGCGCACGCAACTTGAAGAAGAAGAGACCTCCAGGGGCCAAGGCCCGGAACACACGCCCGCCACGGGGCTGCCAGAAGTTGACCTCATCGACACGGTCAAAGGACCGGAGGTGCCGATACCAGTCCGGGTCGGTTAAAGCTATGTATCCGGTCGCTTTTGCCACCTGGGTTCCGCCATAGAGGGGCTAACAGTAAGTATACGGAACTAGCATATCGAATACCGTGTTCCGGGTACGGGCGCATGGTGTTATATCAAAGCCTCTCGATCTTCCCGCCGTCTCTGCGCTTTCGTCAACTTTCATAATCGACATTACCAATATCCCAGCCTGTAAGTTGGATATCACAATCACACTGGCTTTGCTTTCGCACACGCGTTCCGCGCGAAGCCTGCCGCCCAGATCGCCCGTGTTGCGAAGGTCGTCGGTCGCTCGTCGTGAGCGCGGTGGCATGAGACCGGGCCCGTCTCGGCAGTGGTCGGCCGGGCGGCGCACCGGCTAGACCCCTTACTCTACACCCGGTCTAGCGTTGCGAGCGGGGAGATATATCACATTCTCTTAGCACTTGGCTGTAGGCGACAGGTTGGCCGGGACTTGGGGGAACGGCTCGCCGAGATCATCGGCGGGGCTTCGGACGGCACCCCAGCCACGGTTTAGAACGTGTGTGTAGATCATCGTCGTCGTGACATCTCGGTGGCCGAGAAGCTCCTGCACGGTTCTTATGTCGTAACCGGCTTCCAGTAGGTGCGTGGCAAATGAATGCCGAAAAGTGTGCGTGGTAACCCGCTTGGACAGTCCCGCGGTACGAGCAGTGGTGCTCACGGCTCGTTGCAGTACGGTCTCGTGCAGGTGGTGGCGTCGCCGCTGTCCGGTGGACCGGTGAATGTACATCCTTGTCGCGGGAAACACCCATTGCCAGGGCCAGGCTTGTCCTGCGGTCGGATTCTTGCGCCCGAATGCGTAGGGCAGCTCGACCCAACCGGCGCCGGCTTGCAGATCACGGCGGTGTTGCCGCCGCACCACAGCCAGGTGTTCACGAAGCTGCCCCTTGACTGTCGATGGCAGGAGCGTCACTCGATCCTTTCTGCCCTTGCCCTCACGCACGAGGATCTGGTTGGTCGTGAAATCGACGTCCTTGACGCGAAGCCTGCAGCACTCGAGCAAACGAAGACCCGCGCCATAGAGCAACATGGCCATGATACGCGGGGTGCCGTCGATGTTGTCTATGAGAGCGCGTACCTCGTCGCGGGTGAGCACGACCGGGAGCCGGCAAGGGGTTTTCGCGCGGGTGATGTCGCCAATGTCGCCGATTGACCCTCCCCCGGTTTCGTAGACGAGCGCTTGGCCGGGGCCACCGGATCACGCCGGGCCTTGGCCTCGGCGTCCTCATCGCAAAACAGCAGCGGCCGCCGAACTGTCCAAACATCGGGGTCCACCTCTGTAGTAGGCCAGCATGCACAGGAAGATATGGGTCCGCACTCGGTTCTCGAGCCGGTGACGAATCGGCCTGACGTTCAGATCGACGGCCTTCATCGAGCGAAACGCCCGGTCGTTCTGGCTAAGCAGCTTGTAGCTGAGCACCACCTGCTCGGCCTTCATACGCTGGTCGGGCAGGCTCGTACGGATCACGTAGAT
>JBHHVD010000157.1:0-1779 GCA_046754105.1 Candidatus Krumholzibacteriia bacterium
CCGGACATTGTCTTTCTCGACATAGAACTGCCCCGGAAAACCGGATTCGAACTCATTGATGAAGTGAACGGGCGGGAGGTGTATCCCACCTTCATCCTCATCACGGCCTACAGCCAATACGCCATCAGGGCCATACGCGCACGGGCATTTGATTACCTGCTGAAACCAGTGCTCATTGACGAACTCAAGGAAGCCATCTGCCGCTTTGTGGAAAAAGCCCCCGGCCTCTACGGCATGGCCGACGTGCTGGGCTTCACGGCCTGAGCCTGCTAGAGGTTTGGACGCCATACGGGCGGGTTTCAAACATGGCGTAATCGCGGTGCCCGCCTGGCGGTATGTGGTGGTTGCTCTCCATAATCGTTCGGGGTCCGGCGCGGGGCCGGCCTCGTGGAAGCATCGAACAAGCGGAGAGCAACCATGGAACAGTATGTTGGATTGGACGTTTCGTTGAAAGAGACTTCGCTGTGCGTGATCGACGGTGGGGGACGGATTGTCGGCGAGGGCAAGGTTGCGACGGAGGTGGCGACGATCGCCGCCTTCCTCGCGGCCCCTGCGCCCGATGCCCGACGGATTGGGCTCGAGACCGGGCCTCTGACGACGTGGCTGTGGCACGGGCTGAGGGGGCTCGGGTTGTCGGTGGTGTGCATCTGCGCCCGCGACGCCAAGCCGTTCCTCAAGCGGCGCATCAACAAGACCGACCGCAACGACGCGGTGGGGATTGCCGAGCTGATGCGGATCGGCGTCTTCAAGGAGGTCCATGTCAAGGGTCTGGACGCCCACGGCGGTCGGGCGCTGCTGGCCAGCCGCGCGCTTCTGGTCAAGCTTCGTCGCGACGTCGAGAACCAGGCGCGGGGTCTGTTGAAGACCTTCGGCCTGCGGGTGGGCCAGGCCTCGGGCGGGGCGTTCGAGGTCCGCGTGCGCGCGCTTACCGGCGAGCGGCCCGGACTGATGGCCGTCATCGGCCCGCTGTTGGCCGTGCGCGCGACGTTGCTGAGACAGATCGCGCAGCTCGATCGCCGCGTCGTCGCCGCGGTGCGCGAAGACGCGGTGTGCCGCCGGCTGACGACGGCCGACGGCGTCGGGCCGATCGTCGCGATGGCCTACAGATGCGCGCTGGAGGATGCGCACCGCTTCCGGCGCTCGACCAGCGTCGGCGCCTATCTCGGGCTGACGCCAAGGCGCTTCAGCTCGGGCGAGGTCGACTACAGCGGGCGCATCTCCAAGTGCGGCGATCGCATGGTGCGCAGCCTGCTGTTCGAGGCGGCCGGCGTGCTGTTGACCCGCAGCTCGAAATGGTCGGCGCTCAGGAACTGGGGGCTCCGCCTGGCCAAGAGGGTCGGCTTCAAGAAGGCCAAGGTCGCCGTGGCGCGCAAGCTCGCGGTCATCCTGCATCGCATGTGGATCGACGGCGCCACGTTCCGCCGCGCCGCCGACGCGGCCTGAGCGAGAGGCGAACGACAATCGGGTTCCGCGCAAGCGGAAAGCGGTCCCTGCCGGGACGGTGGCGGGGGCGAGATCGCTAGGGGCCATGGTGGTGCGCACGGCGCAACCCCGTTTCAAACCTTGATCCGCCCACCTCCTCCGACGCCAAGTTGTGGAGGCACGCGTCCTACCACGGAGAGAACCCTGACCCCGGCAGAGACCAACGGAGAGCTTGACATCAAAACCGCGATTAGAGAACCCGCCCCTACGTTTCATCCGTCTCTCCCGTGCCGAAGTTCCTGAAGATGTCCTCGAGGGTCGCGAAACCGATCGCGTCCTCCGAGAACGTGAAGGTGC
>JBHHVD010000158.1:0-1681 GCA_046754105.1 Candidatus Krumholzibacteriia bacterium
GTTACATCGAATCGCTGGGACTGATCGGCAAAGGGGCGGTTCGCAAGGGTCTGGGAGAGTGGAGTGGCGAGGTACGAAACGCGCTCCGCGCGCGCGGGCGGCGAGAGGATGGCGCGGGTGCTGCCGGCGCGCCGGACGCGGGTGGCCGGGGCGCAGGCGGCCGGGGCCCTGCGGGCGCTGTGGATACAACCGCCCCGGCCGAGACGACACCGAAGGCCCTCGATACAGGCGAGTCGGTCGGCGATCTCCTCGCCCGCATCCAGGATGAACTGCTCGCCGAGGCGGCCGACAAGGCCGAGCCCGAACACGTCGACCCCGCGAAACTCACGCGCTATATCACGTTGTCCGGGCCGCCGGGGAGCGGCAAGACCCATCTTTTGGAAATCGTCACGGCCGATCTCCTGCCCGGCGGGTTTGACGTCGTCGAGCTTGGGGGCGACTACGAATCGCTGGTCGGTGCGGGCGGGGACGAGCGGCCGTCCCGGGGTGTCGACCCGGGCTCGATCGTGGTAGACCGCTATCGCCGAGGATGGGAATGGCTGCAGACGCTCGCCCGCCCGGGGGGCGTCGTGCTCGAGGTGGATGGGCTCGAGAGCCTCGACAAGGAGAAAAGGGATTTCCTGGAGCACGCCATCAACCACGCCGAGCTGGCCATCACCGACGACGAGGAGCCGGGGATATTTTTTGTGGTTGCCGATGCGAGCCCCGCGCTTGGCAAAGCACTTTGCGAGCTGGGCGCGCGCGAGGAAGCTGTCCAGGCCTTCGAGATCCCGCCGCCGGCGGCCGGCGACGTCGAAGCGATCGTGGACGCGTTTCACGGGCGCATGTCGGGAGTCAAGGAGCGGCGCTCCCTGGCGGATTATATCGAATCGTACCTCGAGAGCAGCGGTGCGGTCATGATGTCGCTACGTGAGGCGGTGGCCGATCACCGGCTGCACTACGAGCGCGGCCGGTGGCGTTTCAGCGGGACGGGCGGCGGCCGAGGGAAGCGGGCGCTTTCCAGCACGCGCTACTACGAGAAGCTCTTAGAGGAACTGCCGCAGAGCGGCCGCGAGCTTTTGCGGTGGCTGTGCGCCCACCCCGATGTGCTCTCGCCCGAGCAGCTGCAAGAACTCAGTGGCCTCGACGAGGCGGCCCTGCGAGAAGCCAGGGAGAGCATTCGCCCATACCGCGTTCTGGAGACGGTGTACGAGCGCGGCGACGACCGCCTGCGCTTTGTGAGCGCCGGCGTACGGGATGCGTTCTACCGCTGCCTCGCGGAGAAGGACCGGCGGGAGATCCACCACGCCTTCGTCGATTACCTCGGTGGCTACCGCGACACGCGGATGAGCGGGCTCGAGGCCCTGGGCTTTCACTTCGAGCGGGCGGGGATGGTACGGGAAGCACTGCTCAGGCGGGTCAAGGCGCTGCGGATCGCCAAGAACGCAAAGGACGTCCCGAGTATCCGGCGGCTGTGCGAAGGCGGGATCACCTATGTCAGGACCCTGGATGATGCCAAGTGGGGGGAGAAGAAATGGCTTTGGGAGCGGTATTTCATTAAGAGCTGCATCGATGCCGAGTGGATCGTCAGCAACTACGGAGGGCTGGTGGAGTTGGTGGAGGCGTGTTTCGAAGAGCGGCGGAGGGAGGTGCCGCTGAGTTTCGTCTATAAGTACGGGACGGCGCTGGAGCGTTCGGGTGA
>JBHHVD010000159.1:0-1629 GCA_046754105.1 Candidatus Krumholzibacteriia bacterium
CCTCGACCTCGTCACGGCTCGCTCCATACTCGCGCTGCGCGTAGTCCGTGGACTCCACATCCACCTTGCGTAGGGCAATGACGTCGGCGCCGCACACGATACCGATATCGTCTCCGCGGGCCGCCGCTGCGAGCCACTTGCCGAGGTTCTTCTTCGCGTCCGTAATCGTGAGAGTCTTCATGTAGACTTTATACAGTCTTTAATAGGTCTTGTCAAGGCCGTTGTTCGCGGCGGCGTTTTTGGTCAAGAGCACCGTACACGGCACACCGAGCTCACGGGCGACGTTCTCGAAATATCCAAAGCTGGAACGGAACGCTCATCCGGCCAACCATCTGGGTACGCTCGGCTCGGGCAACCACTTCATCGAGATTTGCGTGAACGAGAACGATGACGTGTGGTTCATGCTGCATTCCGGCTCGCGCGGTGTCGGCTCGCGACACCCGACTTCGTCGTGATATCGCCATCAAAACGCTCCCGGCAGACGTGGCGAATGATCGAGCGCGAGCGGTTCGAGCGCGAGGCCCGGTCAGTCGCGGCTCTCAACCATCCGAACGTCGTGACGCTCTACTCCGTCGAGGACATTGACGGTGTGCCCGTGATCACGATGGAGCTGGTCGCCGGTCAAACGCTGGCCGATCGGGCGCGCGAGGACCTCCGTATCGACACGGTCCTGCGAATCGGAAGTGAGATCGCCGACGCGCTACGGGCCGCCCACGAGCGCGGCATCGTGCACCGCGATCTAAAGCCGGCGAACATCATGCTGACGGAGGACGGCCGCGTGAAAGTGCTCGATTTCGGTCTCGCCCAGACGGGGGGCGTGCCGGTCGCTGGCCTCGAGGGGAGCGCGAACAGCGACCCTGCCACCGAGCCTACCCGCGTCCGGAACTTGACGGCGGACGGCGCGATCATGGGGACGATCCCCTACATGGCGCCGGAGCAGTTGAAGGGCTTTCCCGCTCAGCCATCCGCGGATTTGTTCTCGCTGGGCATCGTGCTCTACGAGCTCGCGGCCGGGCGGCACCCATTCCGGTCCGACAACCACCTCGAGACCATGGCGGCGATCCTGAATCAATCGCCGGAGCCGCAGCCAATTGGCGGAGAGCGTATACCGGCGCAGCGCCTGTTGCGCTTGCTCCACCGTGCGCGCCGCGAAAACGTCCCACATCCCATTGATGGTGTTGGCGGCTCCGTCTTCGGAGCCGGTCGCGATCACGATTTTCTTTTGGTGCGAGGGAGGTTTTCGGTAGCGGATCTCGTCTTACCCCGCCATGGGGACCATGGCGGCAACCCCTGGCTTTCTTCCCAGGGCGGAGCCCTGCCCACCTCGCTACCGGCCGCGGACCCCTCGCGCCACCTCGCTCTACCAGCTTCTCGAAGCCCACTACGAGACCGTCAAAGGCCTGTGGGAGGAGCGCTTCGAGCAACGCTACGGGTTCTGGCGGGGTTTCTACGACACCGCCGTCGCCAGATATTACGACTGCGGCCTGTTCGAATCCGGCTTCGCCCGCGTCAAGTGCACCGCCTGCCCCAACGAGTTTCTCGTAGCCTTTTCCTGCAAGGGGCGGGGACTCTGCCCTTCCTGTGGGGCCAAACGGGCCGCCATCTTCTCCGAGTTACTCCAGAACGAGA
>JBHHVD010000160.1:0-1585 GCA_046754105.1 Candidatus Krumholzibacteriia bacterium
CAGTTTAATCCACGCTCACCGACCCTTTTACACCGCCTCGTGAATAATCCGGGCTTCTCTAATCCCGCAGTTGCTGTCAAGCTCCGATCTTCTTGATGCCACCGCCGGGCTCCTGGCTTCTCTCCGTGGTCGGCGCCCCTGATGCCATCGATGGGGCCGCCACATGCTGTGGTCAGGGAAGGACGGATCAAGCTAGAACGCGCGTGGTCTCGATCCCGAAGGAGCGGCCGACAACCCGAATTGCGGTCTCGTCCTTGCCCTCGTCCCGGCGGGGACATCGTTCCGCCTAGTGGGCGGAAGCTCGGTGTTTCCCTTGCTGTTGCGTCTACGCCGTCACCTCCTTGCGCATGCGGAAGTCAACGCCATCGCGCCACATGCGATGCAGGATGACCGCCAGCTTGCGGGCCACGGCCACCTTGGCCTTCTGCATCCCGGCGTGCCTGGCCAGACGCAGCCCCCAGGCCTTGAGGGCGCACCAGCTTTTGACCCGGGTCAACAGGATGTTGGCCGCCTCGTAAAGAGCCGTCCGCACCGCGCCGTCGCCGCATTTCGATATCCGTCCCGTCCGGCTCGTCTCGCCCGACTCGTATTTCCTCGGTGTCAGGCCGAAGTAAGCGCCCGCGAGCGCCCGAACCGCTCCGCCGTGTCCACGCCAGACCGGAAGCTCGCCGCCACCACGGGGCCGACACCGGGAACCGTCATCAGACGGCGGCAGACGGCGTCCTCGCGGACCGCCTCGCGCAGCTTGCGGTCCAACACCGCGCCCTGTTCCATGATCGCCCGGTGTGCGACCAGAAGCGGCTCGACCAGGCCGACAAGGTCCGTTCGCTCGGCCAGAAGTTCCATGATCCGTGCCTCGAAACCACGACGGCCGACAACGCCGACCTTCAATCCGAACCCCTTCAAAGTGCCGCGGATCACCTGTTCCACATGACAGCGCTGGTCGATCAGCGTCCGGCGGTTGGTCAAAAGAAGCCGAAGCCGCCTCGCATCCTGTCCCTTCACATGGACCCGCTTGTACCAACCCGTCCGCATCATCTGCGCAATCCCCCGAGCATCGTTGCGGTCCGTCTTGTTGACCATCGCCGACAGCGCCGACTTCATGTGACGCGCCTCGACGCAGACAACCGGCAGTCCAGCCGCTTCCAACCCCTCGTGAAGCCACGCCGACATCGGTCCGGCTTCATGACCGACACGGACCATATCGAGACCCAGCCCCCGCAGAAACGCCGCCAACGTCTCCGGCTCCGTCACCAGAGCCGCTTCGCGAACCACGTCCCCCGTCCCATCGACAATGCAGATCGCCGTCGTCTTCACGGAAACATCCAAACCAACGTAGTATTCCATTGCTGTTCTCCTGATCCTGACCTGAGGCCGTTTCAAATCGAACCTCGATTGTGCTCGGATCGGAGGACAGCACTCCATACCTTGAAGGGTAGGAGCGCGGGATTACGTCAGCTAGCAGGCTGCGCACCCCGGCATGGTCCTGCTGCACGGCGGCGCGCCTCGCGGCGCCGAGCTCATCGCCGCCAAGTGGGCCGACAACCGTGGCGTCCCGCAGGTCGTCTTCAAGCCGGATTGGACC
>JBHHVD010000161.1:0-1563 GCA_046754105.1 Candidatus Krumholzibacteriia bacterium
ACACGCCCGCGTCGCAGCGAGAAGGCCGATCGCGTTGCCTAGTGTGCTGTCCCTAACGCGGCTTTACAACGTGTGATCTTCTCAAGGATCATGTCTGCTTCTTTCGTCCACACGAACCGCTTCGGGTTGCGATTGTACTCGGCCAGGTATTCCTCGATGGCGGCGATCAGCGCTTTGACGCTGGTGAACGTGCCGCGGCGGATGCGCTGCTGTGTGATCTCGCGAAACCAGCGCTCGACCAGGTTGAGCCACGAGCAACTCGTCGGGGTGAAGTGGAGATGAAACCGGGGATGACGACGCAACCAGCGCTGGACCGGGGGGCTCTTGTGCGTGCTGGCGTTGTCGACAATCAGGTGAAGGTCCACCCCCGGAGGCGCCTCGCGATCCAAGCGGCGCAGGAAGTGAATGAACTCCCGGCTCCGATGGCGCGGCAGGCACTCGCCGACCACGGTACCGTCGAGCAGGCTGAGCGCGGCGTAGAGGGTCGTCGTCCCGTGCCGCTTGTAGTCGTGCGTCTGCCGGGCCGCGAGCCCCGGCCGCAACGGCAGCAGTGGGGCGGTCCGGTCCAGCGCTTGGATCTGACTCTTCTCGTCGACCGCAAACACGAGCGCCTTGTCGGGCGGATCGAGATACAGGCCCACGATGTCCCGCAGCTTCTCGACGAAGTGCGGATCCCGCGAGAGCTTGAAGGTCTCCACGCGATGGGGCTGCAGGCCGTGCTGACGCCAGATGCGATGGACGGTGGTGCGCCCGAGGCCTTGGGCCTGCGCCATGCGGCGCACGCTCCAGTGCGTGGCGGCGGGCGGGGTCGTGTGGAGTGTCGCTTCGACGACCGCCTGGACCGTGGCGGGCGCAATGGTGGGCTTCCGGCCGGGCCGCGGCTTCTCGTACGAGAGGCCGGGCACGCCAGCCGCGGCGAAACGCTCCCGCCACAAGAGCACGGTCGGGCGGCTCACCCCCACCTCGCGGGCAATGGCGGCATTCGGGCGTCCGGCCGCGGCCAGCAGGATGATCCGCGCCCGGTCGACGAGCTTCTGGGGCGTGTTGCCCGCGCGCACCAGGAACTCGAGGCGTTTGCGCTGGTTCGTGTCCAGGTGCAGGGGCGACGCAGCCTTGAACATGGTAGCTAGATATCATGCAGATGCTCTGTTGTCAAGCCACTTCGCGGACGGTACACTAGGGAGGGCGTGGACGGAGGTGGCCCGCAAGGGGGGAGGCCCCGGCGTGGACGCGGAAACCATCGAGGCAATCGAAGCGGCGGGCGTAGCAGAGTTTCTCGAACAACTTCGCGTGGAGCTAATCGAGGGCCGCTACAGACCGCAGGCGGTTCGGCGGGTGACAATCCCCAAACGGACGGGCGGGGAACGGCATCTTGGGGTGCCCGCAATTCGGGACCGGGTCATCCAGGCGGCAGTGAAGCTGGTCATCGAACCGATCTTCGAAGCCGATTTCGTCGAGTGCTCGTACGGGTTTCGGCCGAGGCGATCCGCGCATCAGGCGCGGGAACGGATTAGGCATGGACTACGACGAGGCCGGCGATGGGTGGTGGATGCCGACATCAAG